>JANYLN010000208.1 GCA_025357795.1 Planctomycetota bacterium
AGCCAGCCGACCACGCAGCCTGCTGGCTAGAGCGTTTTCCGATTATCTCTAGCGGGAGCGACAGCATGGTCCTGCAACAGCGCAGGACCAATGGCACCCAGCGCTCATGCCTGACGCTACACATAAACAGAATCAGATCTAGTGGAGCATCAACCTTCGTTGCGCCGGTTGGTGCGGCGAGACGTAGGGCAGGTGCGTGGTAGGCGGGGGTCGAAAGGCCCCCGCCTACCCGATCTTCCGCTCATCGGGTGTTGGCGAAATGGGTGATCACGAACAGCACGTCGGCCATGTCGATCTGGCCGCTGGCGTCCAAGTCAGTCCGGGCGTCAAAGCCGGCGTCGGCCTGGCGCAGCCCGAAACCGTTCAGCACGGCGAAGGCGTCGAGGATGGTGACAAAGCCGTCCGCGTCCACGTCGCCGGGGACAGGCGCGAAGAGACTCGGGTCGTCCGGGTGAGTGTCCCGCCAGAACAACCGGTACAGCGCCTCGACGTGCGCGATTGCCTGGGGCAGCAGGTCCTGTGCGATCCGCCGGCAGTCGAAGTCTGAGATCTGGCCGAACTGCAGGATCTGTCCGGCGGGCACCCAGGCGACCATCCCGTCGTGTTCGATCTTGATCCGGCTGGACTTGGGGGGAAACAGGGGCGGCAGCAGGATCCTTGCCTTGCCGACCATGGCGATGGGCTCGACGGGGAAAGCATTGCCGTTCTTGTCGACCAGCCAGATCCGCAGTGACTTGGCGTCGTTGAAGTGCACCCCAACCGCCTGGTGCCAGCGGAGCGAACCGCCGCCGACGCCTTGCGGCCCCGTGCCGTCCACGTCGTTGCTGTCCCAAGTGGTCGCATGGCGGGCCATCGAGTAGAACAGCTTGTACAGGTCGCCCATCTCCGGGTGGCCCCCGTCGCTCAGGTACGCCGGGATCACAGAGGCGATCGGGTTTGAGACGATGTCCTGCTCGAGGCGAAGTCTGCCTGTCGGGTCCGGGTCGCTGGGCAGATCCGCGCGGGTTGTGTAGTTCCAGGCCAGGAAGTGCTCGAAGCAGTCGGCCGCCAGCACGTTGCCGTCTAGCAGACCGGCCACTACGTCCGAGACATGCGTGTCCAGGTGTGTGTGGGCAGGGGTCGCCATATCGGTCAGCAGGTGCGCCACGCGCCCCAGCAGGTAATACGCCTGCGCGCGATCGCTCGGGTAGGCCGCCAGCGCCTGGTTGTAGAGCATGGCGGCCCGCTGGTAGGCGTTCTGCCGCGAGGGCGGGGGGTTGAACGCCTTGAGAATGCCGCCATCGGGGCCGCCCGCGGGGTTCCAGAAGTGCGATCCCTGTCCCCAGATGAGACTGGGGTTCTGCACGTCGAAGAAGTCCAGGAACGTCCGTGGCGCGCGATCGTAATCCTCGTCAAAGGCACCCTCGCACAGGCTGTTGTCGAGATCGTCGGCGATGGGGTTGTCCGGTATGCCAACGTACGGCCCGTTGGCGATCTCGTCGGGCACGCCCGGCATGCGGGTCGCCTCGTACGTCAGTAGTGCATGTACCCGCGACGGTAGCGCCAAGGCTGGTTGCGCTAGCCAGGTCATCAGCAAAACCACCAGGCCCCTCAGCCAACGGCTTCGGCTGTCTGCCATGCTACTTGTGTCCTGTGTCGATTTGTGCCCTGGGACGGCATTGCAGTGCAGGGCCTCTGGATTCCAGCCGGGCCTTCCCCTGCGGAGTCCGGACCGTCCCTTGGGTCCTTATCGGCTGGATCTTTATTGAAAGTACAGAGTCTACCGCGCTGGGTCGGTCGGTGCCAGTAGCACGGCTGGCGCCTGCGCGCCGCGAAAACGAACCGTCTGCCGGGTGGATCAGCAAAGGGGTTTATCGCCTCGGTGGCTGTTCGCGGGCGATCTGCTCGAGCGTGCGACCCGTAGTGATGCTGTCGGGGGATTCGACCAGGATGTCAATTTTGGCCAGCGGGCGGGCCTGGTCGTCCTTGGCCTTGATAAGCAGCCAATTGTCGCCCTTGTCGCTGCGGTCCCGGAATCGCACGAGCTTCCAGTCGCCCTTGAGTTTGCGCCCCAGCAAGCGAAATCGCATCGTGCCGTTTCGGTAGGATTCCGCCGGGTCACCCAGCGGCTGCCAGAACCCCTCGTCCCAGAGCATGACCGTGCCGCCGCCGTACTCGCCCGCCGGGATGATGCCCTCGAAGGTACCGTACTCGATCGGGTGGTCCTCTACATGGACCGCCAGGCGTTTTTGCGAGGGGTCCAGGCAGGGACCCTTGGGTACCGCCCAGCTCTTGAGTACCCCATCGAGTTCCAGACGCAGGTCGTAGTGCAGCCGCGAAGCATCGTGTTTGTGGATGACGTACAGCAGTTCCGCCTCCGCCGGCGGCTCGGCCGGCGCCGATGGTTCCGCGCCGGGCATGCCCTCGGGTTCGGGCGTTTGGGCGAACCGGCGTTTGCGGCGGTACTCCTGTAGTGGCTGGTCGGCCTGCTCGTCTGCTTTACGCTTGCTGGCCAAAGTATTGGATCTCCTGCAGCAGTTGTGCTTGCCGGCTGGGGTGGCGGAGAGGCCCGTAGTACCAACGAAGCCGGGTAATGCCGGCAGAGGGAAGGGGCCTTGGCCCAACTGGCATGCAGAATGCGAATCTATGCCATGGCAACTGTAAGTATTCACTGTCATTGCAACGCGCCAATTGACCAAGTTATTCTTGAGCGCGCCTAAGACCTACACTACAACCATGGAGCGCAAACCATCGGAGGCAGGTCGAAACCCTGGCATTTGCTCGATTGCGCCCCGAAAACAGCACCCGCGTCGGGCCTTGCCTCCTCGTCGCTACGAACCCGGGCGGCCCGGTTTATCGCCGCTTGATCACGACGGCAGTCAGGTCGTCACTCTGGGGCTCGCCTTGGGCGAAGCACAGCAGCTCCTGGTAGACCTTGTCGATCATCTCTGCAGGCGCAAGCCCGCGGTAGCGGCACAGCGATTCACTCAGCCTATTGATGCCATATTCCTCGCCATGCGGGTTGCGCCACTCGAACATGCCGTCGGTCACGATCACCAGCGAGTCGCCTTGCCCCAGTTGGATTGGGGTCGCCATGTCGAAAGCGAACTCCGGCATGATGCCCAGCGGCACGCCCGTCGAGTCGTACTGCTCTACGTCGCCGTTGTCCCGCACAACCAGGGCCGGCCCGTGTCCGGCGGCAAGGTAGGGGACCTCGCCACTGTTCGGGCTCACCAGCGAGACGAACGCGGTTACAAAGCGATCCGGCGGCAGGTCCTCACACAACAGATTATTGACTCTTGTAACAGCCTTCGACAGGTCGCTGCCGCCGTTGAGACTCGCCCGCAGCAGCGCGCGGCACTCTGCGGTCACCAGCGCTGGCCCGATGCCATGCCCCGTGGCGTCCGCAATCGAGATCGCCACCGAGCCGTCCGCTCGTTGGAAGAAATCGAAGTAATCGCCCCCCGTCTCGTCCGCCGGTCGGTTCCAGCCCGCCACGTCGAAGCCCTCGATCTGCGGCGCCTGCTTCGGCAGAATCTGTTGCTGGATCGTCCGGGCGATGTCCAGGTCCCGCTGCATTTTCTGCTTGGAGGCGAACTCCAGCAGCAGCTTCTGCCGTTGCAGCGCCACGCCCGCCTGCGCACTGAGCACAACCGCCAGCCACTCATCATACGTGTCAAAACAGCCGTCCAACTTGTTCAAGGCCTGAAGCACACCCATCAACTGACCGGAGTAGTTGTACATCGGTACAGACAATATCGATCGTGTGCGAAAGCCCGTCTTGCGATCGATTTCGGGGTTGAACCGCGGATCCTCGTAGGCGTCCGGCACGTTCAAACTCTTGCCGGTCTGCACGACGTGCCCCGCGATCCCCTTGTCGGCCGGAAACCGGATCTCCTGTACGCCCGTGGCGATTCGGCTGATCAGCTGGCAGCGCTGGGCGTCGTAGAGGAACACGGTCGCCCGCTCGCACCGCAGAACCTGCCGGGCCGCCCGCTCAATCGCCGGCAACAACGCCTCGAGATCCGTGGTGGCCGCCAGACTTCGCGTCACCTCCAGGACCGTCTGCAGATCTTCGAGTTGTCGAGTGTCCCCTCGCTCCATACTCAGTCCTTGTCGTTCTTCACGCCAACGGTCACCAGCAGCGGAAACAGCAGGTTCATCTTCCGCTGGCGGATGTGGACGAACCCAGAGGACCCGAAATACTCCCGCATCTGCCTCCAACTCACGTGCCGGATGTGCCGTTCCACCAGCCCGACGATCACGTCGAAGATCGCCCAGCCGATCACGTTGTCCCGGAAGCCGTCCAGGATAATCAGCCGGCCCCCAGGCCGAAGCACCCGGAACATCTCGCGAACCGCCTGGTTCTGGTGCGGGTAGTGGTGAAATGAGTTGCTGCACGTGATCACGTCGAACGACCCCGATGCGAACGGCAGATGCTCCGAATCACCGTTCAGGAACCGCACGCGGTCCGTCGCCTTGGCCGCACAAGCCTTCTGCGATGCCATGCGACACATCGATGCCGCATAGTCCAGCCCAACGATTCTGGCCGGCAGCCCGGCCCCTGCGACCATGGCCGCGAACGTGCCCGTCCCGGAGCCTACGTCCAGCAGATCGAACGGCTCGCTCGTCCGGTCCCAACGGACCAGTTCCGACAGCAAGGTCCGGTAGCTCGGCCCGAACAGGAACCACTGCATCACGCTGCGATCGTATCCGGCCGCCCATGCCTCGAATTCCTTGCGGGCTGTCTGCTTCATCTGGCCGGCGTGAACTGCCATTCACAAACCCTTCATCTGCAAGGGGCCTGGAGGTACGACACGATACGAACGGTCCACTATAGGGTGCGTCGTCGGCCGATGCAACGCCCCGGCCAGTACTGGTATATGGCTAAAGTGACTTCGGATTTCAGCCGATATGCCCGTAGTCCGGGAGCCTCGGCCCGACCCGGTGGCCTTGTGTCGGACGTGATCTTGTTACCAGGAGGACGCATACATGGTGCAGGAGAATGGGAAACAGCAGATCATTCTGGCGATCCGAAGCCTGAACCGCTCGGCGTCCGAGGAGTTTCTGTTGCAGTTCACCGAAATGGATCTGCGCGAGTACCTTGGGAACCTCCGTGGGAGCAATCGCTCTTATCGGACCTTGGCCGAGGCGCCGTCTGCCCGCCAGGCCGTGGCTCTGGCCTAGGCAAGCAGTAGGGGGGCAAGCCCCCGCATACCCTCAAAAACACGGATCCTGCGACGGATGAACCCGACGCAGGATCTTCTGTTTTTGGTCGCTTGCAGGGAGTCAGCGCGGAGCAGATACGGCGGCAATACTGACTTCAGCTACTTCACCGCCAGATCCAATTCGACAGTCGCACGGCCGGTATCGAATTCGATGATGTGCTTGCCTGGCGGAACCAGGTACAGGAAGACGAGCTTCGCGTTTGGCTGGGTCTTCAGATCCTGGTCGCTGATCCGCAGCCACTTGGTCAGCGTGTGCCCAGCTACCAGGTTCTCCTGCTCGATGTGATACTGCAACTCGAGGATCTCGTTTCCGCCGACGGTTGCGATGGCCATCGCGCCTACCGGCAGGTACTTGCCGCCAGCGTCGTCGTTCAGGGCCCACTGCTGCTGCAGGGTCCGCAGTGCGAAGTCGATCGCCTGCCCGGCCAGACTCCCCGGCATCACCCGGTGCAGGGGGACCTGCACGAGCTTCTGCCCCTTGGGGATCTCGAACTGGCTGACGCCCATGGCCGCGGGCACCATCTTGGTCTTGGAGACGTCCAGGACGATGTGCCCGCCCTTGAACCGCTTGCCCGCCAGATCCGCGTTGGTGCCGATCTCGTTACGCGGGAGGATGATGCCCTCAGGCAGATCTTCGCTGACCACCGGCCCGCCGGCCACGTCCGCGCCGTGCGTCCGGCCAACCGGGTTCTTCACCGTCGGCTTGGGCGTCGCGGCGTCTTTGGCCTTGTCATCCTTTTTGGATTTATCGTCCTTCTTGGGCTGATCGGCCGAGGCCGGGCTGTTCAGTGTCGGCGCCGACTGGTCCTTGAGTTGCTTTGGGGTGATCTCGGCGAAGCCCTGGCCGTTGAAAGTGAGATACCACGGCGCAGCGCTGCTGGGGATCTCATAGACCAGGTTCAGGGGCCCGCTCAGCAGAGAGTACCTCTCCAGCGGCAGCACTGCCGTCGGCACGTCGTTGTCCTTGCTGGCTGCCTTCAGGACGAACTCCTGCAGTCGGCCGGCCTGCTCGCAAACCAGCCGCATTTGCACTGGGGTAAAGACCTTTGGCATGCCCAACCCCTGCATCCGTATCGCCAGGAACTTCGTACCCGAATTGGGGCTGATTGGGGCCTTGCCATCCTTGTCGAGCACGCGGTCGGGCGTCCAGACCTGCTCGATTGAGATCTTCACCTCGCCCGGCTTGCTCCCGGTCGGAACACCCGCGGACCGGCGCGCATCCAGTTCCGCCAGCAAGTCCGGGTGCACCTCGCCGAACTTCCCTTCCCTGGCGCTCTTGCCGGAGAGGCTCCCGTCCAGGATGGTGCCCGCCAGGCCTACCGCGAAGCGATCCGGCCCGAACCACACCCCCCGCTCGGTGATCCGCCCGTCGAGCGTCGCCTGGTGTCGTGTGAAGCCCAGTACCTCCTGGTCGGTCGGAAGCATCTGGATGGCGGTCACAACCGTGCCCGTCATGATCAGCGCAACGAAAAAGCCCAGCACGGCCCCACCGGCTCGGTCAATCTTCTTAGGGATCAGAACGGTGCCCTTGAAGGCGAAGTCCACGACCAGCCGCAGGATCAGCAGTGTGACCAGGAAGATCACCATCAGCGAAACAGCCTGACCTTCACCCGGCAACCACTGGGCGAGCAGCCCGCTGTGCAGGTCCTCGTAGTAGCCGAATGCGATGGCCGCACTGATGCCGGATAGCACCAGCAGGATCATCGCGCCAAACAGCCCCTGCAAGGACTGGAAGAACGTAATAAGCACCAGCATCAACAAGACCAGAAGATTCAACCACATGGTGCTCTCACCTCGCCGCGGCCCGTTGGACCGGTTCCGCCTTGGTCGCCCGCAATATTTCCTGGATGCTCGTCGTCCCGTCGACGAACCGGTTCAGTGCTTCTTCCTGCAGGTACAGCATGCCGCGCTTTCGGCAGGCCGCCTTGACGTCCGCCATCGGCGCCTCGCGCCGGATCAGCCCGCTGATGTCCGGGGTGATCAGCAGCAGCTCGAAGATCGCCGTCCGTCCGTAGTAGCCGCTTCCCTGGCAGTTCGGGCAGATGATCGGCTTGCCGTTCTTGTCGACCTGCGGCTCGGTGCGAGCCCGGTAGACCGCCTTGGCCTTTTCGGCCGAGATGTTAGCCCGCCGCAGGATGTCCGCATCGGGCTTGAAGGGCACCCGGCAGACCGTGCAGAGCTTGCGGATTAACCGCTGCGCCGTGATTGCCAGCATGCCGTTCCCGGCCGCCTTCGGATCGTCCTGCATCTTGATCCAGCGCTCCAGGGCCTCGAACGCGTCATTGGCCTGCATGCCAATGTAGATTCTCTTGTTGGCAGCCACGCCTCGGTTGATTTGGATCACCGTCTCCTTGTCGGGGATTTCGGCGATCATCAGAACGTCCGGGTCGCGGTGCAGCACCGTCTGTAGCGTGCGGGCGAAGCTGACCCCCTTGCCCGGCTCATACACGTGCTGCGTGATGACCTCCAGGTCGAACTTGATCTGCTTCTCGAACGTCTGGATGTTCTGGGTGAACGCATCATGGTGCCGCAGGGCGGCATACAGCGTCGTCGTCAGGCCGTTGCTCGGGGGACTCGAGCAGATTACCAGGCCGCCCGGTTTGCCCAGCACCTCGGTCCAGATCTTCGCCTGGTCCTCGGTCATGCCCAGGTCCTCGGTCCGCAACTGCTTGTCCGATGTCAGCAGCCGCAGGGTGACCTGCTCGCCGGTCGTGCTCCCAGCCGAACGCACCTCGATCTCCTGCGCATTGTTCTTGCCCGTGACCGGGTCGATCGTGCTGGCCGTGAACTCGCCCTGCTGCGGCTTGCGGTGGTCTTCCAGGTCCAGCCCCGCCAGCTGCTTGACGAACAGCAGCACGCGGTCGGCATTCTCTCGCTCCATGGCCGGACGGGCGGTCAACACCCCATCGATCTGGTAGGCGACCTTGCCCTGGCTGCCACTGGTGGTGACCTTCACTTCCGTCGCCCGCCGCCAGATTGCATCGTAGATCAGTTCCTGCGCCACACGGTACCGCTCCAGCGCGTCCGGGTCGTCCTCGGGGATTGGCACGACCTTCTTGTCGGTGCTGAGGAAACGGACCAGCGTCGGTATCGCCTTGCGATCTCCTCCGGACATACCCTGGAGCACGTTCTTGATGTGCCCGGACGTCAGGATCTTTGCGGCGGGGCCGACCATGCTGTTGCGGTGGTAGACGTACGCGCCCATCGCGCCGCCCATCGCCACCAGGTACATCAGCAGGCCCACCACGTAGAGCGGGATCAGCCACCACATCAGGACGCCCACCAGCCCGCCGGCCATCAGTGCCATCCGCCACAGCAGGCCGTTTGTGTGGACGTACTCGACGTCCCGACTGGCCCAGATGCACAGCCAGACCCATGGCAGCACCAGCACCACATGGATGATCACCTTGACGATGCTGGCGTACTTGCCCGGCTCCAGCGTCGCCAGGATGCCTGCAGCACTACCGGTTATCACGGTTGGATTACCTCACTGTGGTCCGCCGCCGCGATCGTCGCGGTCGGCCGTTCGTCTTGCTCTGGCGGTTCCCGTAGGAGCCGCGTCACCGGCCTCCGGTTCGGCCGGCACCACCGGCTATGATGGCCAAAAACGTTGGCCCCGTCCAGCCCTGCCGCCAAACTCGCCCGGTCCTAGCTTAGAATGCTGCCGCCGCCCGACCGGATGCCCTTGAGCCGCATCCGCAGCTCTTCGGGGTTTGGGGCGGCCTCGTATGCGGTCTTGTGATCGATGAACTCGTCTTCCACCAGGCGGTACAGGTGCTCGGTAAAGTCCTGCATCCCATCGTTGTAGCACGACCGGATGACGTCGATGATCTCCGTCTCGCGATGCGCCTCGATCAACCGCCGCACCGACGGGTTGACCAGTAGGATCTCGATCGTCGGCACCCGCTGGATCCCCGGCTTGATCGACGGCAGCAACTTCTGGCAGACAATGGCCCGCAGGTTGAACGAAAGGCTCTGGCGGATCAGCTCGCGGCCTTCCTCGGGGAACAGGTCCAGAATACGCGTGATCGTCTGACTCGTGCTCGACGAGTGGACCGTACAGAACACCAGGTGGCCCGTTTCGGCCGCATTCATCGCCGCCTGGAACGTCTCGCGATCACGCATTTCGCCGATCAGCACAACGTCGGGGTCTTCACGCATCAGGTACCGCAGTGCGTCGTCGAAACCATGCACGTCGATGCCGATTTCACGCTGGTTGATGAACGCCTTGTCATCCTGGAACAAGTATTCGATGGGGTCTTCCACCGTCACGATGTGGCAGGCCCGGTTCTGGTTGATGTGCTGCAGCATCGCTGCGATCGACGTACTCTTGCCGGCGCCCGTGATGCCAGCCAGGATGATCATGCCCTGGTGCAGGTAGCACAGGTGCTTGAGACTCGCCGGCAAGTGCAGCTCCTCGAACGTCGGCACGTACCGGGCGACACGCCGCGCCGCCACGCTCGTCAGGCTCCGCTGCCGGAACACGTTGATACGAAACCGGTCCGAACCGTCCAGGTCGTGCGCGAAGTCACACGCCCCGTGCTCCTTGTAGAACTTTTGCTGTGCCGGCGTCATGATCTCGAACATCATCCGCTCGATGTCCTCATTCGTCAGCATGGCGGCACTGGTCGCCTTGACCGCCCCGGCCGAACGGATGCGCGGCACCGTGTTGGCCTTGAGGTGAAGGTCGGAGGCCTGCATCTTGACTACGGCCCGGAAGTACTTGCTGATCTCGGGTTCCTTGTCCAGCTTCATCTCAGTTGCGTGGCTGTCTACCGGCGGCGTAACATTGCTCACGGCTATCGGCTCCTTGCGTGCTTCCTGGGTCCTTTACACTGACAATTCCCTCTCCTGCCAGGCCCTGCATTCTGCCGCGGCTTTGCGAGTGCAGGATGAAAATGCGCCCCGCGCTCACCTGCCGCCACGCGCGCGCCTACACGCGCACGGGAATGCCCCTGGCTGCCATGCAGCGCTTGGCCTGCTCGATCGTGTACATACCAAAATGGAATATGCTCGCAGCCAGCGCGGCGTCGGCCTTGCCCAGCGTCACCACGTCCGCCAAATGCTCGGGCTTGCCGGCCCCTCCGGACGCCACCACCGGGATCGTCACGGCGTCCGCCACCGCGGCTGTCATCTCCAGATCATATCCCTCGCGCGTGCCGTCCGAATCCATCACGTTCAGCACGATCTCGCCCGCGCCATCCGCCTGCGCCTTCTTCGCCCAGGCGACGACCTCATGGCCCGTCGGCTTTCGGCCGCCGTCGATGAAGACTTCCCACGTCTCCCGGCCGTCAGGCTGCTTCACCCGCTTGGCATCGATCGCCAGTACAATACACTGCGTGCCGAACCGCAGGCTCGACTCGCGAATCAACGTCGCGTTCCGCACCGCGGCCGAGTTGATGCTCACCTTGTCCGCCCCGGCGTTGAGCATCTGCCGGATGTCGTCAATCGTCCGGATGCCTCCGCCGACCGTCAGCGGCATGAACACCCGCTCGGCGCAGTCCCTGAGCACGTCCAGGATCAACTGGCGACCTTCGTGACTGGCGGTAATGTCGTAAAATACGAGTTCGTCGGCGCCCTGCTGCTCGTATCGCGCAGCACATTCGCCGACATCGCCGGCATCGACGTGATCGAAGAACTTCACGCCTTTGACCACACGACCCTTGTCAACGTCCAGGCATGGAATGATTCGCTTGGCCAGCATTGTTGTAAGTCCGCTCCCTGGCATAACTTGCCAGCGAGCGTCGATTGTATCGGGTGGACATGGATTTGCAACCGCCCAGCCGGACTACTTAGGCCAGTGCTATAAGGGCTGGACGACAATAGCTTTGGGCCGAGCCTGGCAGACTTGCTGACAAACCCCGCAGCCCACGCACTGCTCGCAGAGAATTGCGATCTGGCCCCGCGTGTTTAAATGTATCGTTGTCAGGCCGACGGGGCATTTTTCGATGCACACCTGGCAGGTCGGCCTTGCCCCTGTCGTCCGCAGGCAGTGCCCCTGTATCCAGCGAGCCAGTCCCATGCGGACCGTCCGGGCCCCCTGCGGCGCCGCCAGGGCCCCGCTGGGACAGGCCTTCACGCACGACATGTCGCTACAGAATTCGCACGCCTGCAGGTCCGGATCGACGTATGGGGTGCCCGCCATGTCATCGTCCTGCGGTTCCAAGGTCTTGGGGCCGTCGCTCGCAGGCTTCGCCGGGTCCTGAAAGGGTTGAATGGCATGCACCGGGCAGACATCTACGCAACTGCCGCAACGGTAGCAGGTCCGCAGAAACTCCCCCTCCGGCAACGCCCCCGGGGGCCGCAGCACGGAACGCGGCCGCGCCAGCGGCCCGGCTGCTGCATCTGGCAGGGGAATCGGGCTAGCCTTCTGAACGGCCCCTAACAGGCCCTCCAGCGTCTTGCCCAGACCGCGTAGGAAAAACTGCCGCCGATCCGACCGCGGCTCGTTGGGCTGGCGTGGATTTCGTTCGTTTATCATGGTTTGCGGCACCGGCTGCGACCATGCAGCCCCTGCCGCATAACTTACCGAGCCGGCACCTGTTTACGCAAGGCACCTATTTTGCGGGTGGCTCGGCATCGGACACGGGGCTCTTCACCTCCTCGGCCTTCTGCGCCAGCTGCCTGCAGTGCTGGTCGAGCACATCCATGATGTTCTGAGGCAGATTCGCGCATCGCACGCAATAGAACCGCGTTGCGGACAGTTCGCGCTGAGGGCTTCCATACGGCATGCCGCACGACTTGCAGGTGTCTTGCTGGATGGGTAGTTCAATCTTCACAGCCGTTCTCCTTCGTTTGTGCCCGCCGGGCACCTCTCTCCTGACCATGAGCAGATGCCACAGATCCTACTCCAAAGTGTAGGAGCCTGTTCGCGCCTCCCGCCCACGGATGGTGCACACCTGCGACACCCAACCATGTTGAATATTTCCGGTCGGAAAAGGGGATCTGCCGGCACCTCAGCCACGAGTGGCGCCGTTGCCGTTCCTCAAATGACCAGCCCTCCGTTGCATCCGCCCCGTGGCGTAAATGCATACGTCGCGGTATGCTGGGAAAGCCTGGATGAACGTCGGAAGTGCAAAGGACAACGCCGTGCCGACCAAACTTGATGAACAAACCGTGAGCAGGGCGGAGGATGTCCTCCGTAATTACCTGCGCGAGCGGGGCCTGAAACTGACCTCCGAGCGGCAGACGCTCCTGCGGGCGATCCTCGGCAGCCAGGAGCACTTCGAGCCGGAAGACTTGCTCGTCTCATTGCGCCAGCAGGGCATCCGTGTGGGCAAGGCGACGATTTATAGGACCTTACCGCTCCTGGTGGATTGCGGCATCCTTCGGCGGGCCTTCCTGGGACAGAACCGGGCCTACTACGAACACTGCTTCGGCTCGATGCCCCACGACCACATGATCTGCACGATCTGCAGCCGGGTCATCGAGTTCGACAGCAGCGAAATCCGGCAGCTGCGCGAGCGAGTCGCCGAACCTGCCGGCTTTACAGTCCAGTCTCACCGGTTCCAGATCGCCGGCCTCTGCCGCGAGTGCAAGACCGGCCCGCAGAATCCCTCGCCAATGGCCTGACGCAGAGCATCCTGCCAGCCCGCCGTTACAGCTGACAGCAAGCCGCTCCCTACATCATCGCGGCGTACATCAACAGCGTCAGCAGCACGATCTTACGCTTGCGAATGAAGAACTGCACGATACTGTGACGATCCATGTTGGCCTCCCGCCTCCTGGGCAAGTGCCTAACCAACTGCTAAACCTTTTATTGCCTCTACCTCTATAGGTCAAGGAACCATGCAGGTGCCGTTCCACATCTGTGCCAATGCATTGCCGCAAAGAGCAGTTCGCTAACAGTCGTCCCTGGCAAGACTTAGAGAGATGATTATCGGCCCCTTAACATGGGCGGACTTTGTCGCTTGCGTCCGTATGTGGCCGCGCGCGGATCGCCCGCACAAACACGCGCGAGGCGGAATCAGCCGTAACCCTATGCAGAATAGCAAGTAACGATTATGATGCTGCGGAAACGCCCGCCCCTCGAGCGTGGTTTCGCATCGTCATGCCCGTCATGACGCTGTGCATACGATAAACAATACAGCTGCCGTCGCGATCTGGCCGATGTGAGCACGATCACAGCGGCGGCACTGGCGTTTGCGGCTTCAAATATATATAACGCTCGCCAGCAGCATTGGTACCAATGGTTTTGGCATGGACGATTAAGGGCAGACCCAAATGAGCGAAGCCAACAAGCAGCAGGGCCTGATGGAGAAACTGACCGCTCTGGCCAAGCGGCGCGGCTTTATCTTCCAGAGCAGCGAGATCTACGGCGGTATCAACGGTTTCTGGGATTACGGCCCCCTGGGCGTCGAACTCAAACGCAATGTCAAGAACGCCTGGTGGCACGACATGGTCACCACCCGCGATGATATGGTCGGTCTGGACTGCTCGATCATCATGAATCCTCGCGTCTGGGAGGCCTCGGGCCACCTCGGCGGCTTCGCGGATCCCATGGTCGACTGCAAGCAGTGCAAAGGCCGCTTCCGCGCTGACAAGGTCTGGGCCGTCAAGGTCCAGAGCAAGGCCGGCGTGCAGGTCCTGGGCGTCGAGGCCGACGACGAGCCGCATGCCCGCCAGGCGGCCGAACCCGCCTTGGCCAAAATCGCCAAGAAACAGGGTTCCGCCGACGTTCTCGAGGTCCTCAGTGCCGATGTCACCCTGCTCCAGCCCGACCTCGCAGCCGCCTTCGCCTGCCCGTCCTGTGGCCAGATGACCCTCATGCCGGCCCGCAAGTTCAACCTGATGTTCAAGACCTATGTCGGTGCCATCGAGAGCGAGAACAGCGTCGCGTACCTGCGGCCTGAAACCGCCCAAGGCATCTTTGCAAACTTCAAGAACGTGGTAGATACCTCACGCGTCAAACTGCCGTTCGGTATCGCCCAGATAGGCAAGAGCTTCCGCAACGAGATCAATCCCCGAAATTACACCTTCCGCTCCCGCGAGTTCGAGCAGATGGAAATCGAGTTCTTCTGCCGCCCCAACGAATCCGCCAAGTGGTATGAATACTGGCGGGACCTCCGTCACAAATGGTATACCAATCTAGGACTCAAGTCCTCCAATCTCCACCTGCGCGAACATGGCAAGGAGGAACTCGCCCACTACGCCGCCGGCTGTGCCGACGTCGAATACGAGTTCCCCTTCGGCGTCTCCGAGCTGGAAGGCATTGCCAACCGTGGCGACTACGACCTGACCCGCCACCAGGAGTTCAGCGGCAAGGACCTGACCTATTTCGATGATGAGGCTAAGGAACGCTTCGTCCCGCACGTGATCGAGCCGTCGGCCGGCGTCGACCGGACATGCCTCGCGCTGCTCTGCGAGGCCTACGAAGAGGATGAGGTCGAGGGCGAAAAACGCACTCTTATGCGGTTCCATCCCCGCATTGCCCCCCTCAAGGCGGCCGTCTTCCCGCTGGTCAAGAAAGAGGGCATGCCCGAGGTCGCCAAGGCCATTTACAGGGATCTGAAAGCCAACTTCCCCGTTTACTACGACGAAAAAGGGGCCATCGGCCGCCGCTACCGCCGCCAGGACGAGGCCGGCACGCCCGTCTGCATCACCGTCGACGGCCAGACACTCCAGGACCAGACTGTCACCGTTCGCGATCGCGATTCGCTCCAGCAGGTCCGGATCGACAAATCCAGATGCCTCGCATACCTTAAAGAAAAGATGGGTTTGATCTAAAACCGAATCAGTTGATATCTCACAATTCTAACTTAAGATATTGACAGAGTTCCTGTAATGGATCATTATCCATTACAGGAACCTGTATGCGATAGGTTGTGATCATTAGTGTTGAGCTGCAATACCTTGGGCTGAGGAGATGACATGGCCGCAAAGAAATCTGGATCACGTAATGGTTTGTCCGCCGCAGATAAGCAGATCTGCGATATCGTAGAAATGCCGGCCAGCCGCAATACGCAGGGAACGGGAGTCCTGGTGGCTGTTGTCCAGGGTGAAGGAACCGATCGCAAGGTCCTGTACCACTCCGAGAAGTACAGTGAGTCCCTGCCCAGTGGCCGGCACGCCAAACGCCACGACGATACGATCGTGCAACTGTTCTCCGCCGTCGCCAGCCCGCGCCGCCTGACCATGCTCAAGGCCATGATGGCCGGGGCAGATTCCTACGCCAAGCTCCGCAAGGCCGTCGGTCTGAGCGCTGGCCCGCTGTACTACCACCTTCGCGAACTCAAGAGCGCCGGCTTGGTCGAGGAAGGCCAGCGCGATGTCTACAAGCTCACCCAGCGCGGCAAGCATTTGCTGCTAATCGCCGACAGTTCCGTGAAACTTGTCACCAGGTAGAACCTAGGCCCGGCAAAGACCGTTTCTAGCCGTACTTACGCAGCAACGAATTATCGAACATCTGATGTGGGCCTCACCCACATCAGGTGTTCGCCTTTTCCAACCGGTAGCATAATCCCGCCTCGCCGTGTTTCTTCAGGCTGACGCAGGGATGCGTTCCGGAGTTCGGGCGTGGAGCCGGCGCTGTACTGGCCGTGGCTGTAGCCGCATAGGGGCCATCAGCCCAGGGGCGTGGTCGTACGTTGTGGCCGTTGTCGTTACTAACCCCAAAGCGTCATCGCGGGTTGTCCTTGCTGTCATAGTGCCTGGCAGGGGTACAACCGTTGCAGTAAGCCCGCCAACCCCTTGAGGCAGACAAGCCGTCCCAAGTCCCCCCCAATCAGCCCGTATACAACGTCCCATAAGAGATATTATGGTGCGTTCGAAGGTATCGCGGATTCACTCATCGTGTCGCCTTTCGCCATCGCACGTTATCGGACCCAGGCCATGGTCTCTTCTTCTTCGCCCGTCGTCCACGTACCTGTTTTGCTATGCCCCAACCGCCTGCCCAGCCGATTCCTTACACCATGATTACGAACCTCACCATCGTGATGTACCACTATGTCCGGGACGTCGGCCGCACCCGTTTCCCCGGCATCAAGGCCCGCTCCGTGCCCACCTTCCAGGGCCAACTGGACTACCTCCGCCGCCACTACCGTCTGATCTCACCCGCCGAACTGGCCCAGGCCGTCCGCGACCCGTCTTACCGTCTGCCGTCGCCCGCCGCGCTGTTGACCTTCGATGACGGCTACAGCGATCACCATGAAACCGTCTTCCCGATCCTCGCCGACCTCGGCCTGACAGGCATTTTCGCGCCCGTTGCCAAGGCCATTCTCGAAGGCAGTGTCCTGGCCGTTAACAAGATCCATTTCGTGCTGTCAGCCATGCAGGATCGCCTTGGCGAGGTCGTTAACGAACTGTTCAGCTTGCTGGACGGATACCGTCAGGCATATCAACTGGACAGCAACCAGGCCTACTGGGACCGCCTGGCCCAGCCCAACCGGTTCGACCCCGCCGAGATCATATTCCTGAAAAGAATGCTCCAGCGGGATCTACCCGAGGAACTCCGAAGCCTGCTGACCGATGAATTGTTCCGCAAATACGTGACCGCCGACGAACGGGCGTTCGCCGCCGAACTATACATGAACCTCGATCAACTGCGGGAAATGTCCGCCGCCGGCATGGGCATCGCCAGTCACGGCTACGACCATTACTGGCTTGCAACCCTCACCGAGCCCCAGCAGGCCGACCAGATCCGCAAGGGGCTCGATTTCCTGAACCAGGTGACCAACACCCAGCCAAGCTGGATGTTCACCTACCCGTACGGCTCGCACAATCCAGCTCTTCTATCCCTGGCTCGCCAGGCAGGCTGCATCGCGGGTTTCACGACTGAAGTGGCTATCGCCCACAGCCCGCACGACCCGTTGCTGCTGCCGCGATTGGACACGAACGATCTGCCGACCGCAGGCGACACCGCACCCAACGACTGGACAATCAAGGCCACATCCAACGTCCCATAACCCGATATATTACCGGACGTACAATGCGGGGTTCAGGTCTCTATGTGCGATCAGGCCACCTAACAGGCCGATCCATATCCCCATCCGACTTTACGCAGTACACCGCGTCGAAATCGACCTGCGCCAGGCCCCGCACCTTCACCATCAGGTTGATCGGCGCCGCAGTCCGCCTCAGCGGGTTGAACAGCTCCGGCAGCTGCGTCGCCGCGTCGTGTGGTGCCTTCCGCCGCAATCCTGCCGCCTGCAGAACCGCTTCCAGCCGCGTGCTCGAACACTGAAAGTCCGCCGCCACCGCCCCTTGCTCGCGCGCCCACCGCAGCACACCCGCCAACAGATCCGCCGCCGCTGCATCCCCACGATCGCTGGCCGGCACGATCTCGATGATCCGCAGCACCCGTTTGTCCTGCAACTCGGGCCTGTCTGCCTCGCGAATGCTATCAAGGCGTGCGATGATAGCCCCCTGCCGCGCGTCTCCAAACTGCCAGTACCGGAAGCCCACCGCATCCTGGTATCGCCACGCCCAGAACTCCGCCGTCCTCTCCAGAGTCACCTGCCAGCGATCCTGCGCCGCCCGCCAGAGATTCGCCAAATCTTGCGGATCGATGTTTTCCGGCTGAATGGACGCAATCGCCCCCCTGCCCCCCCGCCCCGCCCACGCCTCGATCTCACCCGCCTCAACCGCATCGTTCAGCAGTGGCAGATACCCCTTCGTCTCCAGCGGGCATACGTATCGATGCAGGGCCTCTAATTGCTTATATCCTGTAGCTGTGTAGTACCGCGCAACCTTGGGATTCACCCCCAAACACACCGTTACAGTCGCCTGTTTTTCGACCTCCCGCATCAGCAGGAGGCCCAGTCCCGTATTGCGTAGTTCCTCCACGACCACCCACAACGCCAGCGCCATGCCCGGTACATCCCGCCCATGCAGCCGGTATAGCCCCGGGATCGCCCCCAGAAACCCCAGGATCCTTTCGCCATCCACCAGCAACCGGCAGGCCTCCGTACCCGCCAGCGGCCCGAACCCCCGATACTGCCAGTAGAACAGGTCCTGCTGGCACAGCGGATGGTTTTCCTGCCAGTGCTCGTGCAGGAACCGGCTCACCCTGGGCCACAGCGCGTCTTCAAATGGACGGATCTCAATTGCCATATCCCAGGATTTCGGCAACATCCCCGCATGAACATCATTCAAAGGTTGTCGTCGCCGTTGTTCCCCGGAACCCCGACCCTCGCCGTTCCCCGGCCCTTGCCGTCACCCGCGACCCGGCCGTACAAGCACCGCCGCCAGATGCCCGCCAAACCCCGCCGACAGGCACAACACGTGACTCGCCGGTCCTTGAGGAATCGCTACAGGGTTCGTGGGATGGTTCCCCCCGCACGCCGGGTCAGGCGACGTCAGATTCGCATTTCCCGGCATCATCCCGCACTGCACGGCTTGGGTGCAAAGGGCCATCTCTATCGCGCCGGACGCCCCCAATGTGTGCCCCAGGTACCCCTTGAACGACACGACAGGCGGCAGTTGCGGGAAGACGCTGGCAATCGCGGCGGCCTCGGCTACGTCGTTCTGCACCGTTGCCGTGCCATGCGCCTTAATGCACGCGACCTCATCGGGCCCGACCCCCGCATTTGCCAGACACCGCCGGATCGCCGAAGCAAGCGGCCGGCCCAACGCATCCAGTTCCGCCAACCCCGTCGGGTCGGCCCCCATGCGGTAGCCCGCGACAATCGCCAGCGGCCAAGCCCCCCGGGCCCGTGCATGCTCAGCGGTCTCCAGAACCAGGGCCGCCGCCCCCTCGCCGATCACAAACCCGCAGCGCTGCCGATCGAACGGCCTGCAGCCGTGCGCCGCTTCAGCATGGTCCACCGCCAACACCCGCATCTGCAAGAACGCCGAAGCAAACAGTGGATTCAGGCTCGACTCGACCGACCCCGTTATCGCGATCGGACCATCGCCGTCGCGCAGCCACTGTACCGCCCGGATGAAAGTGTGCAGACCCGTGCTGCACGCCGCCACCGACGACAGGATCGGCCCTTGCACCGCCAGTGCGTCCGCCACCAGGACCGCCGCCCGCTGCGGCGTGAGCATGTCCCAGGTAGGTGACTCGAACGACCCCGGATTGGGCAGCACAACCTTCGGGCTGCCTTCCGCCGGTTTGTGTCCCAGCACCGCCTGCAGGAACCACGAGCCGATCGACGGCTTGCTGCTTCCGAAGGCGACCGCCGCGGGGGCCAGTTGCTCTCTCGTTAAACGTGCCGTCGCAACCGCCTGATGCGCTACCGCCAATGCCATGCAGTCCGCCCGCTCGCACGAGGACTCCAGCGGCATTCCCGCCGTTAGAGAGTTCTCCACTGGCGCCGCGGGCACCCGCACCGATCGGCCGTTCGACGTCACAATGTCGACCCAGCGCCCGGCTGTCCGCCCCGCGAACATCGCCTCGCAGGTCGATTCGAGCGTGTCACCCAGGGCCGTAACCGCCGCGGCCCCGGTGATCCAGACCTCAGGCCTTATCGGTTTGGACATAACGTGCGACCTGGTCATGCAACGCCTTGGTGGTTGATGTTTCGGCTGCCGCGGGCTGGTGTCCTGCCGCTTGCGCTGCCAATCGGCTGGCCAGCGGAATCTGGAGATCGCTCAGCATCTGCAGGTCCTGCGCGGCGCTTCGCCCGCACGTCGTCAGGTAGTTTCCGATCAGAAAGCCGCTCGCCCCCGCAAAGAACATCCAACTCTGCAGATCGCGCAGGTGAACCTCCCGCCCGCCGCACACCTTGATCGTCGCGCTCGGCAGCAGGAACCGGTACACCGCGAGGATCTTCAGGCACTCGAGCGTCGTGAGATTCGCGTTACCTTCCAGCGGCGTCCCCGGGATCGGGATCAGGAAGTTGACCGGTACGATATCCACGTCCAGCTCGCGCAGCTGCAGCGCCAACTCGACCCGGTCCTCCCAGCCTTCCCCCATGCCGAACAGCCCGCCGCAGCAGGACTTCATGCCTGCCCGCTTGCACAGTCGAACCGTCTCGATCCGATCGTCGTAACGGTGCGTCGCGCAGATGTTCGGGAAGAACCGCCGCGATGTCTGCAGGTTGTGGTTGTACCGCTGCACGCCCAACTCATGCAGCCTCCGCGCCTGCGGCTCCGTGAGCACCCCTAGCGATGCACACACACCTAGCGTTGTCTCCCGGCCCGTCCGCAGCAAGGCCTCGGCAAATAGCTCGATCTCTGCGTCGCTCGGCCCCAGCCCACTGTTCACCAGGCCATAGCAAGTGGCGCCGTTCGCGGCGCTTTCCTTCGCCGCCGCGACGACCGCCTCGGTGTCCAGGAACGTCTGTCCCGTGATGTGCGTCCTATAATGTCCTGATTGACTGCAGAATGTGCAGTCCTGATTGCACTCCCCAACCTTGCCCGCCACGATGCTGCACGCGTGTACGGCCGGCCCCATGAACCGCAACCGGATCTTGTTGGCCCAGTAGAACAGATCGTAAATCTCTTCCCCGCCGACGCTTGCCAGCGCAAGCCCCTGCTCTCGCGAACCGCACTTGCCGCTCAGGACATCCTTCGCCAGATCGCTGATAAATTCACTCATCGGGCACGGTTCTCTTCCGGGATTGTCGTGGTAAACCACCAGCGCACAGCCCCGCTAGTAACGGATGAATGCCACCAAATGTCAAGGCGCATACCGCTTGCCTGTTGTCCCTTGTCCCCTGGCGGCGTGCAGGTACTTCGTGCTGTTCTGATCAGCACTCGGCTTGCTTACCGCCCGGCCGGCGCCGCACCCCCCGGTGCGGTCTGACGCGTCTCGAAAGGCGGCAGCGGAATCTGCTGGACACGCTGCAGCCGGTTCGTGTTGATGTCGAACAGGTAGACGTTCAGCAGCCCGGCGGCATGGTTGATCACGTGCAGCTGCTCGTTGGAATCGGATACCTGCACCGTGTACATCGTGTAGCCGTTACCCTTGTCCAACTGGGCGTACGCTTGCACTTGCTTCGGCGCCAGCACGCTCAGGACCAACACCGCGGTCAACAGCACCGTAGC
This sequence comes from Planctomycetota bacterium, assembly GCA_025357795.1. GTDB lineage: Bacteria > Planctomycetota > Phycisphaerae > UBA1845 > JANYLN01 > JANYLN01. The sequence continues at coordinate 21,138 of JANYLN010000208.1, forward strand.
CGTAACCGTCAAAACGCCAATGGCGAAGTCTTTGTTGTTCATGGGGGTATTCTCGCTTGCCTGGACCTGCGACCTAGCGATTCCGCGGCGGCACGGCCGGAGTGGGCTGCTTGGAGAAGTCCTGCCGCAGGTCCCGCATGTCACGCGGGGCCCACGTCACAGCCTGTCCCCCTCGCACCGGTGCCCAGGCGTACAGTCGCTGCTGCGCGGGGTCCAGCACGAACATCGCATTGGTCCCGCCAGCCTCAATCAGCGCGCTGACCGCCAGGTAACCCTGGCCGCCGCCGGCATTCGCCGCCTGGGCATGGGCCTGCGGCAGCTGCAAGACGTACGCCAGCACGGTGCACAACAAAATGACATTGATCAGCACAAGCACGACCAGCGCCGCTTCTCGCGTTTTGCGCGGCATGACGTGTCTCCTCTGCACGATCGCCTTGGATGTCCTGCATTATTCTTGCGTTTCGCTGCGTTTGCTGTTCCAGAAGGCCAGCCCCAGCGTCCCCAGGACAAAGACCGCCAGGCAGATCCACACCGTTGCGCTGACTGGGTTGCCGGTGCCGCTGCTGGATATGGGTAGGGCCGCCTGGGCGACATCGCTGATCAGCAAACCGCTGGCCATCGCCACCACAGCCGGAATCCGTACGAATGAACCGAGGGTCTTCATAAACCGATCCCCATCTTTCGCAAACACCAACGCTTGCCGATCAACGGATTATAGACGCTATAGCCCGTCCACGAAAGGCCCCCGGTCCTGGCCCGATTCGCTTGAGAGCCACCGTCCCACCGGTTCCGCGATTATGCGAAAGACGTTCGCCTCCGTCGAATACGTCCGCCACTTGGCCGAACGCACCTTCGCCGAACGGCGGTAATCGTCGAGCAAGACGCTCCAGAAGGAATAGCAGTTGCCTCGGTATTTGTGCAGCGGGGCCGCCTGCCAGGCCCACTTCTCCGGCTGGACAACCTGAAAAACAAAGACGAACACCCCCACATAGCCGTCGCCGAAGACCCTCTGCCAGGCATCAAGGCCTTCCAGGTCACCCTCGGTCACCCAGTTCTCCAGCCGTCCGGTCCGGCTGATCCGCCCCTTGATGTCCACCAGCCAGTTGGGCCTATGGTTGGGCCAGACTACGAAGTCGAAGGACTTGATCTTCGCAGCGTGAAATGCCTGCCGCTGCGCGAGCGTCACCGGCACGTACGGAGTGCCCTCCGCCGCCAGGAAGTCCTCGAACGCCTCTTCGTAGTTGATACCTTTGTTGGCCATGTGTAATGCAGCCGGGCCTCGAGCCGCAGGTTTCGCCTGACAAACGGCAGCGCCCTCAACCCTGCTCACGCAGGCGGAAGGCTATAGATCCCATCGTGATTGAAGGACCCAGGCAAGTCAAGCGCCTTACCCGTCGGGTTCACGCCCCCGCCACCAGCTGCGCCCGCGCATCAGCCAGCAACTCGTCCACGCCGACCTCCCGCTGTTGCCCCGACTGCATATCCTTGACCTCGACAACACGCTGATCGCGGTACTTCTGCCCGACGAGCACGACCACCTTCGCCCCACGCTGCGAGGCGGTTTTGAACTGCTTGCCCAGGTTCTGCCGCTTGTAACCGAACTCCGCCACGATGCCCGCCCGGCGAAGGTCGGCGACGATCTTGAGCACGTCGCCAAACAACCCCTCCTCCGCGTCCACGACGTACACCTCCGTCGAGGTCGAAACGCCCTGCAGACGGTTCAGGTCCTTGAGCAGTTCGGACAGAACGATGTCGCCCATGCCAAAGCCGACGGCCGGGATCGTCGGCCCGCCCACCAGTTGCAGCAGGTTGTCGAACCGACCGCCGCCGGCAAGCGCCCGCAGTTCGCCCCGCTTGTCGTGGATCTCGAAGACGATGCCCGTGTAGTAAGCCAGCCCGCGGACGATGTGCAGGTCGAACCGGCAGTAGTCCGTGATGCCGAAACTGGCCAGATGGGTCCAGAGCTGGCGCAGGTCGCCGATAGGACCTTCAAAGGACTCCGCCTTGAGACCCACCTGCGGGGCGACCGCCACGAACTCCTCAATCGTCCCGGCCGCCAGCAGCTTCTGCAGCGAGTCGAAGGGCAAGGCCTGCCCGAAGGCTTCGTTCCACACTTCCGCCATCTTGGCGGCCTCGAGTTTTGCGGCCTTGTCGAGCAACCCCAGGGCCTTCTCGTGCTGCTCGTCCGGAATGCCGAAGCCCGTCAGGATGGCCTTGTGGAGCCGCCGGTCCGCAATGCGGACGACCACGTCGTCAGCCGTCAGATGCACTTCGCGCAGGAAATCGACCGCGGTAAAAATACACTCCGCGTCGGCCACGGCGTCATCCACACCGATGATGTCGATGTTCCACTGGAAAAACTCCCGGCCCCGGCCCCGCTGCGGCCTCTCCGCCCGGCACAGCCGCGGCATGGTGAACCACTTGATGGGACGCGGCAGGGCGTTCGCCCGGGCCGCCACCATCCGGGCCAGGGTCGGAGTAGCCTCAGGCCGGATCGCCAGGTCCCGCCCGCCACGGTCCGTCAGGTGGAATAGTTCCGAGACGATCCCCTCGCCGCTCTTGAGCGTGTAGAGGTCCAGGTACTCCATCACCGGGCTGTCGTACTCCTGGAACCCGTGGCGAACACTGACCCTCCGCCAGCCGTTCAGAATCCAGTTGAGAATCGCCATGTCCTCAGGATAGAAATCCCGCATGCCTTTGACAGCCTGGAACTTCATGCTCGTGCCTCAATCAAGAAGGTCATCCGGCTGCAGTGCCGTGTTGTCACAGAAACCGTGGCGGGAAATTCTACGGCCGCCAGGGACCAAAGAGAACGCCCCGCCCCCCATCCGTCCTACGGCGTCGGCAGCCATATTTCCTGGCGATACTCATGCCCGGCCGCATTCATGACGCTCAAGACCACGCGTGTCGACTCGGTATGCTTGACCTGCTCCGCCGTCGGCTCGTACACCACCAGGAAACTCCCCGCCGCCGTCGGCCCCTCGACGCGGAAACCCTTGCGGTAGTCCCGCCCCGCCCGCACCTCGGCCGGCCGCTCGGGCCTGGCGTACAGCAGGAGCTTGGCGGTCTCCCAGTTGTACCCGGCTGGATCGGGCGGCACCTGGATCGCCAGGCTCGACTGGTACACGTGGACCTTAAGCCGTGCGCTGGCAACCTTCTTATCGCCAATGTCATAGGGGCTCTCCCGTCGCAGGAGCTTGCCATCCATGTCCATCACGTCCCGTTCGCCGCGCTCGCGGTACGCCGAGGCATACAGCGTAAGCGGTTTTTTCGGCAGCGTCGGCTCGGCGAACCGGATCCCCTCGAACAGGAACCGGCCCCGATCCCCTACCAGGCTCACCTTGCACGTGCCCAGCGGCTCGATGTCCAGCAGCGCGTAGTCAGCCGTCCCCATGTGCAGGGCATAATCGACGTCGATCTGCTCGCCGACATGGACCCACTGGTCCATCTTGACCGACCATTGCCCATGCGCCGCTCGCGGCCCGCTGTTGGTCGCCAGTGACGAGCCATACCAGGCACACCCGCTCGACAGCAGCGCCGCCGCGCAGCCCAGGCTCAACGCAAAGATCCCGCTCAATCGGCCAACTCGCATCGTGCTGCTCCTTGCTGTACTGGCAGCCGCTAGCACCCTGCCGCTGCTCATTTCTTCTTCTTGCCCAGCACCTCGGCCGCGTACTGCTCCACCTGGGCCGGCTCGGAGAAAAACAGCTCGTACCGGTACTCCCCGCCGTGGTAATCACAGGCATCCGTCCGGTAGCTGCGACAGATCTTCGGCCGGGTCTCATAGATCCCGCAGCGGAAATCCTCTTTCAGATACCGACAGGGCGCGCCGAAGCTGATGTACCACTGCCCCTTGTCCACGAAAACCGTTACGTTCTCGTGTACCAGATACCAGCGGATGTTCTCGAAGTCTTCCGCCGCCTCTGGTTTGTCGATGGGCAAAGCAATATAGCGACAGCAAACTGCTGTACAATGTTCGCACAGGCAACTGGGCATGATCGCATCCTGGACTGGGCCTAACCGAAAAACCGGGCCGATTGTACTGGGACGATCCAAGCCAGGCAAGACGGACTCCCTGGCGCAACTTTAATTGGCGTAAGGTATTGCGGTAACAATCTATGCGCATCATTGCAGGTAGTCTACGAGGCAGACAGATCGAGGCACCCCCCGGCATGCGGACCCGACCGATGCTCGACCGCGTCCGGCAGGCGGTTTTCAACATCATCGGCGCGGCCTACGGCGATCCCGGCAGCGTCCCCCCCGTGGCGATCCTGGACGTCTTTGCCGGCAGCGGCGCCCTCGGCATCGAGGCCCTCTCTCGTGGGGCGGCCCACTGCTGCTTCGTCGAGGAAGACTTTTCAGCCGCTCGGACACTCCAGGCCAACCTCAAGACCCTCGACCTGCTGAAGCAGACGCAGGTGGTGCAGACCAGTGCCCTGACTCTCAAGGCCCCCAAGCCGCCGCAGGACCTCTACACCCTCGTCTTCCTCGACCCGCCCTACCTCCTCAGCCGGGACAGCTCCGCCGCCAGCCCGATCGGCGAACTCCTGGCGAAACTACCCGGGCAGGTGCCGCTCGACCCCTCCGCACTGGTCGTGCTCCGCCACGAGGCGGACGTCCATTACGACGAGCAGGTCTACGGCAGGCTCGAAGCGTTCGATGTCCGTCGTTACGGCGGCATGGCGATAACGTTCATGGGACTGATGTGACCCACCCGCCCGACAATCGCCCCCGTGGCAAAAGGCCGCTTCCCCCCAAGGAAGCCGCCGACTGGATCGTGCGCCACCTCCGCGACCAAGGCTTCGAGGCCCTCCTGGCCGGCGGCTGCGTCCGCGACATGCTCATGGGCCGCCCGCCCAAAGACTACGACGTCGCCACCGGCGCCAAACCCCTGGAACTCCTGAACATCTTCCGGCGGACCCTCAAGGTCGGCGTCCAGTTCGGCGTCATCATGGTCGGCGATGCCGGCCCCTGGATCGAGGTCGCCACCTTCCGCAGCGATGTCCACTACTCCGATGGCCGGCACCCCGACCGCGTGGTCTTCTCCACCGCCCAGCAGGACGCCCTCCGCCGCGACTTCACCGTCAACGGCATGTTCTACGATCCTGTAACAGGAGAAGTGATCGACTACGTTGCAGGCCAGGCCGACCTCACACGTCGCGTGATCCGCGCGATAGGCCGCCCCAGCGAGCGCTTCGCCGAGGACCACCTCCGCCTGCTGCGCGCGGTCCGCTTCGCCGCCGTCCTGGACTTCGCGATCGAACCACATACCTGGCAGGCCGTCGTTGAGTACGCCCCCCTGCTGGCCAAGGTCAGCCGCGAACGCGTCCTCGAGGAACTAGGCCGCATGCTCACCTCGCCGGGCCGCACAATCGGTATGCGAATGCTCGCCGAGAGCGACCTGCTTCCCCACGCGATCCCCGCGGTCGGCCAAGGCACACCCTGGCCCCTCGCAACGATCGACCTGGCTTGCCGCCGTCTTGCCGCCCTGCCCGCCGATGCTGACCTCGCCTGTTCCCTGGCCGCGACCCTGGCGGACTTGCCCCCCGGCCGCGTGGACGAACTCGCCCGTGAGATGACCTGCAGCAACGACCTCCGCAAACAGCTCGTCTGGCTGATCGAATCGCTGCCGCGGGTGCGCCGACAGGGGGACCTCTCCTTGGCGGACCTCAAGCGGCTGATGGCCTCAGGCTGGTTCGACAATCTTGCGCGACTGCTGCACGCCGACCTGGCGGCCCGGCACCAACCCCTCCGTCCCTGGCAGTTTCTCTGCGAGCGATCCGAAGCCATCCCGCCCGAGAAAGTGCAGCCGGCCCCCCTCGTCGCAGGCGATGACCTCAAGGCCCTGAGCATCACCCCCGGCCCGATCTACAAGCAGGTCCTCGACGCCGTATACACCGCTCAGCTCAACGAGCAGATCACCGATCGCGACCAGGCGCTGCACATGCTGCGCCGCCTGCTTGCCGACGCTGGCTATTCGCTCTAAATGGGATGGCATGCAAGACCCGCCGCTCAATTGCCCCCCGCGTGGTCCAGCAGCGGCACCTCCCAAACTCCGCGAAATGCCGCGTGTCATCGCGCAGCCGATACTCCGCCGCATGGCTCATGATGTTGACCCGCTTCCCCGGCGGATTCTTCAGCACCATGTTCAGTTCGTAAGCGATGTAGCCCGCCGAGTCCGACGTCCCGTCAACCCCGTACGAACAAACCCGCAGCGCCGCCACGTCCTGCCATGCGAACGTGTTCTCCTCTCGGCCAGGTCGGGCGGCGACTCATGTTCCGGAATCCCGAATCGGGTCGGCGTAGCCGATCGTGGGGGACTCGCCGCCGAACAGCCCGTAGAGCAGCCGGCCCGTGTACGGATCGACGAACAGGTCGTAGCCTTCCGCGCCAGGCAGGTCCTTGATGACCCGCCAGGACTGCAGGCCGTCAGCGCTAACCTGGAGGATGCCCCAGCGGCGGTCGGTGACCAGCAGCGAACCGTCAGGCAGGGCTCGCACGCTCTCGGGCGAGCGGACGACGCCTTTGGGCGTGCTCTTGAGCACCCGGCCATCCTGGCGCGACAGCAGCGACAGCCGGTGGCGCTCCCGCTCGATGATCCACGCGTTGCCGTCGGGCAACGGGGCGACGCTCCAGGTCTCAGCGATGGGGTCGGCCTTCTCGCCACAGTGTACTGTCCAGAGGGGCTCGGCGCCTTCGGGGCCCTTGGCATCGAAGAACATGAGGGTGTGCCCGTTCTCGTCGGCGACCCACCAGCAGCCGTCGAAGTCGCGGGCGGTGAGGGCGGGGTTTTTCACCCCCTTGAACTCGATGGTGCGGGTCGTGCCGTCGAGTTCGCACAGCAGCGAGGTGCTCTTCTTCCAGGTATGCAGGACGATCGAACCATCCGCGTTCGTGTTGGACCACCGGGCAAATACGTCGGTTGGCTTCTCACCGAGGATCTTCAGGCTGGCCGGATCGATCGTGACCATCTTGCCGCGATGCTCGTCGAGAACCTGGTAGCCCCCTTCGGCCCCGCCGACGCGATGAATGCCGGTCAGAGCGCGGAACGCGCCGGGCTGATCGGGCTGTTCGCTCCAGGCGGTCTTGAACAGGGTCTTGCCGATTGGCTGGGTAGCAGGCGCGGAAGCGGCTGCCTGACTGCCAGGGGCGGTGGCGGCAGGCTGGATAAGCGGGATGGCGTTGATGCCCGGCTCCATCCGCATGTTGCTGTTGGCGACAATGAGCCGGTCGCCATCCAGGACCATGCACACCGTCAGGCCCGACCAGCGGCTGACGATCGTGCGGTCGATCCGCCCCGTAGCGTCAAAGTGGGCGATCGTGCCGATGGAACCCCCGTCGGTCTTTTCGATGCGCCCGGTCAGCGCGACGTAGCAGCCCCCCTGCTCGTCCGCGACCACGCACGTGGCGCAGGTATTCGGCTGGAAGGACCAGATGGTCGGGGCCAGGTCGGCCCCGCACAGGACCTGCCCGGCGGCGGTAGACTGCAGATGCTTTGCCAGATCTCCGGCCGGGTAGACCAGTACCTTGCCGGCGGCGTCATCGATCACGAAGAGGTTGCCCTTCTTGTCGAAGGCGACGCCCATCGGATAGAAGCGATCGTACGGCCGCAGGATCAACAGCAGGTCGTTTCGCGGCCCCGGCGAATACAGGTAGATCCCCTGCCCTCCGCAGACGGCCACCGCCACGCGGTCGGTGCCGTCGATCGCCAGGCCGCGGACATACCAGCGCTCAGGGGCGGGCACGCCATCGGTCTGGATGCAGTCCATGCCCAGGTTGGACATCTGCTCCATCTGCGGGTCGTACCGCAGGACACGGAAGTTAAAAAAGTCGTTGACATAGAGATAGCCACGCGAGTCGCACGCCATCGGGCCAGGCTCCCAGAACTGCCCGTCACCACGCCCCCACGCGCCGTAGATGTTTTTAAGCACGCCGTCGCGGTCGTACCAAAGGACGTGGAAGTTGGTGTCGGCCGCAAGCCAGTCCCCGTTGGGTCGACGGCAGAAGGAGTGGAAGGTCGGACGCTTGCCCGGCCAGAAATCCTTCCGCAGATCGTACTTGCCGCTGACTTGGCCATCGGCGCAGACCGCAGTCAGGCCGGCAGGATACGCGGTAGCGACCACCAGCTCATCCCCGACGGCAGCCAGATCCCCCGCCAGGCCCATCGGGATCGGGCCGAAGAGTCGGCCGTTCACGTGGACCGAGGCCGCCCCGCCCGCGCGATCCAGGCAGAGCAATTGACAGCGCTCGGAGTCGCTGACGTAGACCTTGCCGGCCAGCACCGCTACGCGGCTGGGCATCGCCAGTCCCTGCTTGCGGTCGGCCAGCACGCTTGTCTTTCCGTCACGCGAGATGGCAACCACGCGATGGCTGGACGGATCGGCGACCAGCAGCCGCTCCCCGTCAGCACCCAGGCCGAACGGATGGCGCAGGTCCTTGGAGTCAGCCAGCGTCCGAGGCTTCGCATCGTCCTTCCCCAGATCGATCTGCACGACCTCGCTGGCCCGCGGGAGGGCGATGGCCAGGCCGCCCCGCCACAGGGCGATGCCCGCAGGCTCGCTCGCCAGGCCGATCGTGCGGGTGACCTTCTGGCTGGCCAGGTCCACGCAGACGATGCGACGGTTGCTCGTATCGGCGATGTAGAGCGTCTCGGCATCCGCGCACAGGCCCAGCGGCCAGCGAAGGTCCTTTACCTCCAGAACACGTTGAAACGATGTGTCAGGACCATGGATGCGAATCGTGTTGATGTCGGCCACGGCGATCGTGCCATCGGGCAACGCGCAGCAGGCATTGGGCATGGATAGCAGCCGCTTGCTGTCCGCGCCGATCGTGCCGGCATGCTGGTACGCAAACCGTTCCGGCGGAGGCGGCGTTTCGCGATCGGCGTCGGCGGGACTGGCTGCCTCCTTGCGCAACTGATTGCTGTAGGTCTGGCGGGCCT
>JANYLN010000236.1 GCA_025357795.1 Planctomycetota bacterium
CTCAGCGGCTCAGCCGACTTCGAGCTCAATGTGGAAAAACTCGCTAACTCGGCTATGCTCATACCGTAGAAGCCCTGCCGGACATCACATAGCGTCGCCCGACGCGCGACGCGACGCCGGATGGAGATTCCGCCGATGACAATACCGCGCGCCGGATGGCTGTTGGTCGTGGGCCTGCTGGCCCTCTACGCCCAGCCCACGCGGGGCGCCAGACCCAAAACCTGGCAGATCGATGAGCCCGCCGACTTCCTCGCCGGCAACCTCGAAAACGTCTCGCTCTCCAGCCGCGCCGAACTGCTCCTGGCCCCCCAGACCCAACGCTACGAACTCGACCCCAAAGAGGCCGACACCGTCAACACCGTCGCCATCGGCCCCGACAAACGCCCCTATATCGGCACCGGCCCCAACGGCATGGTCTACCGCATGGTTGACCACGAGCCCCAGAAGTTCGTCGAGGTCCCCGAGGGCCAGGTCTTCAGCCTCCTGTTCCTCGACGATGGCTCCCTCCTGGTCGGCACGGGCGGCCGCCGTGGCGTAATCTACCGCGTCGGCCCCGATGGCCAGCGCAGCCCCTTCTGGGAACCCTCCGCCGTCCGCTACATCTGGTCCATGGCCCGCGATGCCGCCGGCAACATCTACGCCGCCACCGGCACCAGCGGGGAGATCTACAAGATCTCCCCCGAAGGCAAAAACGCTACAAAGATCGTCTCGCTCACTACCAGCAAGAACGTCCTGACCCTCGCCTTCGCCGGCCAGAACCACCTGGTCTTCGGTACTGATGGCAACGGCCTGCTGGGCCAAGTCAACCTCCAGACAGGCCGCGTGCGAATCCTCTTCGACGCAGGCGATCGCAGCGTCGCCGCGATCGCCCCCCTGCCCGATGGCACCATCTATGCCGCCACTACCCGCGCTGGCACCGACAAAGGGGCTGGCGCCGGCCCCGCCCTCTCCCGCCCCCTGGGACGCCCCGACCTGCCCGATGCCCCGGTGGCCTCTCGCCCCGCAGGCCGCCCCAATGGCGCCGACCACGAACCGGCCGACCATGACGACCCGTCGACAACCTTCTCCGCCTCCATAGGCAGCGCCACCCTCCCGACCGCCCGCGGCGAACGCGGCGCCAGCTCCGCCGGCAGCGCTGTCTACCGCATCGACGTCAACGGCCTGACAACAGAGGTCCTCTCACTACCGGCCCTCTTTCTCTCCATGACGCCGACCGATAGCAGCCTCCTCGTCGGAACCGGCTCCCCGGGCCGCGTCTACCTCGTCCAGCCCAACAAGGAGCGATACGTCGCCCTCGTCCGCGACGACGCCGCCTTCTTCTCCGCCGCCGCCCGAGTCCCCGCCAATGACGCCTCCCAAACCGCACCGGCGGCCCCCGACGATTCCTACTGGATCGGCACCAGCCGCCCAGCCGCCCTCGTCCACATCCTGCCCGACTACGCCCACGAAGGGGCCTACACCTCCGCCCCCCAGGACGCAGGCCAGATCGCCGCCTGGGGCCGCATCACCGCCGACCTGACCCTCCCCCCCGGCACCAACGTCACCGTCCAGACCCGCTCCAGCAACCTCCGCGACGCTGCCAGCCCAGGCTGGTCCGACTGGTCCGAGGCGATGTGGGCTTGGCTGCCCAAGGGGATCGGCTCGGACCAGTCGGACCAGCCTAGGCTGGCAGCGTCGCGGAGGTTGCTGGAGCGGGTTTGGACGGTGACGTTGGTGCCGGGGGGGAGGGTCAGGCCGCACCGGCGACAGCACCCCGATCGTCCGCGCCGTGCAGATCCCCTACCTCGTCCATAACCTCGCGCCCGAGATCTCCTCGCTGAGCGTGACCGTGCCCGACTCTACCGCCGACAAGCACACAGGCGACGACGCCTTCGACGCCGATAGCATCCTGCCGATCGAGTGGCAGGCCCGCGACCCCAACGGCGACGCCCTGATCTTCGAGGTCCTCCTCCGCCAGGTAGGCAATAAACGCTGGATCCGCATCGCCAAGGACGTCCGCAAGAACTCCCACAGCCTCGACAGCAACTCCCTGCCCGATGGCCGCTACGAGGTCCGCTTGGTCGCCAGCGATTCCCCCGACAATCCCCCGAGCCAGGCCCTCTCCAAGGCCCGAATCTCCGATCCGTTCACAGTGGACAACACCCCGCCCCGGATCGAGGACCTTCGCTTCGCTCCCGCCGGCCCAAGCGGCTTCCGCATCCAGGCCCACCTGGTCGATGCCGCCAGTAACCTCGTCGCCGCCCAATACGCCATCGACTCCGCCCAGACCTGGATCACGCTCCTGCCGACGGACGAAATCTTCGATACCCCCTCCGAGATGCTCGACTTCACCGTCGGACCGCTCCCCCCAGGCGAACACATCCTCACGCTGCGCGCAGCCGATACCCACGGCAACACCGCCCGCGCCTGGCTCCCCCTGACGGCCGAATAACACCCCCCGATTGCCCCTCCAATATCTCCCGAATATCGTAAATTAGGGTCTGTGCAAGAACAACACCGCAGTTGTTGAGAAAAGCCAATCGAGGGTGTGACCCCGCCCCCCATTTAGCCGGCTCGCTTGCGAGCCGCGTGTCGTTGCCATTGCCTTAGTTCATAGTCCGGCCTTCAGGCTGCGCCGTGCTTTTTTTGTCGTTGCCGTGACCGTTCGTCCCCGGAGGGACGGTATGAATTTAGCCCAGGACTCTTTGGAGAAGGTCCTGGGACCCGGCTTCTCTTGTTGTTTAGTCCCGCCAGGGACGGTTGAAATGCCCGGCGGCGATGTGACAGCGCAAACCGCTCCCCAGCCATCGCACACCCCCGCCGGGACCTTGACGCTCGATTGGCCGGCGGCTATGCTATGTGACTCGCCATTCAAGACGGTACACAACTGGATTGGCTAGTAGGAGTTGAGGCATGGCGGTTATATCCGGAAGAAGAAGTAACAGAAAACGCTTTCGTACGCACGGCTTTCGGGCTCGCATGCGCACCCACGGGGGCCGCAAGGTCCTCGCACGCCAGCGCAGAATCGGCCGCAAGCCGAGCTGCCGCTAATTGCGTCGCGAACTGACTCGATCGCTACCGGCAGAAACACAACCTGATCAACCCGATCAGTTTGTGTCCGTACCCTCACAGCCGCAGCGAACCTGATACCGTTCGCCAATCGTACGAATCACGCGACCTGGGCACCTGCCAGGTCGCTTTTCATTGCGCGAAAAAACATCAGCCCAGTTGCCTTCAATGGCTGGCTGCTTCGCCAAGGTCCTCCGCCCACCCGGCCGACCGGGCCGCCCCCGCAAGAACCCCCTGACCGTCCCACCAGCGCAAAACGAAACCGAGGCGCCGCCCGGAGAAACAGCGCCTCGGAAAAATAAAACTCTACATACGCAACCGTTACCCCAAGCCGAGTCTTAAACCCGCTTGGCCAACCGGGTCACGAACCACGTCGCCACCGACGTGCCGCTCAGGAACAGCACGAAGCCGATCGACAGCAGGCCCACCAGTGTCAGCACCAGTGGCTGTATCGCCGACAGCGCGATAATCCCCAGCGCGATGCACGCCAGACCCACCATCACATGCGTCCCATAGACTGGCGACAGCAGTGCGTTCAGCCGCTCCGTCGGCCGCTCCATGAACCTCTCGCTGGTCCTCTCCATCGATACGCTGCCCGGCACATCCGTCCGCGGCATATCCGGACGGTTCATCCCCAACTCGCTGTAGTGCACCCGCTGCCGGCTGCCGAACACCAGCGCGCTGCCGAACAGGATCAGCGCACTGGCGCACAGCACGATCGGGTAGATGCCGAATAGCGCCACGATGCCTAGTGACAGCCCCGCGCAGCCGGCCAGGAATTCCGCCGTCAGCCCGCCGGCCAGCTCCGTCTGCTCGATGGTGCCGCCTGTGCGGCTGAGCAGTTGTAGCTGCCGACCCGCAATGGCGATCCCCTCCAGCATGAACGCGGCCCCGACGATGATCGTCGAGAGCACGAGCATGTAGACGGGCCATACATCCCTCAGACCCATGATGGTAAGGACCACGGCCGCGGCGCCGCCGATGGCCAGGGCCAATGAGCCGCCTGATATCAACCCCGTTTTGACCTTTTCGGCACGACTCGCGTCGTGCGCGGCATGTTCACCGAACATAGCCATGGATTTGCCCCTTTCTATCTCAAAGTCTTACGGTTCCAGAATCCTTGTATCTGCCGAAGGCCTACCGGCCTTCCGAGCGGCCCAACGCCGGCCGCTCCTCTGTACTCGCTCTGTCTGTTGAACCAGTGGCACCTCCAGCCGGCCTTGCCGCTCTTCGGGCCGCATAACCGCGCGGCGCACACCTGCTGTTGCCTGTCCTGCCTGATCGGGCCGTTGTCCAAGAATACGCTTACGGGGGGATCCTTCGGGGAACTGCAACCGGGTGTTTTCGACGCCATCGAGGAAATCAAACCCCTACGCGATACACACATCGATAGGCCGAACGCACTGCAACAACCCCCGTGATCTCTCTGAATTACATGCGACACACACGTCCAGGTCAAATCGCTGGCTCTAAGGGAGAACTGTAATACTGCCCCCCGGACGATGGACGCATCCCACGGCACTTGCACCTGACCGATCCACCCCGGCTTGCAGCCTCGGACGGCGCCCCCAAACTACCGTACCTGTATCGTTCTCTATTTCTGAGCATAGATGGCCACCCCAGACAGGGCAACTGCGCCACCCCTCGCAGCGCCGCCATCCGGCGCGCCCCACCCACACCCGCGGACGCACCGCAGTCACTCACGCCTGCCGCCCAATGACTCCGCACCGCGCCCCGCCCAGCCGCCCCCGCCGCGCACCATCCCCCGCTACACCTCCCAGGCGCACTCCCGGGACACCTCGCGCCTCCCCATTTAGCCTGCCCGCTTGCGGGCAGCGTGTTATGCCATTCGATGCCGGGTGCGGGCGTGCAAGAGTTCCCGCTTCAGCGGGGCCTTTGTTCGCAGTACCGGATCTAGCCGGCGCCGTGTCTTTCTGCCGACAGATTCTGTTGTTGCTGTCGTTGCCGTTTCAATCTGCGAAATCTGCGGATTCTGTTGTTGTTGTTCCCCAAACCCGCCCCCAGCCCATCTCGCCCATCCAGCCCAGCTTCACGCTGCGCTCGCGTGGCCCAGACCTGTTTAGTGGCGCCGTTGGTGGCACCCACCCGGTGTCCGAATTCCCCGGCCATCGCCATGAGCGTCACCTCTCTGGGGCATTACCCTAGGACCCTCTAAGTGCTTGGCCCCCCACGAAATGCGGGCCTTTGCCCGATTGATCCGCCTCACGCAACCCTGCTATATTCAGGCGTAGTAAGAGGATGCTTCCGAAGCGGTTCAGGAAGCGGACGGGATTACCTCCCAAGACCAAGGAAGGGAACGAACGATGGAAGCTTCGTACTGGGCCAGATGGGCGTGCAACGGACAGGTCTCCGACTTGCCGGATCTCGTGCTACCGCCCGTGCTGGCCGAAGGTTATGACCTGCTGACCGCCGATGCCGATCGCCACGCCTTCGATCGCGGCGGTGTGATGAAGAAGATCGCCTGGTCCCTCAACGGAGGCCCCTGGGCTGGCGCCCCATTCGATTTGACCATCACCTACGCCTGCTCGCCCACCCAAACCATCGCCAACTTCTACTGGAAGCTCTCCGTCCGCCCCTTCCCGACCACCCCCAAAGAGCAGGCCGGCTTCGAGACCCACCTCCAGCAGCAGATGAACCGCATTATTGCCAACCTCAATGACCATCTGGCTTTACTGCCCGTCGAGGAAGGCCAGGAAGCCGCCGAGGAAGGTGCCGCCCTCCAGGCCTGCTGGGAGAGCCGCAACGAGGAAACCCAGGACGTCTGCTTCGCCCCCTTCGCCGGGATCGACGACATCGCGGCCGACCAGGCCGTCTGCACCCTGTCCACCGTCGCCGAACAGACGAAAGTGCACCGTAGCAAGGCACTTGTGGAGAGTCTGCCCCACTGCGAGCACTGCCACGAGCCCGCCGTGCCCATTCCCGGCATCAACGGCCGATACTTCTGCCTGATCTGCCGCCACCACTTGCCCTGCAAGCCGGCGGCTTGGTAAACGATTCGCAACTCCCTCCCTGGGCACGGCTGGCGCAAGCCAACCGTGCCTCGTTTTGCGCCCCGCCCATCGCGGCAACTCAAGCCGCTGGATATGATTAAGCAGCCATCGTCTATATCAGGGACCCAGACCACCAGAGGCACCAGACCATGAATCCTGGCAATGCACGGCGTTACACAATGCTCGCACCGCTACTGATGGCCCTGCTCCTGGCGGGCTGTCAGACCGTACCAATCCCTGATCCAGCCGTCCGTTACATTGCCTTCGGCGATTCAACGACCGCCGACCAGGCCGACCGCCAGTACTGGGAGCTCCTGCGAGATGACCTCGGACTGCCAGCCAACACCTTCGCAGGCCAGGGCAAAGGAGGCGAGACCACCAGCGAGGGCATCTCCCGGCTCCAGCCGCTATTCGACCAGGGCCTCTACCCCAACGCCCAGGTCCTGCTCTACTGGGAAGGCGGTAACGACATCCTCGACTTCGTCCGAAACCACGACCCCCTGGTCGCCCTCTCACCCGCGGCGTCGAACTACCCCTTCCGTGCTGAACTCGATACCGCCCTCGATACCGTGCAGGCCAACATCCAGCAGGCAATCAACTTAGGCCACCAGGCAGGCCTCCAGGTCTACGTGGCCACCTACTTCTACCTTAGTCCCACAGGCGAGTGCAAACCCACCCTGCTGAACGTCCTGCTGCCCGCCCAGGCCCAGCGTGTCAACGAATACGTCCGCCTCCTGAACGACCGCATCCGCACCGCCGCAACCGACGCTAGGACCGTCCTCGTGGACGTGGGGGCCCGAGCGGATGAGATCCTGGCCGACCCCGCCAACTACAGCGGCTGCAACCACCTCAGCAGCCAAGGCAACCAGTTCGTCGCAGGGATCTTCCAGGCAGCGATCCAGTCGCAGCCGTAAACCCAGGCTTAGGGTTCGTGCAAGAACAACGCCGCCGTTGCTGTTGCCGTTCGCCCCGTAGGGACAGAACGATCGTAGCCCAGCACTCTTTGGAGAAGGTGCTGGGTACGAAGGCCCCCAATAACATACGTTCTTTTCTTTGTTGTCGTTGAGTCCCGCCAGGGACGACTGAAATGCTTGGCGGCGGAGTTATTGATGCACTGACCCTTAGCCGATCGTTGGGTACATCAGGACCCCACCTCAATGCGCGTCCCCGGCTCGACCGCCTCGGCCGACCGCCGCGCGGCATCCGCCACCCGGATCGCATAAAGGGCCTCCTCCGGCGTGATCCGCGCAGGTTGGCCCTCGATCGCCTCAAGGAAGGCCCGCAGTTCGTACTGCAGCCCGATCCCCCAGTCGTTATTGGACTGGATCTTGTGGACCCCCGGCTCGTACTCCAGCACCGGCACTTGGTTGTTCAGGTAAATATCCCCCGTGCCACTGTTTAGCACGATCGTCCCCTGCTCGAAACTGAGCATCGCCTCGTTGTAAGGCAACCCCTTCGAGTACGTCGAAACCGAGTAGCACGTCTCGCCGATTGCCCCGCTGGCAAACTCATACAGGATCAGGCAGTGATCCTGCATGCCCGTCTCGCGGTACATCGGCCGGATGGTCGCCCCGTACGCCCGAACCGCCGTCACCGGCCCCGCCCACCAGGCCACCAGGTCCGTGTGGTGGATCGCGGCTCCGATAATAACCCCGCCCTCATCCGGACTGGCAATCCAGACCCGCTTGGACAGGTCCGGGTAGTGCTCCGCGTGGTAGCGGACCTGGAACAGTCGGCCGAGCTGCCCGCTGTCCACCATCTGCTTGATCAGCAGGTTGGCCGGGTAGAACCGCAACACATGGCCCACCTGGAGGATGCGGCCCGTCTGCCTCGCAACCTCGATCATCTCCTGGGCCTGCGGCGGGTTCAGCGAGACCGGCTTTTCGATCATCACGTGCTTGCCCGCCCGCATCGCCGCGATCGTATACTCGTGATGCACCGCGTGCGGCACCGCCAGAATGACCGCGTCGATATCTTCACGCAGCGCGTCCGCAAAGCTCGTCGAGGCCGGCACATCCCGGTAACGAGCCGTCAGGGCCTCCGCCCGGCTGCGATCCGTGTCGATCAGCCGAACGAGCTGGCAATCCGGGTGCTCGTAGACGTTCCGGGAGTGCTGGTTGCCCATAACCCCGCAGCCAACCACCGCGAACCGAAAACGCGCCATGAAGCAATCTCCTGACCAGACCAACCCGTACCCGCGACACGTAACATCCAGGCCGACAAAGCACTGGCACCCGCACTCTGCCCTAATGAAAGTATGCCGGCCCGATCCGGATAGCAAATGGACGCTTCGCCTAAGCCCCGGCCACGCCGGGTGCTTGCGAAAAAACCCTGCTCCCTGGATGATCGAGCCATGAGCGACACGAACCCACAGATCGAGATCGTCTCCGACTGCCTCTTCGAGAAGCGCGGCCCAGGCTGGCTCTTTCAACTCGCCCCCAACGGGGCGATCTCGTACCTCTCTGCCGACGGCCGGATCGGCTGGCGTAGCCTCGCCCCTGCCGCTGCCATCGAAGGTAGCCTGCCCCGCGGACAGTTGGCGGAGTGGAAGATCAATGGCGAGCAGACCGAGCTGACGCTGACGTTGACGTTCCGCTACCCCAGACAGCCCATGATCGAGACGATGACGATCCACCTGCTGACCGGTCCGATAGCCATGACGGTCGAACGAGTGCTGCACAATGTCGGACCCGTCCCGCTGAAGTTACATGAACTCCGCATGCTCGCTGTCGATGCAGGCGGCATCCTCTTCGCTGACGAATCGCCCGCGAACTTGCGCTGTGTCTACGTCGGCAACCCCCAGACGGCACAACAACTTGCCGGCCCGCATGACCCGTCCGCCGTAGCGCTGCCCCAGCCCGCCAGGCTGTTCGGCGGCTCAGAAGCCAACGACTCACCGAGTATCGCCTTCTGCGATGCACAGATGACTAGGTTCCTGCTCGAAGCAACCCTAAGACGTGACATCTTCACGCACCTCTGGCAGATCAGGACCCGCGACCCACAACGAGCCCAACCCTCGGTGCTGGCAGAATATGCGGCCATCGCACGGCCCAACCCAAGACAACCGCTCCTGCTGGCAGCCGACGAGCGCCAGCGTCTGTCCAGCCTGTTCTACCAGGTCAAGATGGAGCCCGACCTTAAGGCCCTGTACGGAGATTACCTGACAGACCAAAACAGGACTCGCACCTGAGCCTGTAGTACGACAACCAGTCTTACAAGGGGAGAAATCCACGTCTTATTGCTTGCCGGCTTCGGACATTCTGTCTCACGGTCGCGATGGTCTTAGGTGCTGTTCCTACGGACGACCGCACCGTGGCAAACCGGGCAGCGTCAACCCCCGGCGACATCACCGGTGATGGTTACGTGGACGTGGTGGACCTGCTGACCCTGGCCGAGAACTGGCCCGCATAGCACCCTGACAGGCAAATACCATGCAAAAAGGGACGCAGCATTCGCCGCGTCCCTTTTTCATATCTTCACCTCGGCTCAGAGACCCGCCGGGGAAATTATCAGACCACCGCACTGGCCGAAACCGCGCCCTTGATCTTGGCGACCATGTCGGTCTTCTCCCAGGTGAAGCCCGGCAACTCCCGGCCGAAGTGGCCGTTGCGGGCCGTCTCCCGGTAGATCGGCTTACGCAGATCCAGGTGCTTGATGATGCTGCCAGGCGTCAGCGGGAAGACCTCGCGGACAGCCTTTTCCAGTTCGGCGTCATCGACCCGGCCCGTGCCCTGCGTGTCGACTAGGACGCTGACCGGCTCGACCACACCGATCGCGTACGCCAGCTGCACCTCGCACTGATCCGCCAGATCCGCCGCGACGATGTTCTTGGCGATGTAGCGGGCCATGTAGCAGGCCGAGCGATCGACCTTGCTCGGGTCCTTGCCCGAAAATGCGCCGCCGCCATGACGACCGCGGCCGCCGTAGGTGTCAACGATAATCTTGCGGCCGGTCAGGCCCGTGTCGCCGTGCGGGCCGCCGATCAGGAAACGACCGGTCGGATTGATCAGAAACTTAATGTTTTTCGGATCCCACAGCTCCTGGCCCTGAAGCTTCTGCTCTGCCTCGATGACGGGCTTGATGACCTTCTCGATGAACTCAGCGCGAGCTTTCTCGGACACGCAGTTGGTCTTGGGGTCCAGGGCTGCTTCGGTGTGCTGGGTCGAAAAGACGATCGTGGTGATCCGGCGGGGCTTGTTGCCCTCGTATTCCACCGTGACCTGACCCTTGCAGTCCGGCAGCAGCCACGGAACCTGCTTGCTCTCGCGGGCCTTGGCCTGCTGCTCCATCAGCCGGTGTGACAAGTAGATAGGCATAGGCATCAGGGTCGAGGTTTCCTTGCAGGCAAAGCCGAACATCAGGCCCTGGTCGCCGGCGCCGACCTCTTTCCCCTGGTCCACGCCCATGGCGATGTCAGCCGACTGGCTGTGCAGCACGCGGAGAACCGCACAGCTGTAGGCGTCAAAGCCGATGCCCTGCGCGGTGTAACCGATCTCGGCAATGGTCTTGCGGGCGGTATCCTCAACGTTGAGGAGGGCTTCCTTGGCCGCCTGATTGTGGACCGTCACCTCACCACCAATGACGCACAGACCGGTGGTCACGAAGGTCTCGCAGGCCACCCGGGCATTGGGATCGGCCGCGAGGATACTGTCGAGTACGGCGTCGGAAACCTGGTCGGCGACCTTGTCCGGATGGCCCGCCCCGACCGACTCGCTGGTGAACAGGTAACGTCTGTTATTGCCGTTGGACATTGTCTCAAAGCTCCTATGTAACCCTACTGCCCCTGTCGATCCGTGCCTGCTCGTGCTACACGAACAAGCCGGACGGTCGGGACCGCATTACGGTAAGAGGTCCCAGCCTGCGTTGCCATCGTGCCAAGGCCGCGACACCCGCGCCCGCCGGTCACGGCCCTTCACGCGGATGCACCGCCGATCCAGCCGTATCCCCCTGCATCCCGAATCATAGCCCGTCAACAGGTTGTTGTGTGACGTCTGGTAACGGTAAATCCGGTAGGCAAAAGGTGTTCTGAACATTACCGCCCGTGGATGACCGCAGGACACACCGGCTGTTCGGTGCCAACCACCTTCTACGAACTGCGCATAATAGCCCTTGGGCCATTCGGCTGCAACGCCGTACTGTCGTTTTAGGCCGCGCCGATCCCCTGGAGAAATTGATCGAGATAGCCGCACTCGGTAAAGACATGCAAGGCCTCAACGGTCTTGCGATGATCCATGCCCCAGAGGCAGCAGCGATGATCCTCCATGGCGACATCCATTTGGATCAGCAGCAGGCCGTCGATGCCCAGGGCCGTGGGCAGCTTGGAGAAGAAGAACTGCGAGAGGGCGTTGACCCCGGGGCCGCCCAGACTGATGGTGGGTAGCTGCTGCAGCGGTTCGCTATTAAGGTACCAGATGTCGCTCATGACCATCGGCCGCAGTACGACCTCGGCCACCAGGCGCTTTTGGATCATCTTCTGCAGCCGGTAGGCAAGCGGCCGATCCGCCATCTCGGCCCTTAGGGTCGAGCCGGTGACGATTAGGAGCAGACCTGTCAGATCATCCTCGTCCAGAGGCATCTGCCACCCTCTTTGTCTTCTCGCTGCGTATAGAACCAATCCCGGCGAAGAATCATAGCACGGCGCCGCCCCGCCAGATAGGCGAAGTCCAACGAAATGCCATTACAATTCCTTAATCCCCCGTCCGTCGAAAGGTAGTCTCTTTCGCCACAACCAGCACTCTATGATAGGCGATAAAAAGCAATCCGTATGGCCGACAAGCGGGTTTCACACATAACAACGACAGATACGCATCTACGATAGGCACAGTCCTTATCGGGGACACGACCGATCGTGTCCGCGTAAACAGCGGGGGCATCGTAACGCTGCGTCGCGATGCCCCCGCTGCCTTGCCTGAGCCTGCCGATCAGCCGTGCGGCTCAATGACGAGCCAACGCCTCGTCGATCCGCTCGGCCAGCGACTCCGCCGGGATATCTCGCGCGAGCACGGCCATCCGAACCGATCAACCAGAAGGACGGAATTGCCGCCACACCAAACGCGGTCAGGAATGGGTTGTCCTCACCCCAGGATTCTGTAGCGACCTGCGGCCAGGCCAAACCCTGTTCAGCGACGTACTTGCGGGCACTATCCAACTGGATGCCGCAGTTGGCGCCGACGAAGGCGACCTTGCCGCCCCTCGGAATCGGTTATCTGACCACGGATCTTCGCCCCAGACTCCAGAACCACTTCAACCGATGGCATGTCGGCACTGACATCCACGTCGACCGCGTTCGGCGGGAGGATCGCCACCAGCAATCCGACACGTGTACCCCACCATGTGCGATTTGCCCGCAAATAGCGATTTGTCATCGTGTATGAGTCATATACTGTTCCGTGCGACCTCGCGTGCGTGCCGTCAGCGGTGCATAATACGCGCCCAACCAGGATATTCCATCGGCGTCCGGCAGAACGGGCCGACCGCCGACCGCAAGGTCATTCTACAAGGAGACCGCCGTAATGAAACGCAGTCGTATCGTTCCCGCGTTGGCAACCATCGCCAGCCTTCTGGCCGCAGGCAGCCTCGCCTGGGCCCAGCCGCAGACACAGTCGCAGGACCCCTACGAGAAATACATCAAGACCTCCAAGGATTTTCAGCCCGTCAAGCAGGACAAGGCCTGGGCGCTGAAGGCCTGGTCGAACTGGACCTTCATGCCCTGGTACTTCCAGTGGAAGATCGGCTTTGACGACGCCTCCGGCCAGTGGTGCCGCAAGGTCGGCATCAACGGCGCCTTCACCGACCACGGCAATCCCCAGCACCTGACGTGGATCAACAAGTACCAGCTGCACTTCTACAACGACCACACGGCCGGCAAGGGCGACCTTCACCTCTGGGACGGCGGCCAGGAGAAGGATCACCTCGACGAACTGCACGGCAACGGCATGCGCGCCAAGCCGATCAACGCGGCGATGAAGGCCCGGCTCGAAGACATCATGCGCAAAAACATCGGCAACCTGAAGGCCTCCCCCTACCGGGCCGCCTACGCCCTGGACGACGAGCTCTCCTGGGGCCACTTCGTTCACCCCACCATGTGGCAGGCCACCGATGAGCCCAACGCTTATCCCAACTGGCTCAAACAGGTCTATGGCGAGAACGCCCCCAAACGGGACCAGTGGGTCACCTACGAGGACATCCAGCCGAATCTCAAGACCTGGTCTGTTGCCGAGTTCGACGCCAGCCCCCTGATGGATCAGTGGACCTTCAACGACAGCGTGTTCAACAACTTCCTCGGCGACCTGGCGACCTTCGGCAACACGGTCGACCCGGCCACGCCCGTCGGCTACGTCGGCGGCCAGAGCCCCAGCGCCTTCGGCGGCTATGACTACGCCAAGGTCATGCGCAAGGTCCAGTTCCTCGAGGCCTACAACATCGGCGGCTCGCAGGCAATCATCCGCTCGCTCAACCCGCACAACGCCCTGCCCACGGTCACGACATTCTTCACCAGCAAGGGCAACGTCGCCGACGACGCCGTCTGGCAGGTCTGGTACTACCTGGCCGAGGGCAACCGCGGCTTCATCGCCTGGGTCGAAGGCTGGTTCGGCGAGAACAAGCAGCCCATGCCCTGGCTCAACATGGCTGCCCCGCACTTTATCGAGGCCGGTCAGAAGATCGGCCCGCTGATGAGCGGCGCCGAGTGGATCGATGACGGCGTGGCGATCTACTACAGCCACCCATCGATCCAGTTGCACTGGATCCTCGATGCCGAAGCCCACGGCAAGACATGGAACAAGCGCATGGAGGATGCCGCCCTGGGCACCAGCCAGCTCACCCGCAAGGCCTGGGAAAACATGCTCCGCGACGAAGGCCTCCAGTTTACCTACATCGACTACGCGACCGTCGTCCAGAAGGGCATCCCGGCCCAGTACAAGGTCCTGATCCTGCCGGCTACCCTGTGCCTGTCCGACGCCGAAGCCCGCCAGATCAAGGAATTCTGCAGGAACGGCGGCACCGTCATCGCCGACTTCATGCCCGGCCTGTGGGACCAGCACGGCAAGGGCCGCGCCGCCGGCGGCGCG
>JANYLN010000316.1 GCA_025357795.1 Planctomycetota bacterium
GGCATCTTCTTTCGTATTTAACGGACCTTTCACCACACGGCCCGCTCAAACGACTCGTCGTACTTTATCGGCGCAACGTCTGAAATGATTTGACCGAACCCCCACCCTGTCCCGGGCGGCCACCTCCTACCCGCCCCCCTATCAGTAAGCCCTTGGTCAGCAAAGGGATCCTCGCCAACAGCCTGCCCCTCCACCCAGCCGCCGCTACACAACGACAGACGGGTTCCCGTCACTTTCCGCCCTCAGCCCGTGCCTTCTGCGTAAAGCCGTACTTTCCCAACTTGTCCCGCAGCGTCGTCCGCGGAATCCCTAGCAGCTCCGCCGCCTTCGCCTGGTTCTGCCGCGTGCGGCACAGAGCCGATTCGATCAGCTCCCGTTCGATGTTATCCACAATCTCCTGCAGATTCACCGGCGTCGCCGCTACCCAACCCACCGGCACCGGCTCCCGATGCACCGCCTGCAAAATCGGCAGGTGCCGCGGCTCGATCGCCCCCGCCCCCGCCAGCCGCGCCGCCCGCTCCAGCACCAGCCGCAGCTGCCGCACGTTGCCCGGCCAATCATATTGATACAGTGCCTGCACAGCCGCCGGACTCAGGGCAGGGGGGTTCGACGCGACCACCTGTTCAATGATCTGCCCGGCCAGCAACCGGATGTCCCCCCGCCGCGCCGCCAGCGGCGGCAGCGACAGCACCCCCGCCCCCAGCCGATCCGCCAGCCCCTTGCACAGCCGGTTCGCCGCCAGCAACCGCCCCGGCGTATCCGACAACGTAACGAAGATTCTCGCCACCCCGCCCGCCTTGAGAAGCCGTGCCAGCGGCTCCTGCTCCGCCGGTTTCAGATGCTGCACGTCCGCGACCAGCACCGCCCCCTTCGGACCCGCCGCCTCCACCGCCTGGCCCAGCCGCACGCGAACCTGCTCCGCCGACAGCACCGCTGTATCTACTATCTGTAGCCCGACCGACCGACCGCTCGCCCCATGCATCGCCCCAGCCAGATATTTCCGACCCGTCCCCATCGCCCCGCTGATGGCCACCGCCAGGTCCGACTCCGCCAGCCCTGCCGCCTCCTTCAGAACCGCCGCCACCGCCGGCTCCCTCGATACACACCCTCCCAGCCGTACCACCTGCGTCCCCGACCCCTCCCGCAACGCCGCCCATGGCCCTACCTTGGCCAGTACTGTCCGACCCGTCACAGGCTTGCTCAGAACATCCACTGCCCCCGCCCGCATGGCCTCCACAGCCAGCTCGACCGTCGCCTCGCTGGCCATCCCGATCACCGCCAGACCAGGCCGCAACGCCCGCACCTCTTCGATCAGGCTCACCCCGTGCAGGTCCTCTAACCGCAGGTCCACCACCGCCACGTCCACGCTCCGGCCGCCCACGATCTCCACGACCTGCCGGCCCGTCTCCGCCAGCACCACTTCCCAGCCCGCCCGGCTCAGATAGGCCTGCAGCCCCGCCCGGCTGGCCGATTCCCCATCCGCCAATAAAAGACTTCCAATCATCTGAGGCGTCAGCGAATCCATTCTTACACCTCGCAAACCTGCATAGCCCCGACCCGAAATCGCAACCCGACGCACCGACACTTAGCACATCTGCCAGCTCAGGCCCCTGCGCCGGCCATCTTATCAGACCTGCCTGAAAAGCACAGCCGCCAGTCGCCACCTCTCCCGACATCGGCTGGCCTCCACCCGCCTTGCCCGGCGGCGCCTCTGCGGGCTCCCTCAGGCCCTCCAAAACCTCTCCCGCCCCGGCAAAATGTCTCATTTTTCAGAATACTTCGTGCACGCCCCGCACTTTTCCTATTGGCCTTGCGCCATAGGCAGTGCTACCATTTTGTGTAATCCGTGAGAGTAGGCCCTTCGTGCCCAAAGGGCCTACGCGCCTCGCACCAGACGTGGAAAGTAAACCGGCTCACCGGTTTGGCCGATACACCAACGCCAGAACCGCTGGGTTGGGGAGGTTCCCCACCATGGTGATGCACAGCGACGGAGGCGAAGCCATGCTACGCCAAAGGGCAGTACTGTACCCCAATGTGTTGCTCGACGTGGACACGCAGGTGGATTTCCTCACGCCGGACGGCCACCGCCCGGTTACAAACCTGTCGATCATCCCTAACATCCGACGCGCCTTTCGCTGGGCCCGCCGATGCAGGCTGACCGTGATCTCCAGCATCGACTTCCACCGCTTCACCGACCCGACGCGCGACGTGCCCCAGCACTGCCTGGCCGACACGCCCGGCATCAGCAAGCTCCCCTGCACGCTCCTGCCGCGACGCACCCTCGTGCAGACCGATGACACAATCAACCTGCCGCACGACCTTCTCTCGCGATATCGCCAGATCCTCTTCCTCAAGCGAGGCGACGACCTGACCCGCAATCCCAAAGCCGACCGCCTGCTGACCGAAATCCAGGTCTCGAACTTCATCATGCTCGGCACCGGCCTGGAAGAATCGATCCGCTTCCTGGCCCTGGCCCTGCTCGCCCGCCGCCAGAGCGTCTGGCTCGTCACCGACGCCTGCGGCCTCTGGGATCAGCAGGCCGCCGACCTGGCCACCAAGCAGCTCGCCGCCAAGGGCGCCCGCTTGCTGACTACCGACGAACTCCTGGCCATCAAGCCCGACCTCTCCAAACTACGCCGCTCGATCCTGCTGCGCCGCAAACTCCGCCACGACTCCGACCGCCCAGCCTTCGGCCCCACAGCCAACGAAAAAGGGCACGTGCCATAGCGATCGTACCGGGCCTTCCCGCATGCATGCCCCTGGCAGCTTGCCTGCCAGTGGCGCCATCGTTACCGTGGCCATTGTCCCCGGATCCCAGACCCCGACCCGATTGCCCGTCGCTATTACTCACCCGCCCCTCCTTCGCCTAAAATACCCCGCCGTGTTACCATGGCTTGCGTAGCAGCACACGAAAGGATGTTATAACTTCATGGCCAAGGCCAAACGTGACTTCATCTGCCAAAGATGCGACGCCGTCACCGCCAAGTGGTCCGGCAAGTGCACCGCCTGCGGCGAGTGGGACTCCGTCATCGAACGCCCCAACGTCCGCGGCATCGACACGGTCCGCGCCGGCGAGGACGAGCCCACCGCCACCGCCCTGGCCGATATCCCCTTTCAGAAGATCTCCCGCCTCCAAAGCGGCATGCAGGAATTCGACCGCGTCTTGGGCGGCGGCCTCGTCCCCGCCAGCGCCGTCCTGCTCGCCGGCGACCCCGGCATCGGCAAGAGCACCCTCCTGCTCCAGATCGCCGAACTGCTCACCTCCACCGGCCACGATACCCTCTACATCAGCAGCGAGGAATCCGCCTACCAGGTCCGCCTCCGCGCCGAACGCCTCGGCCTCGACGGCAGCCGCCTGCAGGTCGCCTCGCTCTCCAACCTCCCCCAGATCCTCCACCTGATCTATAAGAGCAAGCCCGCCATCGCCGTGATCGACTCCGTCCAGATGATCTACAAGCCCACCCTCGCCGCCGCCGCCGGCAGCCTCGCCCAACTCCGCCACTGTGGCACCGAACTCGTCCTGGCCGGGAAGCAGCTCAACTGCGCCACCATCCTCGTCGGCCACGTCACCAAGGCCGGCACCATCGCCGGCCCCAAGATCCTCGAGCACCTCGTCGATGTCGTCCTCAGCTTCGAGGGCGACCGCTACCAGACCCTCCGCCTGGTCCGCGCGGTCAAAAACCGCTTCGGCAGCACCGAGGAACTCGGCGTCTTCGAGATGACCGACAAGGGCATGAACCCCGTCGACAACCCCTCCGCGATCTTCCTCGAATCCACCGGCCAGAACCGCCCCGGCAGCGTCGTCACCAGCGCCGCCGAAGGCAGCCGCATCCTCCTGCTCGAGATCCAGGCCCTCTGCGTCCAGAGCATTTTGGGCGCCGCCCGACGCCGCGTCACCGGCCTCGACGCCAACCGCGTCGCCATGCTCCTGGCCGTCCTCGAACGCCACGCCGGCCTGCGCCTCGCCGATCAGGACGTCTTCGCCAACGTCGTAGGCGGCGTGAAAGTCGATGAGCCCTCCGCCGACCTGGCAACCGCCCTGGCGGTCGCCTCCGCCGTCAAGGACCAACCCATCGCCGCCGGCACCGTCGTCGTCGGGGAACTGGGCCTCGCCGGCGAGGTCCGCCCCGTCAACCGCTGGCGCCTCCGCGTCGCCGAGGCCGCCCGCCTGGGCTTCACCCGCGTCATCGGCCCCGCCGGCTGCGAGAGCCTCTCCCGAAAGTCGATGGAGTTCATCCCCGTCCGAACGATCAGCGAAGCCCTGCACAAGGCCGCCCTGATATAGAACCCGCACCCCCGCTGCGGGTGCGTCACAGTTGTCTCTTCGGCTGCCACGCCTGCGTCATTGGCAGGCGTGCAACACCTTCCATCGGCTGCACCCCGCAGAACCTTTTGCCGCCCAAAACGTACAGATGCACGTGCCGGCCCGCCTCCCGCGCCGGTCCGACAACCAAGGCCACGCATCCGCCCGGCGCATGGCCGCATCCACAGGATTCTGATACATTCCAGCCATGGACATCACCGAAATACATTCCGATGACCGCCCGGCCCAACGCCCCGCCGATCCGCGACTCTCCCGCGCTGACCGCGTCCTGCTCGCCTTGGCCCTGCTCGCCCTGCTGGCCACCGCCCTGCTGGGCAACCCCCCCCCGCCCACCCGCGACTGGCCCGCCGGCTCCCTGCTCCAGCACATCGTCGCCGCCGTCTCGCTCGAATATCGCCTGCCGACCCTCCGCGGCATCGAGGCCAAGACCCTCCTGGTCAGCCTCCTCAGCGGCATCCTCCTGGTCTGGGCGACCGTCCGCCTCGCCTCCGGCACGCTCCTCCTCGCCCACGACCTGCCCAACGCCCCCGGCGCAACCGCCCACCGGGCCCAAGCCGCCACCCTCTCGCTCGCCGCCGTGTTCCTCCTCATCCTCTGGTCGCTGGTCTCTGCCCTCTGGTCCCGCAGCCCAGCCGTCGCCGCCGGATCCATCTGGGTCCTCTCCCTCGGATGGCTCTGGGCCGCCGGACTCGCCCTCCACGGCCATCGCCGCCTCGTCAGACCCTTGACCGATATCCTCCTCGTCGCCGCCACCCTCACCGCCATCCTCAGCCTCTGGTACTGGCATGCACGGGCGACCGAAATACGCCTCGGCTGGCCCCTGGGCAATCCCCTCTCGCTCGCCTCCGTCATGGTGCCCACCGTGCTGCTCGCCGCAGGCCGCCTCGCCGAGCAGATCGCCCACTGGTCCGCCTCGACGCAGCGCCCGCGCACCGCCGCCCGGGCCGCCCTCTACGCCGCCATCACCGCCCTGACCCTGACGACCCTCCTGGCCACCGGCTCGCGCGGACCCCTCCTGGCCGTCCTCATCGGCCTCGCCGCCGCCATCTGGGTAGCCCTCTCTCGCCAGCGCCGCATCGCGCTCGGCCTGGCCGGCGTGGTCCTCCTCGCCCTGGCAACCCCCTCCGCGTTTGACTGGCTCTTCACCGCCGCCGGCGGCCGCGACGCCTCCGCCCGCATGCGCGTCTATGCCTGGCGCGACGCCCTGCAACTCGCCTGGAACAAGCCCGCCGCCGGCCACGGGGCAGGGGCCTTCAGCCTCCTGTCAACCAGCCTCTCCGCGCCCGACTGCCTGGTCGATCCGCTCGCCATGAGCGGCCAGGTCTCCTCCCACGCCCACTGCGAGCCGCTCGAACTGCTCGCCGACCTCGGCGTCTTCGGCGCCCTCCTCGGCGTAGCCATCTGGGGATTCGCCGCCACCGCCGCGGCAGGCCGCGCCGCCGGCCCCGATCGCTGGCTCGCCGCCGCCCTCGCCGGCGCCGTCGTCGCCGCCTTTGTTGATGCCTCTACTGGCGTCTCCTGGCGACTCCCCGGACCCGCGCCCTTTCTGGCAATGCCCGTCGCCCTCACCTGGATGCTCTGCCGCCAGCCCGCATCCGCTACGCCCTCCGCGCCGCTGCACCGGCCCCTGATCACTTGGCTCCCCGCGATCCTCGGCCTGGCCGTCGCCTTCGCCGGCATCGCCGACTTCGCCGCCGCCCGCTTCCTGTACCGCAGCCAGGCCGCCATGCAGCAAGCCCAACGCACCCTCGCCGCCAGGCGGACCGACGCCGACACCCGCCCCCAGATCGCCATCCTCGCCGCCTACGCGACTCGCCAGGCCGACCTCGCCGCCCGCTGGCAGATGGACCCGCCGCGCAAACTCGTCGCCCTCCTCGCCGCCGGTCAGCTCCGCGCCACCCTCGCCTACCTGCCCCAGCCATCCGCCGCCGCCGATTCGCCCACCTCCCAGCACATCCTCGAAACGGGCCTGACCATCCTGCAGTACCTCGCGGCCCTCACCCGCCTCACTCCGACCGCCGCCGGCTACGCCGACACCGACTGGCGCATCGCCGAACAGCTCAACGCCATCGCCGGTCTCGCCGCCCAGGCCCACGCCGACACCCAGGCGGCCCAGTACCGCCAGCAAGCCCTCTCGCTCGTACTACAATATTTTGCCACTCGCCCCCTCGACCGCGAAGCGATCTGGCAGGCGATGTCCGTTTGGCCCGAACTCCCGCCCGCCCAGCGACTCTCCCTGCTGCGCGGCACCCTGCGCGACGAGGGCGAGGTGTGGCGACAACAATCCGCCGCCGTCCCCGGCTACCTCCGCTGGACCCAGCAGCAGGGCTACGTCTTCCGCATGTGGCATCTGCTGGCCGACCAGGCCGACAGCGTCCAGGTCACCTTCGTCGAGGCAGGCTACTCCGCCCTCCATCAGCCTTACCGCCACTGGCAGGACCCCCTCGCCCCCGAAGGCCTGCGCCTCGCCGCCGGCCGCCTCCTCCTGCAAGGCCGCCCCGACCAGGCCGCCGACCTTCTGAACCTCGCGATCCTCCTCTACGACCGCAGCGCCGGCCTGCTGCCTTACTCGCACGCCGCCACCTGGCTCGACCTCGCCGCCTGCCGCCTCCGCCAGGCCCCCAACGACGCCCTCTGGGCTCAGGCCGCCCTCCTCCAGGCCCTCGCGATCCTCCGCCCCCTGCCGGCCAACCCCGTGCACACACAGTTGCTCGACCTGGCCGACTCCCTGCACCAGGCCATCGCCGCCGTTGCCGCCACCACCCCTGCCCCCTCCGCCGATGCCTGCTATGCCGCGGTCGATCTGTTCTGGGATATGCCCGCCGCCCAGTGGCCCGCCCCAATCGACTCCTGGGCTCACCGCGCCGATGCCGCCGCCGCCCAAGGCATGGCCGGCGGCGTGACCCTGCAGCTGCTCATCGGCCGCGGCGACGCCCCCGCCGCCCGCGCCCACCTCCAGCAGCAACTCGCCCAAGGCGCCTCCAAACCAGCCCTCCAGACAGCCCTGCGCCAAGCAGGCTATCGCTGGCCATCCCGCCAACCCCTCGCCACCGACCTGATCCACCAACTGACCGCCACATCCCAGCCCACCAACTGACCCCTGCAGGCTCTAGCCGCGCCATGTCTACGTTCGTAGTCCGGGCTTGGCGCCCGTGCCGTGTCTTTGTTTGACGTAGGACTGTCCGCGTTCCAGCTTCAGCGGAGCCGTGGCTGTTGTTGGTGTGGTGGTTGCCGTACGTCCCGTAGGGACAGCATGATCGTAGCCCAGCACTTCAGTCCTGGGTACAAAGGCCCCCAATAACATACGTTCTTCTCTTTGTGGTCGTAAAGTCCCGTCAGGGACGACTGAATCCCCCGACGGCGTATTGATGGATGCACGCACCCGTGCACACCACCGCCCCCGCTCTGCCAGCATCACGAACAACCGCTTACCGCCCCTCGCCCAACCGACCGTACAAAGACACGTAAGCGTTCACCATCTGGCTGACCGAATGGTCCCGCCGGATCTTCTCCTGCGCCGCATACGCCAGCGACCGCGCCTGGTGCGGATCCTTCAATATCTGCAGCAGCCGCCTCGCCAGGTCCTGCTCGCTGTCCGGGCTGAACTCCACACCCGTCTTGCCATCCAGGATCGTGTCGTAACAGTGGCCCGCCGCCGCCACCACCAGCGTGCTGCTCGCCATCGCTTCCAACGCATAGATCCGCATCTGCTTCTGCGGCTGCGGCAGGATCACCAGGTCCGCCGCGCCCAGCGTCTGCGGCCAACGCATGAACCGCCCCGTAAACGTGACGTGCTCGTGGATCTGCAGCCGCAACGCCACCTTCCGCAGGTGCGTCTCCGCCGGCCCCGAGTCGATGAAGAACAGCATCACGTTCACGCCGTCTTCCAGCAGCCGCGCCGTCGCCTGCAGAATCCGCTCAAAGACCGGGCTCCGCGTCGCCGGCTCCAGCACCAGGATCGACACCGGTGCGCCCGGCTCGAACGGCGGCCGCGCCCGCCCCTGCAGGTAAATCCCCGGCCGGATCACCTCCACGAACCCCGCCCGCTCCGCCCCTCGCCCCGCCAGCAGGGCCTCCCGGATCCGCTCCGACATCACCGCCGCCACCCGATCCTTGCCCAGCACGTCCGCCAGCAGCCCCAGCTCCCCCTCGTCCATCGTGTCCACCGTCACCAGCAACGGCACCCGCAGCAACTGTTGGATCGCCAGCGCCGTATCCAGGCAACGGATCGACACCGCATGGATGCACGTCGGATGACTCCGCTGCGCGTACTCCGCCAACTCGTCAAACCGCCGGCTCGGGTTGAACATGTCAAAGTAACTCTGCCGCTGCAAACTGTACGCCGCCTGCAGCCCCGGCAACTGCACGCTCGCCGGACACTCCCGGTCGCACGCCAGCGAGACCCGCATCGCCTCGTCGATCAGCCCCACCACCAGCCGCCGGATGATCGGACCTACCCGCTCCCAACTCGGCTTGTCGCATACCAGCAGCACGTGCGGCCGCACCGGCGCACGCTCCGCAGGCGAGCCCGCCGCCGGAAGTATCGCCGGTACCGCCGGGACCGACCCCGCCGCCGCACCCCCCAAATCGATATTGCCGCCGCTGGAAGTCATATTTCCTGCCATGCCAACACCCAAGCCGCTGCCCACCCACGCCTTACGCGCCCGCACGCAGCGTCGCCAGGCCCGCCCGTCGCAGGCCCGCCCTCCGCCTCATCAATCGGCAAAAACCCCTGTCGCAATCCACATCCAAAACCGCCCGCGTGGACAGCCCCTTTTGTCAGGGCTAAAATCGCTCCTTTACCTCTGCGGCCGGGCCCCGCCCGGAAGATAAGGCGAACTATGCAAGAGCCCATTGAGTCCTACTGCCGAACAGGCACCGTACATTTTATGCTGTTTCCCGCCTGCGCAGGCGGGGCCGGACCCATCGTCGACACCTTCTCCCGCCTCGCCCTCGACGCCGACCTCGAAGTCGTCGAAGTCGGCCCCGTCGATGACCGCGCCGTCCGCCTCGACCTCGCCCAGATCGCCCACGCGGGCCGCCTCGACCTCGTCAGCTGCGCCCAGGTCCGCATGCTCCATCAACAAATCGACCTCGGCGCCCTCGACGAGACCGTCCGCCAGAACGCCCTCCGCCACCTCCTCGCCGACCTCGACAGGGCCGTCGAACTCGGCGCCTCCACCCTCACCCTCATCAGCGGCGCCGACCCCGGCCCCACCGACCGCTCCCAGGCCCTCGCCCGACTGGCCCGCAGCCTCCAGGAACTCTGCGACCGTGCCGCCGCCGCCCACATCCAGATCCTGCTCGAGCCCCTCGACCGCGAGATCGACCGCAAGGCCCTTCTCGGCCCCACCGCCGACGCCGTCGAACTTTACCGCCAGGTTGGCTGCAGAAACTTCGGCCTGCTGATCGATCATTCATACTTGGGGCTGCTGAACGAGCGACCCGTCCGCTCCCTGCCCCTGGCCCGCGAGTGCCTCCGTCACGTGCACATCGGCAACTGTGTGCTCGACAAGGCCAGCCGCCTCTACGGCGACCAGCATCCGCCGTACGGCTGTGCCGCCGGGACCAACGATACCGCCCAACTGGCGGAGTTTCTCCGCGTGCTGCTGGATATCGGCTTTTTCAACACCCGCCAGCGGCCCGTGATGAGCTTCGAGATCAAGCCGCCCGGGGCCCAGCCCGCCGAACTG
>JANYLN010000105.1 GCA_025357795.1 Planctomycetota bacterium
GATCTTAACCATGAATTTTTACGGGCGGCGAGGGCAGGTGCAGGTCGTGCAGCGAACCGCTCACAGGGCTGGTGGTGGCATCGCTTTCCGCCCAATTCCTGCGCGAAGAGGCTGACCCGCACTGACGCGACGGGCAGAGCAGGCTCACGTCCATCGGCTCATCCAGCAGGCCCACGATCAGGTGGCGGATCACCGGTCCGAGGTGATGCAGCGTCCGTGGCCCGAGGACCAGGCCGATGTGCAACAGACCGGATGTGCCGAAGGGTGGCATGGCGGCCCATTGTAGCGGCTTTTCGGGCCGACGGAAGCCTTCGGGCGTTCGGAAGGGCCTCCCGCGACCGGTTTTGGCGCTGAATCCCGGCATGGGTCGGGTAGGATACTCAAGCCGAGCTGCATGGGACCGGGTGTGAACCGTGCCCCGCGCTTCGATAGTGGGAACACATGACCGACTCTTTCTGGCAAGCACAGATCCAGGCGCTTCGCAGGCAGGTCAGCCGTCTTGGGCGGCAGTTGCGCGACGCGGGGCTGCCCCGGCGCGGACATCGCCCGTCTCCGGCCTCCGGGCACGGCCCGCAGGCGCTGTTAAGCCGTGCCCAGCAGGCGATGCGCGAAAGCGAACATCGCTACCGGGCCCTGTTCGAGCAATCCAGCGACGCCGTGGTCATCAGCGATTCGGAGGGCCGTCTCCTGGATGTCAACGGCCGGGCCTGCGCTCTGTGGGGGTACACGCGGCCGGAGATGCTGGCCATGAAGGCTCACGAGCTTGGCCCCGGGGGCGAGCTTCCCCAGGTGGACCGGGCCGGCCGGCAACTCTGCGACCAGGGATCGGTCGTCTTTGAGACCGTGGCCCGGACGGCCGGCGGGGCCATCGTGGACGTGGAGATCATCGCCGCCTACGTGGACCGGGAGCGGGGCATTATCCAGTCGCTGATTCGCGATATCTCGGCGCGCAAGCGGGACCAAGACGCGCTGCGCCACCGGGAAGAGCACATGCGGGCGGTGATCTCGGCCGTGCATGACGTGGGCATGTTCGTGGTGGATTACGACGGCCGGATGACCTTTGTGCACGCCTCGGAGGAACTGGAACGCAAGTATGGCATGCCGGCCAGCGACTGCGACGGCAAACGGGTGGACGAGCTTTACGCCCCGCCCGAGGCCCGCAAGAGGCTGGAAATGATTCGCGAGGTCTTCCGTACCCACCAGACGATACGGACGGAAATGACCACGCCCATGCCGCTGGGCCTGTTCTGGCAGGAAGTGACGCTTTCGCCCATGTGCGACGATCAGGGGCGAGTGCAATCCGTGCTCATCTTCCTGCGCGACATCCACGAGCGGAAACTGGCCCAGGAGGCCCTGCGCGAGCAAGGCGAGCAACTGCGAGCCATCATCGCCGGCCTGCAAGGCATGATGCTGGTGGTGGTGGATGGCTCCGGCCAGCGGCAGTTCGTCCATATCTCGCCGGAGTTGGAGAGCCGTTACCAGATTCGTGCGGCCGAGTTGGTGGGTGTGCCGGTGCAGGAGTCCTACGACGCTGAGGAAGTGGCCCGTCGCCTGGGCTACCTGCGCGGAATCATGGAGACCGGCGAGCCACTGCGCGTGGAATTGACCACCAAGTACCCCGGCGGCACGTTCTTTCAGGAGGCCACCTGTTCGCCCATTCGCGGTCCCAAGGGCGAGATCATCGCCTGCATGGCGGTGCTCCGCGATATCACCGAGCAGAAGAAGGCCCAGGAGGCGCTGCGGCGGTCCAAGGAGCAGTTGCAGTACATCATCGATAATACCAGCGAGATCATCTTCCAGATTGACCTGGAGGGCCGATTCACCTTCGGCAACAAGGCGGTGGAACGGGTGACCGGCTATCGGGGGGATGAATTGCTGGGCCGGACCTGGCTGGAGATCACGGCCCCCGAGTATCACGCCATCCTCCAGGAACGGATGGCGCGGCGCAAGGCGGGCCTGAGCGTAGCCCAGCCGCTTGAATACGAGATCCTCGACCGCCAGGGACGACGGATCATGCTGGAACTGACCACCACGGGCGTCTACGAAGGCGACAAACTGGTGGCCGTGCAGGGCATGGCCCGCGACATTACCGAGCGGCGGCGGGCGCAGCAGGCGCTGCGCAAGGCCCGCCAGATGCTCGTCCACGCCCGCGAGGAGGAGCGGCGGCGGCTGGCCGGCGAGTTACACGATTCCATCGGCCAGGGGCTGGTGGCGTTGCAGCTTTCCAGCCGCGTGCTGGCCCCGCAGGCGCCCGTGGGCGACGGCGTCGGGTTGCCTCGCCTGAGCGACCAGGTCGATGCCCTCATCCGCGAGGTCCGCGGCATCTGCCACGGGTTGTATCCGCCCTCGCTGGAGTCGCTGGGGCTGCGCTCGGCCCTGGCCCAACTGGAGCGCGACTTCCAGGGACAAACGCAAGTGGTTACCTCTTACGGCGTGGCCGGCGATGG
>JANYLN010000124.1 GCA_025357795.1 Planctomycetota bacterium
GGGCCGCGCCGCCGGCGGCGCGCTCGATGACATGTTCGGCGTCAAGCACAACCCGAAGATGACCGCCAAGGACGTCTTCGGCGTGACGCTTTGGAGCGAGACCAACCAGGACGCCAATTACGGATTCAAGACGTACGCGCAGTTGATGACCAACCAGAACACGTCCATCAAGGACAAGAGCGGCTTTGACAAGGCTGTCCGCGCCATGGGCATTAACCACGTCAACGAGTTCGGCAAGGGCAAGGCCGTGCTCATGAACCTCTCGCCCCAGTGGTATAACGCCTACCGCCAAGCCGGCTTCAAGCCCTGCGCCCAGCGCGAGGTCTTCATGAAGCACGTCAAGGCGGCCGGGGTCGAGCCCTGGGTCCGCATCCAGGGTGCCGGCGCCAAGGAGTTTGCCTACGAGATCACCTACTGGACCAAGGGCGATCGCACGATCCTGTTCGTGATCAGCAACGCCGAGGTCCGCGGCAACTCACTGGGCGGCGGCAACGCCGTCGGCCTGAAGACCACCGAGCTGCCGATCACGCTGGAGTTCGCCTCCGCAATCCAGGACGTCCGGGACGAGCGGGCGGGCAAGGCCCTCGAAGCCGGCAAGGCGTTCAAGTTCGACTGGACCCAGAACGAGGCCGTCGTACTGACCTTCGCCGGCAAGCCCTCGCGGGCAACCAGCCAGCCGGCCCCCAGCGCCAGCAAGTAAGTACCCCGTAACGGCCGGCTCGATCGGGCCGGCGGCACAAACCAGACGGAACAGCCGGGCACGACGCACAACGCGGCGTGCCCGGCTTCTTTTTACGCATCCTGCACATTAACCGAGATATTCCGGAGAGATCGACGTCGGCTACCGGGTTTCACAATTCCGGCGTGCCTCGCATCCGCAGGCCGCTGGGTGCATAATACGCACGCCGTTGAGACCCTCGGCCGGAGCGGAGCAATAACAGGCCCGTCTGGCCCGGACAACCATTTACAAAGGAGTTCCGTATGAGAGGTGTTCGCCTGGCGGCCGCACTTGCCGCCTCCGCTGCCCTGTTTGCCGCACCCCTTGCCTTCGCCCAGCAAGACCCCTACGAGACGTACGTGAAGACCTCGAAGGACTTCAAGCCCGTCAAGCAGGACAAGGCTTGGGCCCTCAAGGCCTTCCCCAGCTGGACCTTCATGCCTTGGTACGCCCAGTGGCCCCTCGGCTTTGACGACGCGGCCGGCAAGTTCCAACTCGCCAACGGAATGAACGGCTCGTTCACCAATCGCGGTGGCGCCGACCGCATCGACTGGATCAACAAGTTCCACCTGCGGTTCTACATGGACCACACCGCCGGCAAGGGCGACCTGCACCAGTGGGACAGCCTCAACCCCTCCCAGGAAAAAGATAAGGCCATCCTCGACCAGATGCATGGCAACGGCATGCGGGTCCGCCCGCTCAACGCCGCCATGAAGGCAAAACTCGAAGGCATCATCCGCGGCAGCATCAAGGACCTCAAGGGCTCGCCCTGGCGCGGCGCGTACTCCCTGGATGACGAGATCGGCTGGGGCCACTTCGTCCACCCGTCCATGTGGCAGATCACCGATGAGCCCGATGCCTACGTGAACTGGCTCAAGGAGATCTACGGCGAAGGCAACGTCCCGAAGCGCGACGGCTGGATCACCTACAACGACGTCCAACCGAAACTCCAGGAGTGGTCCATCGCGACCTTCGATGCCAGCCAGCTGATGGACCAGTGGACCTTCAACGACTCCTACTGGAATAACTTCCTGGGCGACCTGGTGACCTACTCCAACGGCGTCGACCCGGCCACCCCCTGCGGCTACGTGGGCGGCCAGTCGCCCAACGCCTTCGGCGGCTATGACTACGCCAAGGTCATGCGCAAGATCCAGTTCACCGAGGCCTACAACGCCGGCAACTCCCAGTCGGTCATCCGCTCCCTCAACCCTCACAACGCCCTGCCGAACGTGACTACATTCTTCTATAAGAACACGCCCGACACGATCTGGCAGACCTGGTACTATCTGGCCAACGGCAACCGCGGCATGATCGCCTGGGTCGAAAAGTGGTTCGACGGCAAGACCCCCAAGCCCTGGATCGCCGAGGTCGCCCCCACTTGGAAGGAAGCCAACGAAAAGATCGGCCCGCTGATGAGCGGCGCCGAGTGGATCCACGACGGCGTCGCCCTGTACTACAGCCACACCTCGATCCAGCTCGGCTGGATCCTCGATGCCCAGGCTCACGGCAAGACCTGGGTCAACCGTAACGGCGAACACGTCCTGGGTTCCAGCCACCAGGTCCGCAAGGCCTGGATCAACATGCTCCGCGACGAAGGCATCCAGTTCAACTGGATCGACTATGCCAACGTGATCCAGAACGGAGTCCCGGCCGACTACAAGGTCCTGGTCCTGCCCCACACGCTGTGCCTCTCCGACGCCGAAGCCCGGCAGATCAAGGCGTTCTGCCATAGCGGCGGCACTGTCATCGCCGACTACCTGCCCGGCGTGTGGGACCAGCATGGCAAGGGCCGCGCCGCCGGCGGCGCGCTCGATGACATGTTCGGCGTCAAGCACGACCCGGCCATGAAGGTCGGCGACATCTTCGGTGAAAGGTTCTGGACCGAGACCGACCAGGACGCCAACTTCGGCTACACGTCCTACGAGACGCTGATGACCAAGAACAACACCTCCATCAAGGACGCCAGCGGCTTCGACAAGGCCGTCCGCAAAATGGGCGTCAATCACGTCAACACCTACGGCAAGGGCAAGGCCATCCTGATGAACCTCTCGCCCCAGTGGTACAACGCCTACCGCATCGCCGGCGGCGAGGCCTCCGCCAAACGCGAGGTCTTCCTCAAGCACGTCAAGGCGGCCGGCGCAACCCCCTGGGTCCGCCTCCAGGACGCCGCCCACAAGGAGTTCGGCTACGAGATCACCTGCTGGACCCAGGGCGATCGCACGATCGTCTTCCTCTTCTCCAACCCGGAGATCACCGTCACGGAACTCGGCGGCGGCAACGCGGCCGGCCTGAAGACCGGCAAGGTGGCTGTCACGCTGGCCTTCGCCGGCGACCTGAAGGATGTCAAGGACGAGCGGAGCGGCAAGAAACTCGGCGACGGCAAGGCGTTCAAGGTCGACTGGACCCGGAACGAAGCCGTTGTCCTCTCCTTCGCCGGCCAACCGCCGCGGGCGACGGCCCCAGCCAGCGCTCCGGCCAAGGCAGGCCTGTAACCACTGTCAGCAAGCAAGGGTCGATATCGACCCGCTCCGAGCACGCCGCCGGGCACGATGCCACCGCATCGTGCCCGGCCTGTTTCTGGATGGATCCGTTGCTGCATTCATGCAGCCGCAAGCGAGCAAGGCGGTTCCGCCCATGATAACGGATTATTGTTTTATGTACCTAAGGACGCACCAGCGCGTTGGGGGGGGATGCGGTTACGGCCGCCGCACCAGGTCGGCAGCAGACTGGGAGGGAAGATCGTGCAGGAATGAACGAGGCAGAGCCGGCGGACCCCATCACGGCGACAAACGCTTGGGCCCCTCGGGGCACAGCCGCTCCAGGCTTTCGCGATCCACGCGGGCGCCCAGCCCCAGCTGATCGACCTTCGGGATCCGGCCCCCGTAGCCGAATTGCAACCGCTTGCCCACGTCGTCGCGCAACAGCAGCCGGCTATAGCAGCCCTCGACAAAGGCCACGTTGTCCACCATGTGCAGCAGTTTCACCTGCGCAGCCGAAAGGATCGCCGTCTCGCCGACCATGCAGCCGACCATCAGCCTCAGGTTGTTGCGCCGGGCGAACTCCGCCAGGCGGACCGCCGCGGTCAGCCCGCCGTTCTTGCTGATCCGCACATTGAGCGATTGGACCGCCTTGGCCTCCACGAGGTACTCCGCGTCCTTCATGGTCACCAGCGACTCGTCCGCCATGATCGGCAGCCCGCAGGACTGGTGGATCTCCCACCACTCCTCCTCCATGCCCCGCGGGGTCGGCTGCTCGACGGCCGCGATCGGCAGCCCCTTTAGACTGGCAAGAATGTCGATCGCCCGGTCGGGCTGCCACGCACCATTGGCGTCGATCCGCAGCGTAACGTTCTGCAGCAGGAGATTCTGTGACAGGCTCTTCAGGACCGCGTCCAGCCGGGCCCGATCACGATCGACATCCGCATCGCCCATCTTGAGTTTGAAGTCGCGGATGCCGCACAACTTGCCCAGCCGGATCTGCCGGCGGAGATTGCCAGGCTCCTCCGAACCCAGGACCAGCCCATAGCGGACCCGCCCCGCACTGCCCGGTGACCCAAAGCCCGACACATCAAACCAGCCCGCCAGATGCACGATGTCCCGGTGGAAATAGCGGCAGTACACGTCCAGAAGGGCCAGCTCCAGCCCCGCCCGGGCCGCCGAACAGGTCTGCCCGTCGCGATCCTGCCACGGCAGCGACTCCGCCAGTTCCAGCGCCTCCGGCAGCGACTGCGGCCGCGCATCAACCAGCGCCTCCAGCAGCACCGTGGACAGCGCCGCCTGGACCGTCGCGGGCGTCTCGGCCGTAACGTATGGCCGAGCGAGCGTTTCGCCATAGCCGACCATCCCGTTCGCCAGTTCGACCTCCACAACGATCGGGTCGGCGACGGTCCGCTCGGCGGCGGCGTGCTTGAACTTCCGCCGCAGGGGGATCTGCAGCGGCCAAACCTGGATGGCTACCACTTGGCTATCCATACACTGGTGAATCATAAATTAACGGCCCGCTGGCAACAACCGCCTCGCCGAGCGTTATAATGACCCGCTCGTTTATACGATATGGGAAGTGGTATTACGGTCCGGGATACTTTCATGACACCGGTTC
Organism: Planctomycetota bacterium; assembly: GCA_025357795.1. Lineage (GTDB taxonomy): Bacteria > Planctomycetota > Phycisphaerae > UBA1845 > JANYLN01 > JANYLN01. The sequence continues at coordinate 4,817 of JANYLN010000124.1, forward strand.
GCATTCAGAGTCTGGTCAAACGCTACGGCGAGGTGTTCGCCCTCAACGACGTGAGCCTCACGATCCACGGCGGCGAACTGTTCTTCCTGCTGGGGCCCAGTGGCTGCGGCAAGACGACGTTGCTGCGCAGCATCGCCGGCTTCGTCACGCCCGACGGCGGCTCGATCCGCCTGGACGAACAGGACATTACCAACGTCCCACCAAACAAACGCGACACCGCCATGGTCTTCCAGAACTACGCCCTCTGGCCTCATATGACCGTCGCGGACAACGTCGGCTTCGGCCTGGAGGTCCAGGGCGTCCCCTCCACCGAGCGGCGGCAGCGGATCCACGAAACCCTCGCGCTGGTGCAGATGGAAACACTGGGCGGCCGCAAGCCCAACCAGCTCTCCGGCGGCCAGCAGCAGCGCGTCGCCCTGGCCCGCGCCCTGGTGGTCCGCCCCAAGTGCCTCCTGCTGGACGAGCCGCTCTCCAACCTCGACGCCAAACTCCGCCTGCACATGCGCCGGGTCATCCGCAAACTCTGCAAGCAGCTGAACCTCACGACCATCTACGTCACCCACGACCAGAAAGAGGCCCTCTCGATGGCCGACCGCATCGCCGTGCTCAAGGACGGCCAAATCGAGCAGATCGGCACGCCGATCGATCTGTACAACCAGCCCGCCAACCGCTTCGTCGCCGAGTTCGTCGGCGAGACGAACTTCATCGACGGTCAGGTCATCGACTGCAAAAACGGGCAGTGTAGCCTCAAGACCGCCGCCGGCATGATCGGCGGCGCCGCCCCGGCCGGCTCGCTCGCCCCGGGCACGCAGGCAACGATCTCAATCCGGCCGGAATCGGTCCAGATCAACTGCAACAGCCCCACCCGCGACGGCGTCAACCGCATCGAGGGAACCCTGCTCGATACGGTCTACCTGGGCGAGTTCGCCCAGTACGAGGTCCGGATCCCCGGCGATACGGTCGTCAAGGTGTTGCAGCAGAACCCCCGGACGCAACCGCCCCAGCCAGGCAAGAAGGTTGCGATGGAGTTCAACCCGGCCGACGCGGTTGTCCTGATACGCTAGCGCCAAGGGCAACCGATCGTAGCCCGGCACTGTTGGGAGAAGGTGCCGGGAACTGCGAGCCCCCCTAGGTCCAGGTAGATCCGGTTGTTCTTGTTGTTGTTCACTGGCCACTGTTGTTCGAGTCCCGTAGGGACAACGGAAGCGCCTCAATCTCATAGACAAAGACGGTGCACGGAACACGATGATAACTCGAGCCATCCTCATCCTGCTGGCCTTCGCGGTGATCCTGGCCATTCCCTACACCCTGCGGCCCGCCAGGGAGATCCCTCCCGATGACGCCGAGCGCCTCGTGCTGATCTCACCGAACATCGAGGCAATCCAGTACGAGTTCGGCCGGGCCTTCAGCGACTGGCACATAGCCACGTACGGCAAACCCGTCGTGCTGGAGTGGCGGAACATCGGCGGAACCAACGAAATCGTCCGCTACTTCGAAAGCGAGTTCACCGCCGCCTTCAAACTGCACTGGACCCGCACGCTGGGCAAGACCTGGAACAACACGGTCGCCGCCGGATTCAACGATTCCAGACTCGACGCCGCCCTGGCAAGCCAGCCGGCAAGCGGTCAGCCGGCCGACCTGCGGCTCGAGGCCCGAAAAGCCTTCCTGGCCAGCGATGTGACCGTCGGGATCGACATCTTCTTCGGCGGCGGCACGTTCGACCACGACCGCTCGGCCCGCAGAGGCTACCTGGTCGATTCCGGGCTGGCGAAGATACATCCCGATTGGCTCCGCCCCGAGGTTATGCCCCAGAGCCTCGGCGGCGAGTTGTACTACGACAAGCAGGGCCGTTGGTACGGAGGCTGCCTTACGACCTTCGGGATCTGCTACAATAAGGATTCGCTGCAGCGGCTGGACATCGATCCCCCCCCCAGCCAGTGGGCGGACCTGGCGGACCCCCGGTACTTCAAGCAGATCGGCTTGGCGGACCCCACCAAGAGCGGCTCGATCGCCAAGGCCTTCGAAATGATCATCCAGCAACAGATGCACCAGGAAGTCGCCACCCGCCAGGCCGCCGCCGGCGACGCCTGGAACAAGCAGATGGAACAGGACGCGGTCGCCGCCGGCTGGACCCGCGCAATGCAGCTGATCCAGCGGATCGCCGGTAACACCCGGTACTTCACCGACGGGGCATCCAGCGTCGTCAGCGATGTGGCCGACGGCAACACCGCCGCCGGCATGAGCATCGACTACTACACCCGCTTCAACGCCGAGTCGGTCGCCTGGCCCGACGGCACCAGCCGATTGGGCTTTGTCACCCCCGTCGGCGGCACCAGCGTAAGCGCCGATCCGGTCGCGGTGTTCCGCGGGGCGCCCAACGCCGCGGTCGCCCGCCACTTCGTCGAATTCGTACTGAGCCCCGAGGGCCAGAAACTCTGGGACTACAAGGTCGGCACCCCGGGCGGCCCCGTCAAGTACGCCCTGCGCCGCCTGCCCATCCGCCGGGACATGTACACCCCCGAGCACCGGCAGTACATGTCCGATCCCAACGAGGATCCCTATGCGATCGCCAACCAGATGACCTACCGGCTGGACTGGACCGGCCCGCTGTTCAACTTCCTGCGGCTCTACGTCCAGGTGATCGCACTCGACTCGCACAAGGAACTACAGGCCGCCTGGCAGGCAATCATCCGGACGGGCGGCCCCGACGCCAACCCCCACGCCATGCGCCTGCTGGGCCAGATGCCGCTGACGTACGAGCAGATCCCCGCACAGAACATCGCCAGCCCGGTAAACCGGATGGCTCTCTCTCGGAACTGGGCAATGTTCTTCAAGCAGCAGTACGAAGATGCGCGCAAGGCCGTCGAGACGGCCCATCCGCAAGAGGGGGCGAACCGATGACCCGAAAACTCGCTGGCTGGTTGCTGTTCATCCTGATCTTCGCATTCTTCGGGGCGTTCCTGCTCTGGCCGATCTGGCTGACCGTCCGCGGGGCCTTCTGGTCCGCCGATGGCGTGACGCTGGCCTACATCAAGCAGGTCTTCGAGCATCCGTTGTACCGCGAAGGACTGCTCAACGCCCTCAAAGTCGCGGTGGCGACCACCGCTCTGGTGTTCTGCATCGCAATCCCAATGGCGTTGCTGGCCTACCGGTACAACTTCCCGGGCAAAGGCCTGTTCAGCGCAACCGTGCTCGTACCGATGATCCTGCCGCCGTTCGTCGGCGCAATCGGCATGCGGATCATCCTCGGCCAGTGGGGCGCCTTCAACGCCCTGCTTCGCTCGATCGGCCTGCTGGCGGACGACACCGCGATCGATTGGCTCGGCGAAGGCCAATTCTGGGGCGTGGTGATCATGGAGGCCCTGCACCTCTACCCGATCCTCTACCTCAACGCCCTGGCGGCCCTGGCGAACCTCGATCCCACAATGGACGAAGCCGCCCTCAACATGGGCGCGCCGTCCTGGACCCGGTTCCGCAGGATCACCCTGCCGCTGATCACACCGGGCCTCTTCGCCGGCGGCACGATCGTGTTCATCTGGAGCCTCACCGAACTCGGCACGCCCCTGATGTTCGACTACAGCCGGCACGCCGCCGTGCAGATCTTCAACGGCATCAAGGAGATCGGCGGCGATAACCCGTTCCCCTACGCCCTGACGACCGTCATGCTCATCCTCTCCGGCGGGCTCTACGGCATCAGCCGCATGGTCTGGGGTGGGACGAGCTACTCTACAGCCGGCCGCGCGTCCGTCGCCGCCGTCAGCAAGGACCTGCGCGGCGCCAAGGGCCTGCTCGCGGTGCTGCCGTTCGCCCTGATAACCGCCCTGGCGATCCTGCCCCACCTCGGCGTGATCGCAATGTCCGTCAGTAGCGACTGGTACGGCACGATCCTGCCGACCGGCCTGACGCTGGATCACTTCCGCACCGCCCTGGGCCACCGACTGACCGTGCCCAGCATCAGCAATAGCATGCGGTACGCCGGCGCCGCGATGATCGTCGATCTGATCCTGGGTGTGGCCATCGCCTACATCGCCGTCCGCAGCAAGTGGCGCAGCCGGATCCTGATCGATACCCTGGCGATGCTGCCCCTGGCCGTGCCCGGGCTGGTAATGGCGTTCGGGTACATGGCAATGACCCGGCCAGGCGAGTGGTTCAGCTTCCTCGACCCGGTGACCAACCCCCTGACCCTGCTGGTGATCGCCTACGCGGTGCGACGCCTCCCCTACGTCGTCCGCTCCGCCGCCGCTGGCCTCCAGCAAGTCTCCCAGGAACTCGAATACGCCGCCCTGAACCTCGGCGCCTCGCTGGGCCGGGTCCTGCGCCGCATCACCATCCCCCTGATCTCTGCCAACCTCCTGGCCGGCGGCCTGCTGGCCTTCTCCTTCTCAATGCTGGAGGTGAGCGACTCCCTCATGCTCGCCCAGCGCCAGCCGCAATACCCGATCACCAAGGCAATCTACGAACTGTTCCAACTCATGGGCGACGGCCGCTACATCGCCAGCGCCCTGGGCGTCTGGGCGATGGTCTTCCTGGCCATCACGATCGTCAGCGTAACCATCCTGCTGGGCAAACGGCTCGGGGCGATCTTCCGGGTGTAGAACGGCAGAAGACGGGCCCTGAGGCGCGAAAGGGGTAAAGCCTGTGAGCGAACTGGAACTGCGATTTGCACTGCCCGATTGGGTCGAGGAGTTCCTCGCACAGGCCCCGAAGGTCCTGCCTGCCGCGAACGATCGCATGCGCTTCGTCATTGACCTCGCCCGCCAGAACATCCGCCGAAAAACCGGCGGCCCCTTTGCCGCCGCCATATTCGATGAGACCGGCCATCTTATCGCCCCCGGAATCAACATCGTCGAAAGCAGCAATTGCTCGATCCTGCATGCCGAAATGGTAGCGATCGCCTTGGCGCAGAAGCGATTGAGGCGTTACGACATCAGTGACGGCGGCAAATCTCGCCACGAACTGGTGACAGCCGCCGAGCCCTGCGCGATGTGCTTCGGGGCAATCCCCTGGTCCGGGCTGTCCCGCGTCGTCTGCGGGGCCAGGGAGGAGGATGTACGCGGGATCGGCTTCGACGAAGGACCCAAACTGCCCGATTGGGCGGCCGCACTGGAGTCGCGCGGCATCCAGGTGGTACGCGACATCCTGCGGCAGGAGAATGTGTCCGTACTGGAAGAGTATCTGAGACTTGGAGGCCGCATCTACAACGGTGGCAGCCACCGCGACAACACATAATCGCACCCAATCGGAGCCCTTTGCCGCCCTCCCCTCCGGCACAGTGGCAATGTCCCAGCCCTTGGAAAGCCGCCCGAAAACCGCTATATTCTACGACTTCAGATGGTCGGTTTGTGAGGCGTTTCACAGTATAATGCTGGGCTATTGCTTGGCGGTGATGCCAGCGGTCCAGTGCATTGTTTTACAGGAGGCTAGGAAATGGCAGCAATCGTTGATAAAGACAAGTGCGTCACGTGCGGCGTGTGCGGTCCGGTCTGCCCGGTTGAGGCGATCAAGATCGACGACAAGGCCGTGATCGACAAGGATGCCTGCATCAGCTGTGGCGCCTGCGTGCCCGAGTGCCCGTCCGAAGCGATCGCGATGATCGACTAATACGCACAAATCGCAGATCCGACACAAACAGAAAGCCAGGGACATTTTCGCGATGCCCCTGGCTTTTTCGTTTCCTGGTTCGGTTGTCGTTACTGCTGACCGCGGATCGTCGTCTTCGTCGCTAACAATTGGCGATTAACAATTACCCAATAACAACTCCCCGCCAACCCTACCGCGGCTGGCTGCGGAGTTCTTCCTTCATCCGGCTGACGTTGGGGGCGAACTCGAACGTGTAATCGTTGATCAGCCGCACGCCCGCGGGGTTCTCATAGACCACCTCGAGCACGTACTTGCTCGGCGGCAGCGGCTGGCGCCACGCCAACTGGAACTGGTAGCTCTGCGTGACGCGGTCCCAGTACTTCCGCTGGTCGCCCGGAGTATTGAGCTGCTGGGTCCAGACCATCAACTGCTCGCCCTTGTTCAACCCGCTCGTCGGCACGTAGCTGTACAGCTCAAATCGCATCGTGCCGTACGCCTTGGTCGGGTCCCCCATTACGTCCACCGGGCGCACGACCGCATTGATCCCGTCCGGCAACCCCTTGGAATCGAAGCTGCCCACCTTGGTGAACGGCAGAATCTCGACCTGGGTCGGCAGGTAATAGCCCGCCATCTCCGCCCGGTCCGAGGGCAACTTGGCCAAGTTCATCCGCTGCCCCTTCTGGCACCCGGCCGCCAGCCCCAGGCAGACGATCAGCGAACCAGCGACGAGCGAGCGAGTCCAACGCGATGTTTTGTTCGTGCCCATTCAGGTCATCCATTCATGGAAATAGGTCCAACTCGACATTATCAGCGGCCTTTCGCGGGCCTGCAAGGGCCGCCACACGCCCGGTTGTTTACGCCGGACCATTCGGCTGGTTTAATGGTCCGCATAAGGACCGGCTGAACCAACCGTATTTCGGGAGCCGAAAACGTGAACAAGACTGTCAAGAAGTTCGCTATCGTGGGCATGGGCAACCGCGGCCTCGGGGCATTCGCCAAGGGCATCCTCGGGTTCCCCAACAAGGGCCTGCCGGAGTTCAAAAAGTACGCGAAACTCGTCGCCATCTGCGAGCCCAATACCGTCCGCCTGCAGGTCGCCCAGGACGAACTCAAGCAGCCCGACCTGGCCGCCTACACCGACTTTGACGCCATGCTCAAGCAGGCCGACTTCGACATCCTCGTCGTCGCCACCCCCGACCACACCCACGTCGACATAGTCGTCAAAGCCTTCAACGCCGGCAAAAATGTCATCTGCGAAAAGCCCCTGGCAACCCGCGTCGAGGACTGCGACCGCATGATCGCCGCCGCCGACGCCAACGGCCGCTGGCTCCGCGCCGCCCAGAACGCCCGCTACGGCCCCCAGTCCCTCAAACTCAAATCCATGATCGCCGACGGGGCCATCGGCAACCTCAAACTCGTCACCTTCGAGGAGCAACTCGACACCGACCACGGCGCCGACTACTTCCGCCGCTGGCACCGCGACAAGAAAAACTCCGGCGGCCTGCTGCTCCACAAGGCCAGCCACCACTTCGATTGGCTCAACTGGGTCATCCAAGGCTACATCAGCCGCGTTGCCGCCTTCGGCGACACGAGCTTCTACCTGCCCAGGGAAAAACGTGGCAAGTGCTGCCGGACCTGCGACTACACAGCCGAATGCCCCTTCTACTACGACCTGCCCGGTAAGTGGGACGGCCTGTACATGCGCATGTATGGCCAAGGCGAGCACGAGGACGGCTACATCCGCGATGGCTGCGTGTTCGACCCCGAGATCAACATCGAGGACCGCATCGCCATGATCGGCGAGTACGACAACGGCGTGAAACTCAACTACACGCTCTCCTGCTTCAACCCCTATGAGTCCATCAAGATGGTCTTCATCGGCGACGCCGGCCGCATCGAGGTCCCCGGCGACAAGCACATCTACTACTACCCGATGCACACCCGCGAAAAGCACGTGATCGAGATCCTGCCCGGCACCGGCGGCCACGGCGGCTCCGACACCGCGATCTTGAAGAGCATCATCATGGACTTCGACGCCCTGCCCAATGCCCCGGCCGACGGCCACCAGGCACGCCATGCCGTCCTGGTCGGTGCGATGGCCAACAAGGCGATCGCGGAAAAACGCATCGTGACAGTCGACGAGTTCGGCGGCAAGCCGAAGCTCGCCGCGGCCCCCAAGGCCTAGCGACCCGTAGGCGCCCCGGCCGTGCCCTCCGGTCCCAAACTGACGCAATCGCATGCGACGCGGACTACCCCCCGGCTACAAGGCCCGGGGGGTGTTCTTTTACGCCGCCCCGCTTGGAGGATATCATCCACTGGTTGTTCGTGCAGGTCCGGCCAACGGGGGTTGGGCTGATCCATCTACTCAGGAAACCAACGCACCATCTAGGAGACTCAAATGCACCGCCAGGAGAACCATCCCATGGCCAGGACGCAAACCATACACATCCTGCCGCACGGAATGCACCTCAATCCATTGGGCACCATCTCCTTGCTGTTGCTGCTGACGGGAAGCCTGGCGTTGTACCAGTGCGCAGGGCCCGCCCCAGTTACACCGCCGCCGGATCTCAAGCAACCGCCAACGAGCCCCCTGCCGTCCAACCCGCCATTGGACCCCGCCCATCTGGGGGAGATGAACGACTTCTCGACCCTGCGAAGGACCCCGCTGCAGATCGGCAGCCAACGGTTCGACATCTGGATCGCCGAGACCAGCGAACAACTGGCCTTCGGTCTGGCCTGGGTGCAACCTTCGCAACTGACGGATACCCAGGGAATGCTGTTCGTCTATGCGAAGGACCAGACCTCCGGGTTCTGGATGAAAGGCACTCTCCTCCCGCTGGACATCGCCTTCTTCCAGCCCGACGGCACGATCCTCGATATCCAGCAGATGCAACCGCTGACGCTCCAGGAGCACAAGCCGCCCACACCCTATCGCTACGCCCTGGAAGTCAAAGCCGGGACATTCGACCGGCTGAACGTGCATCCGGGACAGATCATCCACATTCCCGCGGAGGCACTGGCCTCGCCGACCTCCGCCGACTGAACCAAAGTCGCGCGCCCCCAGAACCCCGCGCCACCAGCCACCCAGAACTGCGCAGCCGGTGCTTTTGCTGCCACCCCCAACGCGGTACAATCCCACGCGCGCTGTCCCGTATGGTGGGATACCGTGAAGTACCAAACCCCAGGGGCAAGGGCTGAACGGGTGATGCACAAAAGGGTATATGATTTACTGGCTGATCGTGCTGCTGATGCGGGCATGACCCGTGGGGCTGGGCTTGGTAGACCACCTGCTGCAGACCCGCCGGATGTTCCGCCAACCGCAGCGGAGGGAGCCGGACCGTCATGGCTGAATCAAATCGTTCGGATGTCCGCCTGCGGACTCGACACATGATCAACCAGAGACAGGAGAGATTCCTGCTCAGCAGCCTTATCGTCGGGGCCATGGTCCTGGCGGGGAGCCTCGCCTTGTTCCACCAATCCAACCGATCCCCTGCCATCGTCGAACAGCACCCCCGCAATGACCTGTCCCGCATGCCCAAGGCGACCCTTCCGGTCAAGAACCTGTCGTTCTGGGTCTGGCTCGCCCGCACACCCCTCGAGCGGGAACTGGGCCTGATGTGTGTCCGCCCCGAGGAAATGGCCGATAATCAGGGCATGCTCTTCATCTTCGAGGACGACCAGGCCGGCGGCTTCTGGATGCGCAACACACTGCTCCCGCTCGACATCGCCTTCCTCCGCCCCGACGGCACCGTCGTCGACATCCAGCAGATGGAACCGCTTTCCCTGGTATCGCACGCGCCGCGCGGCCCCTACCGCTACGGCCTGGAGGTCCGGGCCGGCTCCCTCGCCCGGGCCAGCCTGCAAATCGGCGATGTTGTGCCAATTCCTGAGGAACTGCTTAACCCGTAATCCCTGCCCGCCGAATGAATAGTAGAGTCATTGTCATCGCGCTGCAGGCGACACTGCGCGGCATTGGCCTCCTGGGGCTCCGCGCGCGTCAGGCAGACGCGGACAACGACACGCAAAGCAGGAGCGGGTACCGTGGCCGGCAACATAAATCCATCCAAGGCGATCCATGCCCGTGCCGCCGGAAGTAGCGACGGCCTGGTAAACATGCTGTTGATCGGTTCTTCGGACGAGCAGACCTCCGCGCTGATCGGCGGCCTGCGCGGCAAGGGCTGCCACATCGACGCTGTGACCGAGGCCAACCTGGCAACGCACCTGGCCGCCTGCCCCCGGCCCGACGTGGTGGTCATCACGCAACCCCGCGCTGATGGGTTGCCCAGCCCACACGTATTGATCAACCTCGAACGGCGGCACCTGCCCGTCCTCGTC
>JANYLN010000131.1 GCA_025357795.1 Planctomycetota bacterium
CGCTGCTGACTCGGGGTTTGCTCGACTCGCGCCGGATGATGCCCGGGGTGTCGCTGGTCGGCTTGGCGGTCGTACCGGTCAGTGCCGGCTGCGTGCCAGTGGCGCCGTTCGCGGCGCCGGCAGGTTGGCTGCCCGGGGCCACCGCCAGCGGCATGCTTCCGGCCTGATCCTCGCTCACCACGTAGCGGGCGCTGATCCAGAGCGATGCCGTCGAGGGAGTGGCGATCTTGAAGAAGCCCTCGTCCTCGCCAAGGATCGTGACCGTATCGCCTTTGTTGAGTTTGACTTGCGGGGTCGAGCGTTCGTTGCTCAGCAGGCTGCCGGCTCGGACCCACAGGCGGTCGGCCGTCACGGTGCCGGTCTCGCCGCTATGCTCGACGTAGGCCTTGTCCACGTATGAGAACGAGCCGGTGATCGGGGCGATCTTTAGCCAGCCGAACGACTCACCCTGGACGGTAACTCTCTGGCCCCGAGAGGCCTTCATAACCGGATAGTAGTTGGTATCGTTGCCCGAGCGGATATAGACTTCCTCGCCGGTAACGACACCCACGTAGGGAAACTTGTCCGCAGCCACAGCCGTGGAAACAGCCAACACTGCTACGGCCGCAGCCAGCATCCTGCAAGCGGATTTCATGGAATGACTCATGGTGACACAGTCCTCAAAATCAGTTACAACCCACGCGCTCAACTAGTAACAGCGGGAGTCTTTCCCGGCGGCCCAAGGTATCTGCCGGGTTGCTCATTGTCAATTTGCGCCCCAATACTGGGGAGCGGGGCCCTGTTCCTATAATCTTCGGAATGACGACCCAACTTCATACAGTTTACTTGTTGGAGCGCCACTAATGGCGCCACCAACGGCGCCACTAAACGTGCTGGCGACGGCGAATCGGCGGGCGGGCGGCCTGGCGATGCTGCACAGTGCGGCGGTCCACCCGATCTGGGGACGCTGGTCGATTTTGTGTGCCGAGCCTGTACGGATACTGGAGGTCCGCGATGTATTGGGTCAGAATCTACTCACGCAACTGGCTGAGCAGACTCGGACGATGCGTATAATACCGACTGACGGGCTCCGTTTACCATTCTATGCGGGCTGGGTCGGGTACTTGGGCTATGAGGCCGGGCATCTTCTGGAGAGCTTGCCGAGCCCTGCGCAGCCGGATGTCGCCCTGCCGGTGGCGCGGTTCGGGTTGTACGGCTCGGCGGCGATCTACGACCACATCGCCCGGCGGTGGTACGTCACGGCGGCCGAATTACCGGACCATGTCGGAGCGCCGCTGACGGGGCAGGACGGGCTGCGGTTCTGGACTGAGGTGTTGCGCGAGGCGGAGCGGGAGGCCCCGCCAGCGGCGCCCGGTCCCGCGATAGTGCCTGTCAGTATCGCCGATGCGGATGCTTACCTGGCCGGCATGCAGGCCAGCCTGTCAGGCGAGCAGTTCAAGGCGGCCGTGGCGCGAGCGGTGGAGTACATCGCCGCCGGCGACATCTACCAAGTGAACCTGGCGCGGCGGCTGACGACGCGGCTCTCGGCTACACCGCTGGAGCTGTTCGTGCGGCTGTGCCAGACGAACCCGGCGTGGTACGCGGCGTACCTGGCATTCGACGACAAGGCGGTGCTGAGCAGTTCGCCGGAACTGTTCCTGCAGGTGCGGGGCGACCACGTGATTACCCGGCCGATCAAGGGCACGCGCCCGCGGGTGGGCGAGCTGGCGGTCGACGCGGCTGCGCGGCAAGCGCTGTTGGCCAGCGAGAAGGACCGGGCCGAACTGACGATGATCGTCGACCTGATGCGCAACGACCTGGGGCGGGTCTGCCGGTTCGGATCGGTGCGGGTGCTCGAACCATTCGGGCTGGAGGAGCACCCGACGGTCTATCACCTGGTCGGCACGATCGAGGGCCGGTTGCCGGAGGGGACCGGCGCGCTGGACCTGCTGGGGGCGACGTTCCCGGGCGGCTCGATCACGGGCGCGCCCAAGATCCGCGCGATGCAGATCATCAACGAACTGGAGCCGGTCGTGCGGAGCGTGTATTGTGGCGGGATCGGCTATGTCGGCCTGGACGGCCAGATGACGATGAACATTGCGATCCGCACGCTGCTGGTCGACGGGCCGCGGGTACACCTGTATGCCGGCGGCGGGATCGTGGCGGACAGTGAGCCCGAGTCGGAGCTGCAAGAGACGACCGCCAAGGCGCGCGGGATGGCCCGGGCCCTGGCCAGTTTCACCTAACACCGAACCCACAAGGATCGACGGATGTCTGACAAGCCGGAATTCGTGTACTTCAACGGGCAGTTCGTCCCGGCTGGCACGGCGAGCGTGAGCGTCTTTGACGCGGGCCTGCTGCACGGGGCGGGGCTGTTTGAGACGATGCGGTCGTACAACGGCTGCGTCTTTCGCGGCCGGCAGCACCTCGAACGGCTGTGGCATAGTGCCGAGGTCTTCCGCCTGGCCACGCCGAGTTCCATGGACGACCTGCTGGCGGGGATGCAGGAACTGTTGAAGCGCAACGAGGTACCCAATGCGCGGCTGCGGCTGACGATGACGATGGGCAACACCCGCGCGGCAGTCCAGCAGGAGCCAGCCGCTGGTCCGAACGTGATCGTCATGGCGGTGCCGCTCGAACCGTACTCGCCGCGGTTTTTCGACGAGGGGACCAGCGTGCTGCTCTCGCCATGGCGGCAGGGCAAGCACGACATCACCGTCGGGCACAAGACGCTGGGGTACATGACGCGGCTGCTGGCGCTGCGGCAAGCGCAGCAGGTGGGGCTGTTCGAGGCGCTGTGGTTTACGACGGACAACCTGCTGGCGGAAGGGTGCATCTCCAACGTCTTTGTCGTCAAGGGGGGTATCGTGAAGACGCCACCTGTCGAAACGCCGGTGCTGCCGGGCGTGACCCGGGCAACGGTGATCGAGGTGGCGAAGGCGAACAGCATCCCGCTGGAGGAGCGGCCGCTTACGATCAACGACCTGCTCGAAGCGGACGAAGTGTTCCTGACCAGCACGTCGATGGAGGTGATGCCGGTGTCTCGCATCGAGCGGCACGCGATCGCGGACGACAAGCCCGGACCGATCAGTCGGCGGCTGTTACAGTTGTTTAGAGAGCTGGCACAGCGGGAATGTCCGGTGCCGCAGGCGTGACGGCCATCCGGCACCAGCAGCAACGACGCTTCGGCGGCGCCGCCGACGAGGCATTCGTAATGGCGACGGCATCGGTGGCGTGCGATACACGGCGGCGAGGGAGGTACAATGGCTACGATTGGTGACGTCGAACAAGCGTTAGGCCGGATCGCTCCGCTGCGGTACGCGGAGGCGTGGGACAATGTCGGACTGCTGGCGGGGGATTGCAGCGAGGTCTGCCGGGGGGCGCTGCTGTGCATCGACCTGTCGCCGGCGGTGTTGGCCGAGGCGGAGCAGGTCGGCGCGAACTTGCTGGTGTGCTATCACCCGCCGTTGTTCAAGCCGGTGAGTCGGTTGCGGGCGGACCGGGCGGGTAGCGAGGGGCTCATCTGGCGGGCGGCGAGATCGGGCTGCGCCATCTACTCGCCGCACACGGCGCTGGATGTGGCGGAGGGTGGCACGAATGACGTCATTGCACAATTATGTGAATTGACGGATGTGAAGCCACTGGGTTACACGGAAGCCGCGGCGGCACAGTGCAAGGTGGTCGTGTTCGTGCCCGAAAAGTATGTGGAGAAGGTGGCGGAGGCGATGTTCGAGGCGGGGGCGGGCTGGATCGGGCAGTACCATCACTGCAGTTTCCGGCTGCGGGGGGAGGGGACGTTCTGGGGGACCGAGGCGACCCATCCCGCGGTGGGGCAGGCAGGGCGTCTGGAGCGGGCGGAGGAGATTCGGCTTGAGGTGATCTGCCCGCGGCCGATCCTCCCGGAGGTGATCGCGGCGATTCGCGGCAGCCACCCGTACGAGGAGCCGGCGTTCAACGTGCAGTCGCTGCTGGCGACGCCGGAGGTGACCGGCATCGGGCGGATCGGCAAGATGAGCCTGCCGACGACGGCGGGGCAACTGGCAGACAAGGTTGCCAAGGCGGTCGGCTCGAAGATCGCGATGCTGGCAGGCGATGCGTCAGCGATGGTTGAGCGGGTGGGTGTGTTTGTGGGCTCGGCGGGCAAGTGGGCGCTGGAGCAGCGGCGCTTCGCGCAGGTGGAGGTGCTGGTTACGGGTGAACTGAAGCATCACGACGCGATTGCGCATGTGGCGGCGGGCAAGGTGGTCATTGCGCTGGGGCACTGGGCGAGCGAGCGGCCGGTGTTGGTGTCGCTGCGTGAGCGGATCGCGCAGCAGGTGCCGGGGTTGAACGTGCGGGTCAGCGAGATGGATCGGGATGTATGGCAGGGGGTCTGAATGGCGGGGTAGGGGGGACACGATGACAATGACCCCATTACGCGCAAGAAGCGCACGGCAGCAGCCACGACCACAACAGAATGCGATTGCATTGCTTTGTGCGATCAATCAGCGTTGTGATGGTAGCCAGTGATTACGACCACATCGGGCAGGCAGCCTTCGCACACATAGGTCCCATCCAAGCCTTCGATCACCACGTCGGGCAGGCCCGAGCACTGGATTGTCGCTGCACTCAGACAGCCCGTTACCGCTAGCGCCAGCACTATCAGATACCGCTTCATATTTGTACACCTCCTGGCTTCAAGGGACAGCCGCTGCGAAAGGCCGGCAGTGGCGCCCAGAGTCGTTCCTGCTTTAGACGTGTCAGAGCCGCGGACTATTTTGCGGAATGGCCGGATTTCTCCGGAGGGTCCGAAGGCGTCTATTACCTTGCCCATCGCCAATGTGCCCAGGCGGGGTCGTAAATCGCGGCTTGATCAATCAACCGCATCACCGACGACCATGCCCACCCGGGCCGCTTGGCGGACGGTGAAGGTCACCTGCGAGCCGCACGAATAGTCGATATCCTTGCGGAGGGTGCGTGAGGTGGCGGACAAACCGGAGCCGGCTTGGCCGTCGGTCAGTGTCGCCTTGGCCGCCAGGACGTCGGGCATGGTCAGGCAGGGGAAACTCCAGGTTTGATCCGCGCCATGTTCCAGGGTTGCGCTGCCTGCTGGCTGAGTGGAGGGCGCGCTGGCGGCGGCATTGATGATGGTGCTGGTGACCAGGCTGACCTCGAGCGGCTGGTAGGCGTCATTGACTACGCGAACCTCGACGGTGCCCAGGAGCGGGTCGAGCCCGCCCAGCAGGGCCTGCCAAGGCAGGGTGCAGCCGGTGGGGGAGGCCGCCGCCAGCAGGGGCACAGAGAGGGTGATGAGTATGAATGGTCGGAATCGCATGTAGGACGCTCCTGTCTATGCCTGGAAGGGGCATGCACGTCAGTCGCTATGAGGAACATATGGCGCGTCGTATTCGACGCGGAGGTCATTCTCGCCTGCGCGCAGGGGGCGGTGCAGGGCGGCGCGGAGGGCCAGGTAGTTGGGGCCGGCATCCAGTTGATAGCCGTCCGTTCTACAGGGATGTAGTTCGGCGCCGTGGAAGGTGACTCGCTTGATGCGGACGCGCGGGTCCAGTCGCAGCTGCAGGACGATGCCTTCGGGCGGGTCGGCGATCTCCTTGGCCAGCTGCACGCGGACGGTGGCGACGTGGTCGGGGTCGCCGGCCAGGCGCGCGACGGTGAAGATCGAGCCGTCGAGAATGGCGCGGCTGGTCTTGCGGCGGTTGGCGCGGCGCTGCTGGTAATCCGCGCCGTAGGTCATCAGCGCGCCGACGGGGCTTCCGGCCAACAGGTCACAGGGGTAGCCGCGGTAGGGCTGGTACCAGCCTGCGCGGTCGCCCACCTTGATCAGGGTGGTCAGCCTGGCCAGGGCCGAGCGAACCGAATCGTCGAGGGGGTAGACATTCTCGGTGGTCTCGACGGTGTAGGTCAGAGCGTTGTCCTCGGCGAGCAGACGCAGGAACAGCGAGTCCTGGTGCTGCTCGCCCTTACGCTGCAGGATGACGTGACAGAAGCGCTGCGCGTAGCCCAGGGCCTCGGCGGCCGCGTCCATCTCGTGGCTGATCGCCAGGCTCATCAGGAACAGCCCGCTGTTGCGGCCGTGCGGGACGTACTGGCTGTCGCCGATGGCGCCGCCGGCCAGTCCGTGGACGTCCGCGTAGCAGTCGGGGGTCCACTGCCGGGCGATGGCATAGGCGGCCTTGGCTTCAGGCGTGGTCGGCTCGGCGTCCAAGGGGAAGGCCGTGTAAATGTTGATGTCCTGGGCGTTGTGGTAGGAGTTGCGGATTGCGCCGTCGGGACTGAGGCACGGGCAGATCAGCACGACCTGGGTCCGCAGGTGTTGCGCCCCTTCGCTGGTCAGCAGCCAGCGGGCCAGGGCGAGGGTCGCTGCCCGGCCGACCTCTTCGCCGCCATGCGTGCCGCCAGTGAAGAAGGCGACGCTCTTTTCGGCGAGCGGCACGGCAGGGTCGGTTAAGGTCAGCAGGGGGATGGGGCGGCCCTCGAAGGACTTACCGATCTCCTCAAGCTTGCAGTAACCTGGGACCTGGCGGGCCAGGGCGTGGCATTCGGACATCACCTCATCGTATGTTGGTTTGGTTGCGGGCATCGGTTCTCTCCAAAGGCGCGGCGTGCGGTTGCGCCGGCTACGATAGTAATCTGAGCCGGCGCTTTAGCAACACGGGCGTGCGCAGAAGACGCGGCCTGCGATGGCTGGCGCCCATCGAGGGTTACCTTGCCTGGCAGAAGGGGGCTGACCCCGGCAACTGCCGCACGCCTTCGAAGAAGAACATGCCGTTGTTCCTACTCGCCCCAATGTTCGGCGAGTAACAACAGATCGATCACGTCGATCGCGCCGTCGTCGTTGAGGTCGCTGACGGGATCATAACGGCCGTCGCCGAGGCTTGTGCTCCAGGCGGCGGCGAGGGTCAGCAGGTCCTCGACGTCCACGTGGCTGTCGCCTGTCAGATCGCCCGGCAGGGAGGGGCTGACGGTGATGGCCAGGACGTTGCCGAGGTCCGAGAGGTTGTTGTCCGCGTCGAGGCTCTTGCAGGCGATGTAGTAGCGCGTGCCCGCCTGCAGGCCCGGCAGGACCATTGACTGGACGGTGCCGGCTACGGCGGGGGTCGGCTCGCCCGAGACGTTCCAGGCGGAGACGAAGGGCAACTGCGTGGCCTTGCGCGCCGCGGCGCGGCTGCGCCACTCGGCGGCAGTCATTGGCAGGGGCGCGGTCATGTCCGGCCAGCCGGTGACCGCCTCGACCAGTGGGCTGGTTGCGTACTTGAGCTGGTATTTGGCTGCCTGGCCGGTAAGCCCATCGTTGCCGGGCGCGGTCCAACTGACAACCAGGCTACCGTCGGCACGGACGCGCCCGTGCAGGTCGCTGATCGGCGCGGGAGGTGTCAGGTCGGCCGGCGTGCTGAGGACGGCCTTGAGCAGGTAGCCCGTGTAGATCCACTGATCCTTGGAGATCTTGTTGGAGGCATGGATCCGCTGCAGGTCGCGGGTGAAGGAGGCCTTGCGGCCGAACTCCCATGCCCAGGCCAGAGCGCTGGCCAGGTCGGGGTGGAAGCTGGTGGGGTTGGCTTCGGTCGGGCCCCAGTAGTCGCCCCAGCAGTAGGGCCAGCCGAGGATGTTGCCGGCGGCATCGCGGCTGGCGGCGACGTCGGAGAGGAAGTCGCCGTGGGCGATCATCACGTCGAAGGCGTCGTCATCGCCGGTCTCCTGATAGTACTTGGCGGCGGCGCGGGCGGCGATGGACACCTGGAAGATGGCGTAGCCCTGGCTGGCGGCGGTGGCACGGACGGCGACGGGCCAGTAGCTGTAGTAGTCACTGTTGGCGTTGGCGTTGTACACCGTTTCGTGCGCGAACTTCAGCGGACTCTGGCGCAGGGCGTTGCGGACGGCCTTGAAGGCGAGCGAGGCATCCGCCAGGTAGCTGGCATCGCCGGTGGCCTCGTAAGCCTGGGCAATGTTCCACAGCGGCCAGGTCCAGTAGCGATTGCCTGCCATGTAGTCGG
Organism: Planctomycetota bacterium; assembly: GCA_025357795.1. Taxonomy (GTDB): domain Bacteria; phylum Planctomycetota; class Phycisphaerae; order UBA1845; family JANYLN01; genus JANYLN01. The sequence goes on from JANYLN010000131.1 coordinate 7,971, forward strand.
GGTCATCAGGATTGCCGTTGTAGGGGGAGTATATATATTTGGAACCCAGGTGGAAGTGCGGGTAGTAGCTCCACGAGGCGTACTGGCCGTAGTAGCGGACCTGCTCGAGGGCGTGGCGATCGCCGGTGAGATAGTAGTATTCCAGGTGGTGCCACATCGCGCAGTGGCCGGTGTCGGGGCGGCCCCACTTGGCGCGGTCGTACCAGCCGGGGAATCGCTGCTCGGTGGTGCCGCTGGAGCCGATGTTGGGCCAAGAGTAGAGGTACTGCCAGTGCTGGGGCATATCGATGGGTTGGTCGAACATGACGGCCGGGGCCAGATCGTCCCAGAGCAGGTTGATCTCGACCTGGTCGAGTTTACGCCATTCGCCCCAGAGGATCCAGGGCATGAGCATGGAGCCTTCGTTGGCGTGGCTACCGCCGGCGTTCCAGGTGTAGTACTGGCCGAACCAGTCCCAGCCGTAGCTCACGCCGATGGTGGTGCCGGTGGCGGCGTACTTGTCGTAGGTGCTGGCCATGCCGGTGGAGACCTGGTTGCCCAGGCCGCCGTCCCAGGCGCCGCTGGCGATGTAGACGCTCGGCGGGCAGCGGACGTAGAGCGGGCGGGCCGTCGTGGCGTACAGGTCGGACAGTTGCTGATCGCTGAGCGCTCCGGCGTGGAAGTCATAGAGGATTTCGTGGCGCTTGCGCGAGCCCTCCTTCAGCGAGAAGGCCTCCGACCACTCCGCCGGCAGCAGGGCAACGTCGATGCGGCCGGGGCTGATACGCAGGGCCTTGGGGTACTGTTGCCAGAAATCCTTCACGCCGACGGCCAGGCCGAGGGTCCCGTCGGACAGGTCGGTCCAACCCTTGGCGTAGTTATTGGTCTCGAGTTCCGTGCTGCCGTCGGAAATCTTGTAGCCGCGGAAGGTCACGCCGCGGACGGCCAGGCCACCGTTCCAGGGGTTCAGCCACGCCTCGACACTGTTGTTGGTGAGGGTCAGCCACTTGTCGGTGCCGTTGGAGTCCTGGTAGATCCGGGCAGGATTGCCTGCGAGCGTGCCGCGGAGGGGCGTGGTCTGGCCAAGCAGGGCGTACTGATTCGCGCTGGTCGAGGCCAGGCTGGTGCGGACGGTGAAGTCCTCGATGGGCCAGGCGTAGACCTTCTTGCCGGCGATGCGGTTGTTGCGGAGAGTCACGTGGCAGCGGACCAGGGGCGAGCCGGCGCAGAAGTAGAGACGGGCGGTGTACTCGTAGTAGGGAGTTACGGCCGGGGCGTTGGCGCGCTGGAACGGGCCGGTGACGCAAATCACGGCGCGGACGGGGCCGGATTCTTCCACGGTGACGGTGGCGGGGGCTGCGCTGGCGCAAAACGCGTCGCCGGCGGCGATGCCGAGGCTGGACCAGTCGCCGCTGGTGATGACCGGACCGTCGCCGGAGGCCGCCTGGACGACCTTCTCGGAGACGTCGTACTGGCCGTTGCCGTCGGCATCGAACCAGACGGCATCAAAAAGTTTGAAGGACGAGCCGTTGATGACGGCTTTGATGGTGCCGGTGTCGACGGTGGTCAGGCCGGACACGGTGGCAACGGTGACGGTCCTGGGCGGCGCGACGTTGGATCCGCTCCTCAGGGAGTAGTTGGCGATGGTGTTGGCACTTGCACTGGCGGGGAAGGTGACCAGCAGCCAGCGGATGGAGTTGTCGAAGCGGGGGCTCCACCAGCGGCTGAGGATCTGGAACTGCGCGGGCACGGGGTTGCCGCCGCTGTCCTCGACGTGGAGGGCGGCGAGGTCGGCGTCGTGGAGCGTGCCGGTGGCAAAGGGGACGCCGGCGGAGACGACTTCGCCCGAGCGCGCGATGCCGTTGTGCTCCTCGACCAGCAGCGGGACGTTGACGTTGGCGAAGGCTTCGTGACAGAACAGTGCAACAACAGAGGCCAGCAGCAGTATGCACGGGCTTTTCATGGGATTCCTCCGGTCATAAAAACATCGCGGGCGGTGTCCGAACGGGTGTTCCCTTCCAGCATTCGCCAGAGACAGCCGCCCGTCATGGCATGCATATGAGATTCGGTACCTTGGTTCGAACATATCGGCGTCAGCCCTGCCGATCGGATGGCTCAGTCAACGGCAGCTCCGACGGCAACATCGTTTTGTCGCCTGGATGGTGCCCATCCCGCGGCGCCGCAGGAGACTTCCAGGTGCGACATGCACGTAAGTAGCGCCAGAATCCTCTGTTACGATACACAATCTGCACCTGGACCGATCGACTGAGACCAGCGATCCTGCGGCCTCAAGACAAAAACACAGTCCAACAGGTTTGGTCAGCAATTGACATACCAGCGGAGGGTGCTTCTGTGTCTGGTGTCAGATGGTGGAGTCTAACTAGCTACAGGTGCAGCACTTGCGTGCCGCGAATTTCTCTGAGCGTCCAGAAGACCTGTACAGCAGGAAGGTCATGACCAATCTGTTGGTTTTGCACGCGATGGCATGCCCTTCC
>JANYLN010000198.1 GCA_025357795.1 Planctomycetota bacterium
TGGCCAGGGGATAGCCTTGGCGGACGGGGTCCTCCGCGAAGCCGCCGTGGATGACATTCGCCGGGTCCCAGGTCAGTCGCAGGGCGGGTGAGTTGACCGCCTCGACGATTGTGCGGCTCGTGCGGCCGGTGTCGGCCCAGGAGCCCTGGCCGTTCTCCAGGAGGAGTTGGAACCCGGCGGAGGCGGCCTTGGCGGCGGCCTGGCTCAAGGAGTCGGTGACGATCGAGGGGATTGGCCCGGCGGCATCGGGCGGCTTGGGCAGGGCAAAGACGATGATATTTCGGGTGGCGAGTCGGCCAGCGAACTCGAAGCAGCGCGGCAGGAGTTCATCGATTTGGCGACGGATTTCCGCCAGGGTTTCGGTGCTGATGGGGATCTTTGAGCCATCGGTCTGCATGACTGGCTTGAACAGGCCGGGGGAGATGGCGGTGATGGTCACGGCGTGGGCCTTGGCGGCGGCGGCGACCAGATCGCAGGCCCAGGGCGGGCTGGCTGGGAGGCGCCAGCGGTAGGCGTAACGGATCTCGTAATGGTCGATCCCCCAGCGGCGGCCCAGTTCGAAGGCCGTGAACGGATCGTGGGTGCATTCATCGGTAATCAGAGAGATCTTCACTGGAGGCTACCTCCCGCACCGGATGGGCCATGGCACAGGGCATGCCGGGATGCGACGAGCCTGAACAACCGGCCAGCAAGTGGCGACTGACCCACTGAGTGACCCACTGCGGCGACTACAGAACTTGGCACAAGCAACCCTGTAGTCGGAATAGTATCGAGTGGGCTGGGGGCCTGCAACTTGTTCGGCGAATCGCGTCGTATGCTTCCGTCTCCTTGTGGGCGGCGAGGCTACTGCCTGGGGGGGCACCGGCGCCAAGCGGCACAGGCACAGTCAGTATGGCCAGAACAAGGAAGACGAGTGTCCCTTTCGCAGGGGCTCTCATAACGAATATTTTCCGCAAGCGTGGGGGGGGGGACCTCAGGGCAATCGCATGTACGTGTGGCATGGCCATCCTGGCCATGAACATCCCAGGCGTCCCGCCCGTAGCGGCCTCAAGGGCCGACAGAATCGTGCTCCTGATGCCCGTGTTATTCACGGGCAGGATGCCCGTGCCACGACATGCGATTACCCTGGGGGGGCCTTTCTTGTCGAGGCAGTGGGACGAAGCGGGTCTACCGCGAGGTAACGCTGAAAGATCCCTTTGAGCGTTCGTCTGGCCCGTCGCGGAAGCAGGAGCGGAGGAAGGCGTCCAGATCGTGCTGGAGAAGGTCGATGGCGTGCCGCATCTCGGGCCAATCCTTCTCCTGGCGGCAATTGTCGAGATCGGCGGCCAATACCTGCTGGAGTTCCCCGATGACGCGAGGTGGATAAGGTTGGGCCTGGGTCTGCTGGGAGCGCAGGATAGCTGCGAGGCTGGTTTCGCGGAGATGGTAAGCGTAGGCCACGGTGCGGCACCGCAGGCCCGCCAGGTCGGCCAGGGTCTTCTCAAAATGTTCCGACAAGTCCGGTGGGATCAGATGGAGCGCCTGCCGGCCCATGTGCAGCGCAGCGGCCCAGCGGTCGCCTGCTTGTTGGCAGCGCAATTGAACATCCTCCAGCATCCAGGGGTCGGGCTGGGCATTGTCGGTCTTCATAAAAACCGCGCGGCGAGTGGATTCCCAGCTGGGGGTGTGGGCCTGCTGGCCGCGGAGCATGGCGGCACTGAGGGCGTGGGCGGGGTCGCTTCGACCGATTTCACGGATGAACCAGGAGGTATCCCAGGGGAACAGTTCCATGCCGGTGCTGGTTTGCCGCCAAAAGTCGATGACGTACCTGGCAGCGGGGCCATAAGGTTCGGCGAGCAGGGAGAGGGCTTCGGTTTCGCCGATGCGGGGATTTGCGAAGAACAAGGCGGTCATGCGGAGGTTGGGGTCTTCGCCGTCGAGGACAAGGCCGAAGTACTCCTTGATACCGACGACGCCGGGGATGGAGGCGATGGTCTGCAGGGCGCGCAGGGTCACGAGGGGGTGCGCCAGGTGCGTGAACGATTCGAGTTCCTCGCTGGTAGCGCCGAGGAAATGCTCGACGATGACCGGGATGGATCGTTCGCAGGCGAGCTGGCAGGTATTCTTCAGCCAGCGGTCAGCCACGAGCGTCGCCTGGACCTCAGCGATGTTGCTGTGCAGGGCCAGACCAAAGGCCGGCGAGTTCAGCCGGTGGACGCAGGCCAGGACCTGCCCGGCGGAGAGTTCCCACGGCTCCCACCAGAGGCGACCTTCGAGCGACAGACGCTGCCAGGCAGCTCGCAGCTGTTCGAGGAACGGGACCAGGCGCTCATGCAGGGGCACGCCTTGGCAGCGCGGGCACTGGCCGAATTCGCTGCAGAGCCAGGCGTCCTGATCGTAGGTGTAGACAAGGATGTCATCGACGCCGGGAAACTGGCGAGCGAAGGCTTCCAGCAGGAGCACATAACGCTGGGCCACCTTCGGATCGGATATGCAGTTTGGCGGGTTGTCGCCGTAGCGAGCGTGGGCATTGTACGGTGCGCCGAAGTGGAAGATCGTGCGCAGGCCCGCGCGGCGGCACAGGGCGATGCGGTCGTGCATGGCCTGCCGGCGGGCCGCCCGTCGCTCCGGTGAGGGATCGCAGCGCAGCGGGACGGGTTGAGGATAGGCGGCCTGCTGGTCGGGCGTGAGCTCGACGACGTCCTCGATGTTCAGGGGTTCATCGCCCGGGCGGCTACCCCAGGCGACGTTCAGCTGAACCGTATTGAAGCCCAGGGTTTTGAGGCGGACGATGTTCTCGGCTGACCAGTCAACGGGGACGGTGAACTGGCCATCGTGTAACGAGTTCGGCGCGCCGAGGAAGCCGATCTTGTATAGCAGTTCCGAATTCTTCATGAACTGACATTTCCCCAATAACCTACCGCGGTTCCGCGGCCGGAACGGTATCGGCTCAGTGTACAGCACCCCATCCACTTGCGCCCAGACTCTTGATGCTTTGTCTGCGGCGATTGGGGCTCGTTGGAGGTTGTGGGGCCCATCTTTGGGACGGGAACGCCCGGTTTGTCTGACCGAGCACATAGTGTCCCCCTGCATCCGTGCAACGGGGGTTAGTTTGGGTGGCCCGCCGGGTCATCCCGAGGGCGCCAAGCCAACAGCGGCCGCGCGTGACTGCCGGATGAACCGAAGAATGCCATGAAATGCCCTCCATGGTACCTTGACCATCTAATCTCAATCCGCCTGCAACTGCCTATCTGGGAAAGCCGGGCTCATGTTGCTAACGCTCCCGGGGTCGATCGGCACCCTGTTCGCCACGCCGGTCACCCGGTCTGCGGGGTCGTCCGGCCTACGCCGCTCGCCCGGGGACGCCGGGCCGGCTTTCCGACCTTGAGCATTGACGACCCTGCAGGTACTTCCCCTAGAACGTGACGAGAGACCTAATAGGGTGCGGGCGGTAGGATAGACAGACAGACTTTATTTATTGACGCCGGCTGTAGGCGATCGGCTGGCCCCGGCCGGGTTGAGGCCTAGACGCGTCAGCGGGGCTGCTTGGGTCCTTCCTGGTGTTTTCCACAGCGGGGCACGCCGGACGGAGTACTGCGCGTGTGGCTCGGACTGGTTCTGGATCTGGAAAGATCCGACGCTTGGTTAGGCGGTTGAGTTCGCAGGACCATACTGCGGCCGCCGCCGGGGCGTACAGTATTCGTAGGGATGAGATGCGGTTGGCATAAGATGGGCGAGTAATTTGGCGCGGCATACTTGGCCTGCGGCGATTGTCGCGGGCCTTTTTCATGGCGTGCCAGCCGCGTCGGAAATCAGGCCGACATAGCACCAGGTTCATGATGCCCCTGGACCTAAAACAACAAGCCATTGTAATCTTTTGTCTTACAAGGGCTTGCGACTGCGTCGCGTAGGACTCGAACCTACGACCCGCGGATTAAGAATCCGCTGCTCTACCAGCTGAGCTAGCGACGCAATTTGTGTCCCAGACTACAGTTAACCATAATCAGCACCAAGGGCTGGCTGCGATTGACTGTCCGACGACCCCCATATAAATAGGGGATAGAAACGCCCTTGTCAACCTCTTGCCTGCCCGGATCTCACTGGGCGGGGGTGGCGAGTTGACAGGCCAGCGGCCTGCCGGTACCAAGAACTGGAATGAATATGACCTCGAAGAATCAGCCATGCATCGTCAGTCCGGGCAGCCTACTGCCCCAGGCGGCTCCGTATATACGAGCGATCCTGTCGGTGGACGCTCTCCTGTGGGCGCTGCTGGCGGCAGCGTTGGCGGTATCGGCAGTTGGCTGGGTCTTCTACGGGCCGCGGGTCCCGCTACTAGTGCTGGCTGGGCTGACGGTTGCGGCGCTGACCGAATGGCTGTGCGCGTGGATCACCCATCGGTACACCGCCAGCAGCCTGTATCACAGTTTGGCGATGGGCGTGCTTGTGGTGTTGATGCTGCCGGTGGGGGAAACGTGGTATGCGGGGGTGGCGGCGGCGGCGGTGGGGACGGCAGCGGCGGTAGCGGTCGGCAAGTGGCTAATGGGGGGGCTGGGCCATTACCCGTGGCACCCAGCGGCGGTGGGGGTGATCGCGCTGTACATGCTGTGGCCCGGGGCGGTTACGCCGGAGCGCTGGCCTGTGCTGGCGAAAGATCATCTCCTTGTGGGCAATGGACTTGCGATGAGCTCGCTGGAGAACGTGCCGGTCTTGCTGGACTGGTCGCAGGCGGTGCCGAGCCACGAGGCGATCGGCTTTAACCTGCCGCGGCCTGAGAGGGTCCTGCAGCAGGCGGCGACCGCGCGGAGTACGGATGCGGGGGTCGGACCGGTGACGCGGGCGGTGCGGGATCTCCTGCCCAGCACGTGGGATACGCTCATTGGGGCGGTGGCGGCCCCGATCGGACAGGGATCGAGTTTGGCTCTTATTGCGGCGGGTTTGCTGCTGATCTGGCGGGGGTATTTGCGGTGGAGTCTGCCGCTGGCGGTGCTGGCGGGGGCGGCGGGAGCGGCGGCGATCCTGCCGGCGGGCGAGGCGGGCTGGTTGCCGGTCCGATATTATGCGGCGGGACAGCCTGTGGGGTTGATCTGGGCGAGTTACCACGTACTGCTGGGTTCGACGCTGTTTGCAGCGGTTTTGCTGGCGGGCGAGACGGTGACCAGCCCGCTAACTCGTCGTGGGCAAATCATTTATGGCCTGGGCGTGGGCGTGCTGACGGTGGGGTTGCGGTGGTGGCCTATGACGCTGCTGTCGAGCTGCTGGGCGGTATTGGCAATGAATACGGTGGCTGGCGCAATTGACTGGCTCGACAGGCGTTGGCGCCTCATGCGGGGCGGGTAAACTACGTATTATGGAACACCAGGATTCAGGACAGAACGAGTCGCAGACGCAGCCCGAGCGGAAGAAGAGCCACCAGGCCGAGGCCGAGTCGCCGGAGACGGCGGCCTGCCATTCGGACACGTCTGATCTGCCACCAACGGCGCCTGCAGAGACGCCGGAGGAGGTAGCGGGGTCGGAGGCTGAGACCTATTCGGACACGGCCGATCTGCCACCAACGGCGCCACCAAACGATAGCGAGGCGAGCGTGGCGGATGGCAATCTGGGCGAGATGGGCGAGTTGGGCGAGGTTGAAGCGGCCGGGTTGGTCGAGGCTACGCTGCCTGATGGGTTGCCGATCCGGCAGGTGGTCGAGGCGGTGCTGTTCGCGACGGACAGTCCGCTGCCGGCGGCGAAGATTGCACAGATCCTGGAGACGGGGACCGGCCGACAGGTCCGCAAGTTCATCCAGCAGCTCAATGAGGAGTACGCGGCGCAGGGGCGAGCGTTCCGGATCGAGGAGGTGGCGGGCGGGTACCAGATGCTGACGCTGTCGGCGATGCAGCCTTGGCTGGTGAAGTTACTGCGGGCGCGGCAGGAGAGCCGGCTGTCGGCGACGCAGATGGAGACGCTGGCGGTGGTGGCGTACAAGCAGCCTGTGCTGCGGGCGAACGTGGAGGTGATCCGGGGGGTGGCGTGCGGGGACATGATCAACCGGCTGCGGGAGATGGGGCTGGTCAAGATCGTGGGGCGGGCGGAGGACGTGGGCCGGCCGCTGCTGTACGGTACTACCAAGAAGTTTTTGCGGGTCTTCGGGCTGGGGAGTCTGGACGATCTGCCGCGGGTGGAGGAGTTGAGGCCACCTGGGGCGGCGGAGGCGGCCAGGCCGGCGGCGGCCAAGCCGGTGACGGCGAAGGGCGACGAGGCGGGTGTGACGCCTGAGGCGAGTGCGGCGAGTGGGGCGCCGGCGGCCGGCGAGGCGGAGGGGCGGACGGGGCCGGGGGAGTCGGGGGAGTCAGGCGAGGCGACGGCAGAGCGGCTGACGGGATGATTCGCTCGGACGGGCGGTGGCGGCGTAACTGGCGAGGCGGCGTTTCGAGGATGGTGCGGGCCGGGCGGCCGCCGTTCTCGGCTATGCCGGCGCCAGCAGCGTGACGCGGGCGATCCGGCGGGTGGAGGGGCATCTTGGGCATCTGGGCAAGGCGCTGGCTGCGTTGGAGCGCCAGGCTGCTAATCACTACTCAAGCTCTGACCCCATTTGCTCCCGCACTGCTCGTACGATCGCCGTCGGAATTGGCGGCGTAACCGGGCAAGGTTATCTGGGAAGTATCGGTTGACACAAGGCGTCCTCCGTTTAGCATACGGGCTGTTATGGAACGTCATACTGCCCCTGCTGTAAGGCTGACGCCGGCTCGACCGCCGAGCAATGGAACATTTTACATGAGAGCCAGAACGCTTGTGGCATTGTGCGTGGCAGGGCTATTGCCGCTCTTGGCGGGCTGTGTGCCTCCCGTTACTGCAACTGCGGATAACAACGGCCAGAACGTAAAGGCTGTCGTCGGCGGCCGGTTGGTACTCAGTCTGGCCTCGAACCTGACCACCGGCTTTGACTGGAAGATCACCGCAATCGACCCGGCAATCCTGAAACAGGTAGGCGAGTCGACGTATAAGCAGGACACAAGTGCGCCCGGCAAGATCGGAGTGGGTGGGACCCGGATCTGGAACTTCGACGTCAAGGCGGCAGGCTCGACCACGTTGACCCTTGAGTACCGTCGGGCTTGGGAGCCAGCCTCCGAACCAGCGGGGAAGACTTTCACAATTACCGTTGAGGTGACACAGTAGGCCCGTGACAGCTGTGCCCTGCCCACGGACCAGCCATTCGACGGCGAGATCGCCTGCTGGTCGCCCCAAACGCTGCCAAGCTCAAGGCCCCTCCTGTGGGCCCCGAAAGCCTTATACGACCTCTCCTAGGGGTCAGAGATTGAGTAGTGATTAGGGGTTGACGGCCGGCTGGGGTGCGTTGGAGCGCCAGGCTGCTAATCACTAATCAAGATCTGACCCCATTTG
>JANYLN010000221.1 GCA_025357795.1 Planctomycetota bacterium
TCGTGCAGCATCTGCGCGAGCCGGCGTCGCTCGCGCTCCTCGGTCTGGCTCAGTTCCGCCGCCATGGCGCGTAGTTGGGTGGCGCGGTGCTCGGCCTCGGCGGTCCGCTCGGCGACACGGCGTTCGAGGGTTTCGTTGAGATCCTTGAGCGTCTGCTCGGCCTGCTGGCGGCTGGCGGCGGTCTGGTTGAAGGCCTCGACGACCGCCTGCAGCTCGGAGATGCCCGTGGGCTCGGCGCGGTGATCCAGCCGTCCCTGAGACAGGGCGGCCGCGTGCTCCTGCAGCCCCTTGACGCCGCGGTTGATCTGGCGGCTGACCAACAGGGCCAGCGTCCCCGAGAGCGACAGCACGATCAGGAACGCCGTGCCGGTCCAGAGGATATCGTGACGCAGCGGCGCGAGGATCTCATTGACGGGCCGGCTCGCCATTACCAGCCAGCCGGTATTGCCGATCGACGCGTAGGCCACCGCCAGCCGCTGACCGTTCAGCGGAGAACGGACGATGTCGGTCGTAAGGATGCCGGCCATGGCCTTCTGGATCGCCTGGTCATCCGGGAGCATTCGCTGCTCCCACGCCAGATGGATGGGCGGGTTACTGCAGACGATCCGCCGTTGGCGGTCCAGGATCATCACGCTGCCGACGGGTTCGCGGACGATCCCGAAGATCTCGCGTTCGAGTACCAGCGGGTCGACAATCGCCGCCACGACGCCCAGCGGCTGGCCCGTCTCGTCACGGATGGCCCGATCGACCATGAAAATCGGCACGCCATCGACGATGGACGGCACCAAGTCGGCGATGATCCAGTTGTCCGACGCCAGGGCCCTCAGGAAGTGCGGCCGCCAGCTGACATCCAGCCCCATGTGCTTGGGCTCGCTGGAGTTGATCACCCGGCCCTGCAGGTTGACCCAGTGGAAGGCCCGCACCGGCGCATACTGCTTCGCGTTGCTGACCAGAAACCTGCTGAACTGCGGGCTGATCGGGGACTCGAGATAGGTCAGCGCGGTGCCCATGGACCTGCCTTGGCGAGCCACATCGTTGATGTAGGCGCTAAAGGTCGAGGCCGTCGCCCGCGAGAGTTCCCGGTTCGCATCGACCGCCGCCTGGTACTGGGAGCCCAGCCAGCGGAAGTACAGCCCCGCCCGGACCAGGACCACGGGCACGAGGACCACCAACAGCAATAGCAGCAGCAGGAAGCGCATGCTGCGCGGGGGCCTCGCACGGTGTATCGAACGAAGTACCATAGATATTGAACCACACCCAGGCTCTCGCTGCGGCGCAGACGGCCGCCGCGAACGGAACAACCATTCTAGCATATGAGCGGCCTACGCGGCCACCCGGCAGAACTCCTAAGCGACAGGGCAATTGCATGTTGGGCAAGACCATGGTCCTGCAACAGCGCAGGACCATGCCACCCTCTACTGGCGCCATCAAGAACGCGGATGGCACATCGGCCAGCAGTACAAAGGGCAATAATTTGCATTCACATGCAATTGCCCTGCACAGGGCGGTCCCCGCCCAGAAGATCCAGCGAGTTTGCCTCGCCAGTCGGGCATCGGGTATCCACGTTGCCAATGTCGCCCGTACGCGAGCGTCACGGACAGCCATGCCGTCAGGACCGCTGCGGTCGCCAGCGGAACGGGAGACCATCGCGTGACCGGCTATGGGCTTACCCGCCAGTACTCGGCGAGCAGAAACCCCGCCACATTGAGAGGGGGGAAGACACCGAACGTGGCAGATCTTCGTCGAGGCGGCCCTGCGTATCCAGCCTGGGTCCTTCGGGCAACATGACGAGTAGCTCCAGGTAACGGGCCGTGGCCGGCCGGGATGTCCCGACACTGCCGATCATCCTGCACAACTGGAACAGAGTTGCCACGATCGTCTCTCACATTAGCGCAAAGAACAAGGTCCCGGCGACCTGCGCCGGGACCTTGTCTTGTGGAGGATGAAGCGGCCCGTCCCCGCCCTGTCCGGGCCGGCCTCACCCGCCCCCCGCTGCTCCCCTGAACCCATCCCTACAGCCGCGCCGGACTGGGCGCCTCCCCCCGCTTCGCCCCGCCCAGCCTGCCGCCGGTTGACCGCCAGCGGAACCCACCTGCCGTCATATTGACGGGTCGGTGTGACAGATCCGGTCGCGGCAGGGATCGGGAAGGTGGATTGAACTCGTGCAAAGGCGTGCGAACACGGGGCGAGGGCGTATGTAACCGGTGATTGGTCCAGCAGTTGCAGATTTCTGAAACGACAGAGAATTTTGGTTGCGCCGGCGGCTGAAGTGAGTTCAGAGAACTGCCTGCTGCGGCATCTAGGCCGGCGGGGTCATGCGGTGTCGCAGCACGGCCTCGGCGACAAAGACGTCCAGCGGTTCGTCGATATCAACGGCATCGTGCGGGCCCTGGACGATCGCCCGGCGGTCCTTGCCGAAGAAGGCGTGCGGGTCGCTGCCGGCAGTGCTCGGGTCAAACAAGGCGGCACGGGTCAGGGCGATGACCGCGCCGTCGTGGGAGTAGACCGGTTCGAGTTCCTGCCGGCGATGAATGCTGTTGACGCGGTACTGGACCAGGCGGTCGCCGTCGAGCTTGTGCATCCAGTCCGGATGCATCTTGCCGACGGGCGCGACGGTGCGCACGGAGTCGCCGTCGCAGCGGACGAGGTGTTCGGCTGCGCGGTCGATGCAGCCGGCTGCGCGCACGGGGATGTTGCCATACAGGATGATGACCACGTCAGCGGAGAAACCTGGGTGCCCGGCCTCGTACTGCAGCACGGCGTGTCGGACCGATTCGTCAACGCGGGCCTTGTCGCTGGCGAGGTCGGCTGGGCGATCGATCACGTCGATGCCATGCTGGCGTGCCAGCGCGGCGGCCTGAGGGGAATCGGTCGTCAGCGCGATACCGTCGAGGGTCTCGGCGGTCTTGGCGTGTTCGAAGGTGTAGACGATCATCGGCTTGCCAAGCAGCGGCACGACGCACTTGTTGGGCAGGCCTTTGCTGCCCGCCCGGGCCAAGATCACCGCCAGGATTTTCTTGCCGTCGATCATGTGTATGCGCTCCTGCCGCGTCAGGGCCTGCCCCACTCCTCGCATCGATCGCACAGCACCGCCAGGCCGGGCGGGGCGTTGCCGGCGGGCCGGTACTCGCGCAAGTGCTGTAACGGCTCTCCCTGCCAGACCTCCTGCAGCGACTGGGCCTTGAGGTCGCCAACGACCTGGGTCGCCCGGAAATCCTGGTCGCAGCTGACCGCCCGGCCGTCGGCAAGCATGATCAACCTGTTGCGAAGCCTGCGGCACGCCACGCGGGCGGGGGGAGCCATCGAAGCCACCTGCAGGCGATCGCACTGGCCCGCGCGGTCGCTGTAGCCCTCGATCCAGCAGCAGCCAACCTTGGTTACCCAGTGGTCGAAGAAGGTCTCGAGTTCGTTGATGTTCGGCCAGCTCTTGGTCATCCGGGGCACAATGGCGGGACGGACCTGCTTGTGCTCACGGCGGGCCTGATCCACGGCGATCAGGGCCTGGACCGCCTCGTCCAGGCCGGACTCACCCTGCACGGCGGCGTAGACGGCCTCGGAGGCGGCGTCCAGATGGACGACCAGCAGGTCGGGCGGCTCGGCCAGCAATACGTCGCGGTCGATCCGGGCGAGCTGCTTGCCGGTGGTGTGCACGCTGATACCGAAGATCCCCGCGCGTCGGGCGATCCGAATCGCCTCGGGCCACTGCGGATGGCACAGGGGGTCGCCGAAGCCGCCAAGGACCAGCAGCCTGTCGTCGCAGCGGGCCAGTTCACCCAGCACTCGCTCCAGCAGCGCCAGGTCCAGCGGGCCGCGGGCGGGCACGATCTTTCCGGCGGGCCGCAGCCGGGTCGCCGGCAGCGAATCCTGCGTCGTCAGTTCGATCTCCAGTTCGGTCGGCAGCGACGGGACGTACCGTTCCCGGTGTCTGGCGAGCAGGCCGCAAAGCTTGACCGGGTCAGCGGCGTCCTGTTCGCCGAGTTCTCGCAGGATCGCTTCGCAGCGGGCCAGCGACTCATCCGTATCCGCCAGGAGCCGCCCGTGTGCGGCGGCGACGACCGTCGGCGTTTGATAGCAGCAAGGCTTGCCGACCAGGTCGGGTTCGGCCGCCGAGGGCTTGTACGCCAGCAGGACGCCTGGCGGGTAGGTGGCCGACACCAGGTCATCCAGGATCGCCATGGTCATGAGAATCGGCGTGAGGCCCGGGGGGCTCTGGGTGAAGACGAACCGGTAGTCCTCGCCGGGGCCCCGCAGGTGCTCGAGCATCGCCTGGGCCAGGGTTGCACTCAACAGCGGCGCGTGGGCCGGGATTGCCATGACGGCGTCGGCGGCGATCGCCCGGGCTGTCGCCTGGAGCGCGGCGGCGTGAAATGACTCGTCGAACGCGCACGCCCCACCCAGCCCGCCCCGCCAGTTGTCCAACGACCATTTGCGGGTGCAGCGTACCAGTTCGGCATGCGAGGTCCGCGGCACGTCGCTGTCATGGACAATCGCGGGCAAGCCAGCCAGCAGGTCCTTCACCCGCGCGTGTTCGGTGGGGCTGGCCAGCACGTGCAACGAGGCGAGCCCCTTGACCTCCAGCGCCCGCAGGACGGTGCGGCGCAGGACCGGCACGCCCGCCAGGGGGGTCGCCAGCCGGCTGCGCGTGCCGATGTCGGATCGTTCCAGATCGGCCAGGATAACGCCGATCACCTTCATCGCCCCTGCCCTCCCTCGTGCCGGACGATAGCGGCGTCGAAGCGCTTCACCGCGGTCTGCAGGGCCTCGCGAAGATTGTCGCCGGCCTCAACCATGCCCTGGTTATACGCCATATCCCGCTGCAACTGCCGGTGCGCCCGCTCGATCTCACCGAGGTCTTCCTGGCCCTCCAGCAACCGGTCGGCCGTGAGCCGGCGATACTCCGCCAACTGGGCCAGGTCGCTGACCATCCGCATAATCGCCTGGTCCTTGTGGGCCCGGACGCGGGCACGGTCGGCCTTGGCGATGAGGCGGTTGAACGCGGCGGTATTACGGTCGAGCGCCTTGTCGAGTTCCTGCAGGTCCTGTCCCGTCTGGCGGCACATCCTCAGAAAGCCGTCGAGCTGCTCGATCCGTTCGAGGACTCGCTTGCGGCCCTCCACCAGACGGGAAGCGTCGTGCCAGCGGACTCGCTGGCGATATTCCAGGGCCTCGGGGGGGATCGGCCGCTGGCAGAACCGCTCGATGGCGTCGGCGAAGGTCATCCGCTGGGTCGCCCGCTTGGGCATGCCACCCTCGGTGGCGTCGATGACCGTAGCGGGGCTGACCGCGAAGTCGCGCTCGAACTGCTGCAGGTATGTGAGCATCTGATCGTCGGTGTAGATGGCATGGCCGTTGGTGTCGATGGCTGGGTGGAGGATCTTGCGGTGGCGGATGACCCGCTGCCATTCCATCATTTCCAACGTATTGTAGCGATTGAGTTCCCCTTGCCAGACCTCGTGCACGGCCACGCCGGGGGTGTAGTACATCCCGTCGCTGAAACCTAGGTCCTGACCGACCAGGATGATCGGATTGCACCCTAGGTACTCCAGCAGGTAGAACGCCAGGTGGGCCACTGTCGCCCCGGCCCGCAGTCCGCCACGGGCAGCCAGGTCGTCGCCCAGGCACATCCGCGCGAAGGCGTTGTCCAGGAGCGAGAGCGGCCCGCCGTAGACATCGACGACATGATGGGTCGCCTTCGGCTCGACTACCAGGTGTACGTCGCGGAAGTCCTCGATGCCTTCGAAGTAGCGCTTGCTGACCTCGCTGTAATCGAGGCTGACCACGAAATCGGGGATGATCTCTCGTGCCAGCAGGGTCTTAAAGAGGGTCTGCACGCAGCAGGTGACCGCCCGGCCGCGAAGGCCCGGCAGCATGTGCAGGTGCTTGCGGAGCGAGGGCCCGGCGGCGATCAGGACACCGGGAAAGCCGGCGAAGCGGTTCCTCAGGATGTCGATCGGCGGGGTAGCCAGGTAGGCCGGGAGGTTGTTCGCGACGTTCAGGGCGGTGATGCGGGCGTTGCCGAAGGCCGTCCGGGTCGACATGTTCATGTAGGCGACGAAGTCTGTAATCTTCTGGCTCATCCGCTTGTGGAACTCGCCCGCCAGTTGGAGGCCGGGGTCGAACGGGACGAACTGTGTGCCGGCCATCAGCAGCAGGTTCTGCGGTTCGAGCCGGCCGTGCAACCGCTCGACGTCGTCGCTGGTCAGGAACACCACTCGGCCATCGCCGATCGGTTTGGCCAGATCGCTGCAGTGCAGGGCCCGGAAGATCATCGCCAGGTCGGGCTCGAGCACGATCAGCAGGCTGCGCCCCCGGGTCCGGAGCCAGATGGCCTCGGCGGGGTAGCCCAGGCCCAGGCCCGTCAGGATGACGGTCGGCTTTTCGAGATCGACCGACTGGGCGAACTGGTTGGCTTGCTTGATCGGGTCGTAGCGGCTGTGCAGCCAGACCACCCGGCCGTCCGCGGCGGTCACCGCCAGGGTGAAAGGCCCGACCTTCGAGGGCGTCAGGGTTTCCAGCAGGGAGTCGGGCAGGTCGTCGAGCTGCTGGGCGAGGGACGGGTCCGTGCGCCAGAGCGCGGCCATGTTGCGCAGGAATAGAGGCGTGCCTTGCGAGGTCGTACTGGGATTGGCTGCGGCATCCGTACCGGTCATCCCTTGTGCCTTCCTTGGCGCAACGACGAAAAACGACGAAAACGATCGACGGCAACAGCGGAACTACAAAGTGCTTGCGGCCCAACGGGCACGCTATGGCGCTTATACCAGCCTGTACGGACCGGCACAAGGGGCGCAGCCGATCGGCTCGCCAGTCGTTACAATGGAGGGCTCTGAGCAGGCGGGGCCTCGCGAAAGGCCCGGCGAGGCTTTGCGGTTGTGCCCCTGCGACACAAGGGTTTTGGTACAAGCGTGACAGGCAAATGACTACAGCCAGACGGCAAACCAGACAGATCAAGGTCCGAACCGTGACGATCGGCGGGGACGCCCCGGTGAGCGTGCAGAGCATGACCAGCACGCACACCTGTGACGTCGACGCCACCATCCAGCAGATCCACAACCTCGCCCGCGCGGGGGCGGACCTGGTCCGCGTGGCGGTGCCGGGTCGAGCGGATACGGAGGCGCTGCGTCGGATCATCCCGGCGGTGCCCGTACCGATCATCGCGGACGTGCATTTCGAGATCCAGCGGGCCCTTGAGGCGGTCGAGGCCGGGGCCGCGAAGATCCGGCTGAACCCCGGCACGCTATCGGACCAGTCCAAGGCCCTCACGGTCATCGCGGCGTGCAAGGAGCGCGGCGTGCCGATCCGCATCGGCGTGAACGAAGGCAGCGCGGTGGACCGCTACGACGCCGCCAAGCGGAGCCAGCATGAGCAGCTGCTGGCGGGCGATCGCCGGACGGGGCTGGTCCGGATCATGGTCGACCGGCTGGCAGAGTACGTGAGGCTATTCGAGAAGCAGGGCTTTAGCGACCTGGTGCTGGCGGCGAAGAGCCCTGACCCACTCATTGTGATCGACGCGTACCATACGCTGTCGCAGACGTTCGACTACCCGCTACATCTGGGCGTGACACACGCGGGGCCGCCCTCGACGGGACGGATCCGCTCGATTGCGGCGTTGTCGGCCCTGCTGGCCGACGGCATAGGCGATACGGTACGGATCAGCTATGCGGCGGACCCGGTCCTTGAGGTTGAGGACGCGGTCGAGCTATTGCAGTGCCTGGGGTTGCGGGCGCGGCGCAAGCCCGAGTTGATTGCCTGCCCGACCTGCGGCCGCATCGAGGTCGATCTGCTGAGCATTGTCGAGCAGGTTCGCGAGCGACTCGAGGAGATCGATGCGCCGATCAAGGTCGCGGTGATGGGCTGCGTAGTGAACGGTCCGGGCGAGGCCGAAGGCGCGAACGTCGCGCTGTTTGCCGGCAAGGGTAAGGCGGTCATCTGCGTCGATGGCAAGCAGGTTCGCACGGTGGACGAAGCGGAGATGCTCGACGCCCTGATGGACGAGGTGCGGCGCTATGCCAGCCGGGGCTAGAACGGTTTCACGTGTGAACTAGCGAACGAAGTCGCCCAAGTTGACGACGGGACCGATGGCGGGGCGGCTTTGCGGGGTCCGGCCCAAGCCGATGTTGAATACGTAGATTGTCGCCATGCCGGCGATTGCTGAACCGGCCAGGCCGACGCCCACGATCAGGCTCCAATTGAGAACCCACTGCGGCATACGCATCGGCTGGTCTCCTTGCACGACAGGCTCGCGGCAGAGGGTCGTAGTACCTCTGTTACTAAACCTTAGGATTGGCCAGCGAGACGGTCAAACGGAACTTGGGTGATGGGGCGGTCACCGATAATTGAGACCGGGAATCCCCTGGCCGGAATGAACCAGCAGTCGATCCGAGCATCTTGAAGAAGGGACAGCGCGCACCTGTCTGGGACAATTCGGATATGGGGTGGGTGCCACCAACGGCGCCACCAAACAGGTCTGGGCCAGGCGAGCGCGGCGTGAAGCTGGGCTGGATGGGCGAGATGGGCTGGGTGCAGATGCCGGGGGCGAAAGCGCCATTTCCGGCGCCACCTGACGGACGCGAGGTGGTAGCGGGCTGACTGTGGGCGGGTGGTGGCGGACCGGGGA
>JANYLN010000281.1 GCA_025357795.1 Planctomycetota bacterium
GCCGGGGATGGGGACGATGTGCTTGAGGAGCCAGAAGGTCCCGAGGCCGAAAAAGGCACGGAGCCGGGGGGTTCGGGCGAAGAGGACGCCGGCGGCCAGGGCGATCGCCAGGGCGCGCCAGGGGTGTCGTCCGATAAGAGAGCCCGAGGGGCTGCTCTCATCGGCGATTGCCAGCAATTGGGCCTTAGCTTCTTCGGGCGTCAGCCTCGCGCGATCACTTTGCCAACCCACAGCATGGCTCCCGCAAAGAAGATTGTGAGCAGGCCGGTGACGATGCCGGCCCAGAAGATGCTGCCGTGAAAGACGGAGATGAAGCCCGCGTAGACCCCGGAGATGCAAATCCCTATGCCGCCGAGGATTAGCAGGCCGGCGATGAGAATTAGCACGGAGCCCACGAGCAGGCTGGTCAGCCCGCGGCGGAAGCGGCGGCCTTCGGCGGCGGCCAAGTCCAGCAAGGCAATGATGTACTCGATGAGGGTGCGCAGAGGATAGCCCTCCCTTTCGACAGGCCCCCCGCCCGTACACCCGCGGCCCCAGCCGCGCGGTGCCGATAATATCAGGCACACGGAGTTCCCGAAGTTATTTGCGGCGTATCAGTGCGCCGAGCAGGATGCCAGCGCCCAAGGCCACAAGCATGCTGACCATGGGCTTCTGCTCGACCTGCTGTTTGACGACGTCGGTGGCGCTGCGGCTGCGCTCACGGGCGGTATCGAGGACCTTGCGAACGTCGTCAAGTCGTTGCTGTGCCATGCCCTGCAGGCGGGTCTTGGCCTCGCCGGCCTCGGACTTGCCGGCCTCGAAGAGAGCCTGGGCGACTTCGGACAGGTCGGAGCGGAGTTTGTTCATGTCGACCCTGAGGGTCTTCCAACCCTGTTCCAGTTGAGACTGAGTCGATGAAGGTGATTGAGCCATAACGTGTTACCTCCGGATAGCCACTGATGATATTGTTGCCCGGCTGTCGATTTCCACGCAATAACTAAAAGATTCGTGCTTCTTTTGTTGTCGCGGCGAGGGCCAGGTCTTTCGGGGCGGATGGGTGAGGGAATTCGGATACTGGGCGGGTGCCACCAACGGCGCCACTGAAGAGGTCTGTGGCAAGTGACGGCGGCGTGAAGCTGGGCTGGATGCGGGAGCTGGGCTGGGTGAAGATGCCGGGGCAAAGTCGCCACTTCCGGCGCCACTTGACGGGCGGGGCGGGGGAAGCGGACATGACGGGTCGGCGGGTGAGGCGGTAGAATGGGGCGTCGAGCAGGGGCGCGGGCGGGCCGCCGAAAGACGCGCGCGTCAGGCGGCTACCGATTTTTGAACATACAAGGAGATGGCCATGGCCATCGTGGTTGCGGGGGCCGCGGGGTTCCTCGGCTTTCACCTGTGCGAGCGGTTGCTCAAGCAGGGCGAGCCGGTGGTTGGCATCGACAACTTCGCCAGCGGCCAGCGGGACCTGGCGGCGGCGCTTGGCCAATATCCTGGCTTCCACTGGATCGAGGCGGACATCGCCCAGCCGCTGCGCGTGGAGGGAGGCGTGTCCAAGGTGTTCGACCTGGCGTGCCCGGCGTCGCCGGTGGACTTCGAGCCACTGTCGCTCGAGATCCTGCAGACGTGCAGCCAGGGGGTACTGAACCTTCTAACTCTGGCGCTGGAAAAGAGGGCGGTGTTCGTGCAGACCTCCACCAGCGAGTGTTACGGCGATCCGCTGGTCCATCCGCAGCGAGAGGACTACTACGGGAACGTCAACCCGATCGGCATTCGCAGTCCCTACGACGAGGGCAAGCGGTATGCCGAGGCCCTTATTACGGCATTCCATCGGCGGCACGGCCTGGCGGTGCGGATCGCGCGGGTGTTCAACACCTACGGGCCGGGCATGCGGCTGGACGACGGGCGGGTGATCTCCAACTTCGTCATGCAGGCCCTGGCGGGTGAGCCGTTGACGCTGCAAGGCGGGGGCGAGCAGACGCGGTCGTTCTGCTACGTGGACGACACGGTGGAGGGATTGCTGCGGCTGTCGGCGACGGATTACACGAAGCCGGTGAATCTGGGCAACCCGGACGAGGTGACGGTGCGGCGGGTGGCGGAGGAGATCCTGGAGCTGACGGGGTCGGCGTCGCCGCTGAAGTCGGTGCCGGGGCGGGCGGATGACCCGCATGTGCGGTGCCCGGATATCTCGCTGGCGCGGCGGCTGCTGGGGTGGTCGCCACAGGTGACGCGGCGGGAGGGGCTGGAGCGGACGATCGAGTATTTCCGGTCGCGGGTGAACAGGGAACGGGTGAGGATGTGACGGGGCGGCGCGGGGGGATGGGTTGATCATCTTTCAGTGGCCACCCACGGACCTGGCGATGCGGAAGACTGGCAGCAGGATCGTCATGACGATGCCGCCTACCATGCCGCCGAGGATGACGATCATCAGCGGTTCGAGCAGGCTGGTGACGGTCTTGATGGTGTGCTGGAGTTCGCGCTCGCAGAGGGCGGCGATCTTCTGCATGACGATGGCGAGGTTGCCGCTGCGTTCGCCGGTGGCGACGAGCTGGGCGACGGTCTTGGAGACGAGGTTGGTGGCGAAGAGCGGGTCGGCGAGGCGTTTGCCGGCCTGAAGGTTGGCCCCGGCGAGGTCCCAGAGTTGCACGAAGTAGCGGTTGCCGGCGACGTCGCGGCTGAGGCGGACGGCCTCGGGCACGGTCACGCCGGCCTGGATCATTGCGCCCATCGTCTGGAAGGAGCGGGAGACGTACAGTTGCCGGAACATACGGTTGATCAGCGGGCAGTGCAGTTTGAGCCAGTCGATCATCATGCGGCCGTGACTGGAGCGGAAGTACAGGACGATGGCCACGATCAGCACGGAGGCGGTGCTGGCCAGCAGGATCCAGTGGGCGCGGAGGAAATGGCTGATGCCGAGGGCGATCTTGGTGGGCAAGGGGAGCATCGCCTGGCGGCCTGCGTACATCACCTCGAAGCGCGGCAGCAGGAAGCCGAAGATCACGACCATGGCCACCAGGCCGAGGAACATCATCACGGCGGGGTAGGCCAGGGCGGCGCGGACGCGGCGGATGGTGTCGACCTCGCTCTGGAGGTAGTCGGCGGCGCGAGCGAGGGTGGGGCCCATGGCGCCGGTGGCCTCGGCAGCGCGGAGGAGCTGGGAGAAGATGGGCGGGAATGGGTAGGGACAGCGCGCGACGGCGGTGGACAGGTCGCTGCCGCTGCGGACGTCCTCCAGCACGGCCTGCATGGCATCGCGGACGTGCGGCTTGCCCGCTTGGGCCTGCAGGCCATCGAGGGCCTGGGTCAGGGGGACACCGGCGTCGAGCATAACACCGAGCTGCACGGCGATCTCGACGGTATCGGTGCGGCTCATGGCGCGTTTGGGACCCCAGCTGCGCGAGCGAGCCAGGGGCTGGGGATCGGCGTGGTGCAGGACGGGGACGGCTTGCGAAGCGGCCTGGCGCGAGGGGGCAGCCGCCTTGGGCGCGGGCCTGGCGGCCGGGCGAGCCGGTTGGTGAGCGGAGGCGGTTGATTGTCCGTAACGGCCCATGGAGACTCCTTGTGAACCTTTGCCGCAACAAGGCGTCAAGAACGCCAAGCGGGAAACAACAACGAACACGGCCACAACAGCATTCGGCTTAGACGGCGGTCGCGCTCAGGACTTCCTCCACTGTGGTGATGCCGCTTTTTACTTTGGCGTAGCCGTCGCGGCGGAGGGTGATCATGCCGCGCTGCAGGGCTTTGTCGCGCAAGTCCGATAGCGAGACCACGCGGGTGATCATGTCGCGCATTTCGCTGTCGGGTATGAGCAGTTCAAACAGGCCGATACGGCCTGCGAAGCCGCTCTTGCGGCATTTGGTGCAGCCCTTGCCACGGTAGGTAGTGGTCAGTTCGATGCCGACGTCGGCCATCAGGCGTTTGATGTGGTCGGCGGGCTCGCAGGATTCCTTGCAGTTGGGGCAGATCTTGCGGACGAGGCGTTGGGCGAGCACGCCGTTGAGGGCGGCGGCGATGAGGTACGGCTCGATGCCGAGGTTCAGCAGGCGCGTGACGGCGGAGGGGGCATCGGTGGTGTGCAGGGTCGAGAGCATCAGGTGGCCTGTCAGGGCGGCCTGGACGGCAGTGGTGGCGGTGGTCTGGTCGCGGATCTCGCCGATCATGATGATGTCGGGGTCCTGGCGGAGCAGGGAGCGCAGGACGATGGCGAAGGTCAGGTCGATCTTGCTATGGACCTGGAACTGGTTGATGGCGGGCAGGGCGAACTCGATCGGGTCCTCGATGGTGCAGATGTTCTTCTCGTCGGTATTGAGTTCCTGCAGTACGGAGTAAAGGGTCGTGGTCTTACCGGAGCCGGTGGGGCCGCTGACGAGGACCATGCCGCCGGCCTTTTTGGTTTCCAGGCGGAACTCGCGGAGGGTCTCGTAGGCGAAGCCGAGTTTCTCGAGGGAGATCAGCAGGTGCCGGTTGTCGATGATGCGGATGACGGCCTTTTCGCCGTACTTGCCGCAGATCGTCGAGACGCGGAGGTCGACGGGGCGGCCCTGCAGGAGGACGTGGATGGACCCGTCCTGGGGCATGCGACGTTCGGCGATGTCGAGGTCGGCCATGATCTTGACGCGGCTGAGGACGGCCGGATGCATGTGCATCGGGATGCGGACCTTCTCGTAGAGCTGGCCATCGACGCGGTAGCGGATACGGACGGTGCGTTCGCCGGGCTCCATGTGAATATCGCTGGCGCCCTCGCGGACGGCATGGAAGAGCAGGTAGTTGACGAGTTTGATGACGGGGGAGTCGGTGGCGGCCTGTTCGAGGTCGCCGATCTCCTCGACGTGCTGCTGGGCGAGGGTGAGGTCCTCGTCCTTGACGTCGTCGATGATCTCGTCGATGACGAAGACGTTGGCGCTGGGCAGGTGGGACTGGAGCATCGCGCGGATGTCGGCTTCGGGGCTGACGACGGCCTGGACCTGGCAGCCTGCGCGACAGGCGATCTCCTCGACGAGGAAGAAGTTGGTCGGCTCGCCGACGGCGACGGTGAGGACGCCCTGGACCTTGAACAGCGGCAGGACGTTGTACTGCTCGAGGAACTCGCGGGGCAGCACGTCGACGATCTTGGGGTCAGCGAGTTTAGGGCTGACGCGTACGAAGGGGAGGTCGTAGGCCTCGGCGAGGGCCTGGGTGATGTCCTCCTCGCGGCAGGCGTTCATGCCGACGAGGACCTCGCCGAGCAGGACCTGCTGCTGGTGTTCGCGCTGGCGGGCGAGGGCGTCGAGGAGGGTCTCCTGGGAGATGATCCCCTTGGCGACCAGGACGTCGCCCAGGCGCACGCGTTCTCGGATTACCGGCATTGGCATGGAATCACCCGTGTATGGCAAAGCCCTTGACGGCCTGGACGACGCCGGGATGGACATCGAAGCGGCGGTCCAGGCGAGTCATCAGCAGGATCTGTCTGGCGGTCTCGTCGAGCCCGGCGAGTTTCAGATCGCCCTGGCGGTGGCGGCACTGCTCCTGGAGCCAGAGCAGGGCCTCGAGGCCGGCGGAGTCGATCGAGCTGAGTTTCTCGAAATTGACGATGAAGTTGACGCGGCCCTCGCCCAGGCGACGCTCGGCCGTGGCGCGGAAGACCTCGAGAGTGTCATCGGAGAGTTCGCCATCGATGCCGATGACGGCGACATTGTCATAGTCCTCGCAGAAGACGTTCATCGCACATCGCCTCCACTGGCCAGGGCCGGTTCGGTGGAGGAGGGCCGGTAGCCGCTGTGGATCTGGCTGAGTTCGTCGAAGACGGCCTGGGGGCCCAGTTGGAGGAAGGCCTCGACGATGGCGGGATCGAACTGGGCGCCGGCGTGGCGGTGGAGTTCGTCGACGGCGACCTGCACGGAGAGGGCCTTGCGGTAGGGCCGGGCGGAGGTCATGGCGTCGAAGGTATCGGCAACGGTCAGGACGCGGGCGTAGAAGGGGATCTCGGGCCCCTTCAGGCCGTGGGGGTAGCCGCGGCCGTCGTAGCGTTCGTGGTGGTGGACGACACCGGGCACGACGTCGCCGAGTTCGTGAATGCCATCGAGGATGGTGGCGCCGACGACGGGGTGGCGTTTGATCTTGGCGAATTCCTCTTCGGTCAGGCGGCCGGGCTTGCGCAGGACGAACTCGGGCACGCCGATTTTGCCGATGTCGTGCAGGAGGCCGCAGAGGTAGACGCGTTCGGCCTGGGGGCCGGTGCCGCCGAGTTGCAAGACGATCCGGCGGCTGAGAACGGCGACGCGTTCGGAGTGGCCGCAGGTGTAGGGGTCTTTGGCGTCGATGCTGCGCGTGAGCGCCCGGACGGTACCGAGGAAGAGCTGCCGCTGGTTGTCGTACAGGCGGAAGTTTTCCAGGACGACGGCGGCGCTGCGGGCGATCGAGGAGATGCGGGTGACGTCGATGTTGCTGACCTGGCGGGCGGCGCCAGCGCGCCAGGCGGCGACGAAACCGAGGCGGCGCTCGTTGCGGGCGATCGGCGTGAGCAGGACCTGGGCGGCGGCCTGGCCTGTGGCGACGGGGAGGCCATCGGCGGCGACCGAGAGGACCTGATAGCCGCGTTTGGCGAGTTTGTCCATGTCAACGGATGAGAGGATCCTGTCGGCCGGGACGGGGGGCCGGCCCACGACGATGGTCACGGCGTCGGCGGCGCCGGACGGGGAGGCTGGCTGGGGCAAGAGGGAGATGACGACGGCGTCGGCGACGAGGAGATCGCGGAGTTCCTCGGCGAGTTCCTGGAGGTACTCGCCGGGGGTGGCGGTCAGGTTCATCGACTGGCTGAGGCGGTAGTTGGCGCTGAGTTCCTCGTAGGTATCGGCGAGACTCTGGGAGAGGATCTCGACCTCGCGAGCGTGCTCGCCAGCGTGGGCGTACCAGTCGCGGGCGATGCGGGCGAAGGCGGCCGCGAGCCAGACGGGGTCGTCGGGGCGATAGGGAGCGGACTCTGCCGACGGGGAGAGAAGGTCGATCCCGTCGAGCTGGAGGGCGCGGAGCCGGTTGCGGGCCTCCTGCGAGGCGGGCAGTGCCTGGGTCAGGCCGCAGGCGAGGATCACGGGGCTGTCGCCGGCGTCATCGAGACGGACGGCGAGGGTGAAGGCCCCGGACAGGCAGGCGCGGCACTGGACGGCGGGGTCGGCCTGGGCATCGCGGGCCAGTTGCAGCAGGAACGGCTGGCAGTGCCGGCCTGTGGCGGAGGCGTGGCGGCAGGGCAGCGCGTCGAGATCGAAGCCGCTGATCTCGTCGCGGCCAGGCAGCAAGTACCCAACCTGCAGGGCGAGGTCGGCCAGGAGCCGGCGGAGGCGGCCGAAGTCGAGGCAGTCGAAGGATGGGCGCCGCGCGTTATCTTGCTGGGTTAGCATATCACACACGCTCCGTGGGGGGCGCCACAGGTTGCGGCACGTTCAGCAGTTCGGTCATGCGGGCAAGCAGTTCACGGGGGCTGAAGGGCTTGCTCATGACAGCCGAGATGCCCGACTCGCTGAGGCCGGCATCCTCGATTTCGAGCCCGTAGGCCGTCAGGAGGATGAACGGAACGGAGGCGGTCCGAGGGTCGGCACGGAGTTGGCGGCAGAGTTCCATACCGTTGAGGTCGGGCATCTGGTAATCCGAAACGATCGCGGCAGGCCGCTCGCGCAGGGCGAGCTGGAGGGCCTCCAGCCCATCGCGTGCGGTCAGGACATCGAGCCCGGCGTTGCGGAACTTGAAGGCCACGACGTCAACGTACTGGACCTCATCATCGACCACGAGTACCCTGGCAGCTGGCATCGGTTACTCCTTGTAAGACTGACGGCAACAACAACAGCCACAACAACGGCCCGGCGGAAGCCGGCACAGCGAACGATGGCCGGGGCGCTAGGCGGTAGCCAGGACCGGCTGCTTTTCGGCAACCAGGGGCAGGGTCATGGAGAAGGTCGAGCCCTTGCCGATGGTCGAGGTCACAGCGACGCGGCCGCCGTGGAGACTTTCGACGACTTCCTTGACCAGCACCAAACCGAGGCCGGTGCCCTTGGCCATCTTCTTGCTGCTTTCGACGCGGAAAAATTTCTGGAACAGGCGTGGCAAATCCTGTTCGTCTATGCCGACGCCGGTATCGGACACATCGACGGTCACGTTGCCGGTGGCCTCATCCACGTGCATCCGGACGGAGACGGAGCCGCCGGCCGGGGTGTATTTCAGGGCGTTGGAGACCAGGTTGAAGACGGCGCGGCGGAGCATCTCGTGATCGGCGTACACGTGGAAGAAGAGGGGCAGCACGTCGTGTTCGAGGCGGATGCCGACGGTGCGGGCCTGGGGCTGCATGGCCTCGACGACCTCCTGGACGATGGCGGTCAGCGGGACGTTCTGCTTGACGATCTTGACGATGCCGGCCTCGATACGGGCGATATTGAGGATGTTGTCGACGAGGTTGCTCAAGCGATCGACCTCGCCTTGCATGACCCGGTAGAAGCGGGTGCGGGTCTCGTCGTCCTTGACCTCGCCGTCGATGAGCATCTCGAGGTAGGCCTTGATGCCGCCCAGCGGGGTGCGAAGTTCGTGGGAGGCGTCGGCGACGAATTCGGTCTTCATGCGGGCGGCGGTGCGTTCGCGGGTTACGTCGTGCAGCAGCGCGACGGCGCCGCAGTGGTCCTCAGGGGACTGGCCGACCAGCGGGGCGATCGTGACGGAGAAGAGCCGCTTGCCGTCCTCATCCTCGACGCAGTGCTCGACCTCGCGGCAGGCCGGCAGGGCGTGCGCGCCGCGGAGGAGGTCGCACAGCGCGCGGTCGGGGATGCAGTCGGTCAGGGCCATGGCCTTGACGTCAACGGCGGGCAGGCGGAGCAGACGGAAGGCGGCCTGGTTGAGCAGGACGATGCGGTCCATGGCGTCGGTGACGATGGCGGCGTCGGGCAGGCCGCGGAGGACGGCTTCGAGGTGGCGGCTGCGCTTCTGCGAGAGGCGGCCTGCGAGTTTCTGCTCGTCGCGCTGACGGGTGAGGGTGTTGATCCGCTCGCCGATGGTCGAGAGCGGCTCGTACACGGCGGGGCTGACGACCTCGGGGTCAAGGCCGTCGACGTCGGGCGCGGGGCCGGCACCTTCCTGGGCGGCCAGGACGGCCAGGACGGAGGCGATCTCGGCATAGGAGCGTTTCAGGCCCTTGCCGCCGGCGAGCGCCAGGCCGATGGCCGCGAGGAGCAGTGCGACCAGCGCCGCGCGGGCAGCGACCAGCACGGGGGCGGCGAGGCGTAGCATGGGCGCGGCCAGCAGCAGGCCACCCAGGGCCGCACAGACCGCCAACAGGACCAGCAAGATGCAGAGGTTTCGTCTAACGAGCGGGGGCATCATCTATCCTCGTAACAGCACGGGTGTCCATGGTCATTGCCGGCGTGACGGCCGCGGCGGCGGACAGGGGGCTGCGCAGATCGATCGCGCGGATGTACTCCTGGAGTTGCTCGGCGCTACCGCCGCAGGCAACGGATTGGGTGTAGGCACGGCGGGCCTGGTCGAAGTCGCCTTCCAGGGCGAGGGCGTGGCCCAGCAGTTGCCAGCCTTGCGAGTCGTTGGGCCGGCGTTGCAGGAGGGTCTGCAGTTCCTGGCGGGCCTGAGAGATGCGACCTGCCAGGAGCCTGGCCTCGTTTGCGCGCAACTGGATGGAGACCTTATCGGGGTCGTCGGCGAGGCAGGCTTCGTAGAGGTCCTGGGCCTTTTCGTAGCGGCCGCAGGCGAGGTGACAGGCGGCGAGCATGGGCCGGAGGTCCTTGCGGGCTTCGCGGGCCTGCAGGCCCTCCAAGAGGACGGCGGCCTGTTCGTACTTGCCGGCCAGGCAGAGGACCTGGGCGAGGGCAGCGGGGGCCTCGTCGCCGGTTGGGTCGAGGTCGGCGGCTTGTTCGTAGAGTTCCTCGGCGCGGGCAAGATCGCCGAGCTGGGTGGCGGCGCTGCCTGCGAGGGCGCGGAGGCGGGCCTCTCGCGGGAAGTCACGGAAGCGGCTGGCGGCCAGATCGAGGGCCTCCCGCGGATGGCCGAGGGCGAGTTTGGCTTCGAGCAGGGCGCAGAGGCATTCGGCGGAATCCTGTCTCCTGGCGGAGGCGGCCTGGTAGGCGGCGTGGGCCTCGTCCCACTGGCCGGCGGCCTGGGCGAGGACGCCCTGCCAGTAATCGACCTCGGGCAAGTCGGAGGCGAGGGCCTTGGCGCGGGAGAGGGAGGCCTGGGCGGCGCTCAAGTCGCGGAGTTCGAAGAGCACGCGAGCCAGCAGCAGGTGGAGCTGCGGGTCGTCCGGGCTGGCGTGCAGGGCCTCCTGCACGGAGTCGCGGGCTCGGTCGGCCTGGCCCTGGCGGAGCTGCTGCTCGGCCATCTGCAGGGTCACGCCGGAGCGGACCTGGTTCCAGTGGGCGACGGCCTGCTTACGGGCCTCCTGCTTGGAGGAGACGCAGCCGGAGGCGAAGATCAGAAGGATCGACGCGGCCAGCGTCAGGATTCGGCGGTAGTGCGTTCTCACGATCTGTCCTCCTGGCTGGCGGAGGCGGGCGGCTGGGGGCCGCGGATGCGTTTCAAGACCAGATCCTTGATCGCGGAGCCGGCGGGCTCGGTCATTTCCTTTTCGAGGATGCGTTCGCGCAGCCTGATCGCATCGAGGAAGGTGGGCTGCAGCCCGATGGCGGCATCGACCTCCCAGAGGGCGAGGGTGCGGTGGCCAGCGCGGAGATGGTTGGTGGCGGCGCGATAGTAGGACTGGGCGAGGCGTTCGCGGCCATGCCACTGGAGGCCCTGGCGGAGGCCGACGCGGAGGCGTTCGGCGTCCTGGAGCAGTTCCTGGGAGTGCTTGTCCTGGGCGGGGTCGTCCACGACGTGGGGGGTGAGCAGGATGATCACCTCTTGCTTGAGGGCCTCGTCGCGGGTGCGGCGGAAGGCAGCGCCGAGGCCGGGGATCTCGCCTAGCAGCGGCACCTGGCCGCGGCGTACGCGGGTGCTGTCGCGGAAGAGGCCGCCTATGACGATAGTGGCGCCGTCCTTGACGACGATGTTGGTGGTGACCTCGGCGGTTTCCTCGAAGGGCAAGCCGGCCTCGGTGAGACCGCCTGTGGAGTCTTCGGGGTGGACTTCGAGGCGGACGTATCCGTCGTTACCGATGAAGGGCCGGAAGACGAGCTTGGTGCCGGTTTCGAGGAACTGCACGTTTTCAATGGTGGTGGTCTCGGTGGTGATCGTAGTGCGGTAGCCATCGCGGCGGCCTACCATCACTTCGCCTCGCTGTTTGTTCAGGACCATGACCTTGGGGTTGGCGAGCACGACGGTGTCGGTGACCTGTTCGAGGGCCTGGACGAAGACGCCGATGCCGTTTTTCAGATAGCCCACCCGCAAGCCGCCCTGTGGTAACCCGTTGGTGAACTGGGTAACGGCGGAGGTGGTGCTACGGTCGAGTTGCCCGGCGGGGACGTCACCGAGCGTAACGGACTGGCCGGCGGTGCTGGTGGCGCCGATGGCCTTGAAGTCAACGCCGCACAGGGCGGTGAAGTCCACACCGAGGCTGTTGTCGTCCATGAGCGTTGCGGCAAGGATGGTGGCTTCGATGAGGACCTGGCGAGGCCGGACGTCCACGCCGGCGACGACGGCCTGCATGCGTTCGATGTTCTCCGGGTAATCGACAACCACCACGATGTCGGAGGCGGCGTAGTCGTTGCCGCCGGCGGCTTCCTTGTCGGCGTGGACCCCCTTCTGGGTAGCGATGGTGGCGGAGAGTTTGCCATCCTTGCTGAGCAGGGGCTGCAGGAGTTTCATGACCTCGTCGGCGTTAGCGTAGGAGAGTTTGAAGACGCGGCTGGCGACGGCGCGGCGAGGGGTGAAGCGTTCGGTGGCCTCGGCCTGGGAGCAAACGTAGGTGAACGCGCCGTCCTGGTGGGCGACGAGGTTGGCGGAGCGGAGGACGGCGTCGAGGGCCTCCTCGAAGGTCACGCCGTAGAGATCGAGCGAGATCGTGCCGGTAACGCTGGGGCTGATCACGATGTTGCGGCGCTCGAGGCGACGGAGCTGGATCAGGGCGGAGGCGACGTCGAGGCGGCGGACATGGAGGTCGATCCGGCCGCCTGGCACGCGGGTCACGACGGGCTCCTCGGGGGCGGGGGCGACCTCCGGCGGGTCGAGAGCCGGCTGGGAGGCGGCGGCGAGCGGGCTGTCGACGGCGGCGGACACGGTGGCCAGGAGGGGCCCAACCAGCAGCAGGACCGCCAGCACGGTTATGCGTGTTCTATCACTTGAACCTGATCTCATGGAAGCGACCTCGTTGGCCTCTTGCCTTGAACGACGATTGTTAGAGCGTTTTCCGATTATCTCTAGCGGGAGCGACAGCATGGTCCTGTAACAGCGCAGGACCATCGGCACCCAGCGCTCATGCCTGACGCTACACATAAACAGAATCAGATCTAGACGACCGTTGGCAGTTGCCAGTAACAGCGACGACCGCAGCAACGGCGTACAACAACAACGGCCCCAACAGCAGCTACAGCAAAACTTGTATTTAGTCCGGCATACGGAGCTCCAGTTGGATACCCTCGCGTTCCAACTGCACGGACTGCTCGGTCACTTGCACTACCTTGAAGCCGCGGTAGCTGGCGCCCTGGGCCAGGCAGGTTCCGTTGATGAACGCGGCGCTGGCGGGGCCGGTTACCGTGCCTTCGAGGCGGAGGGCGGCGACCTGGCGTTTTAGTTCGGCCTGGCGCAACTCCTGCGTCCTGGACGGATCGGCCTGGGGGAGTTCGACGAGTTCTTCGGGGGACTTGCTGCCGAGTTTCGGAAAGCGTCGCAGATCGACGGCGAAGATGTCGCGGGGCAGAGGCGAGCGGGCCGTGGGGGCATTGGCCGGTGCCAGGACCGGGA
>JANYLN010000338.1 GCA_025357795.1 Planctomycetota bacterium
GTTGGCCCGGTAAAAGACGGCCTTGTGTACAGGAGAAAGCCTTGGCCCCGACCCGTCTGCCCGATATCGTCCTGCAACCGATGTCCAAGCCCCGCCGGCACCACTGCATGGACTTGCTGGAGAGCCTCCTTTCGCTGCCGACGGCCCCGTTCGTCGAACAGCACGTGCTCGCCTTCGTGCAGGAGTTCGCCCGCGTCCGCAAACTCCACTGCCGGGCGGACCTCTTCGGCAACCTGCTGCTGAGCCGGGGCAAGACGCTGCCTCGCCGGCCGCTGGTGATCGTTGCCCACGCGGACCATCCCGGCTTTATCGCCCGGACGATGCAGGGCAAGGGGCAATTGCTGGCGGACTGGCACGGCGGGGTCGAGAACGAGTACTTCGTCGGCACGCGCGTGCGATTTCATCCGCCCGAGGGGCGCCCCGTCCGCGGCGTGATCCGCGAGATCGTCATCGACACGACGGACCTCCGCCAGCGCGTGCAGCAGGTGCTGGTGGAGGTTCGCCAGGATGTGCCGGCCGGCTGCCCGGGCGGGTGGGATCTGCCGGCCTTTCGCGAGAAGGATCGGCGGATCGAGGCCTTGGGCTGCGATGATGTCGCCGGGTTGGCGGCGGCCCTCGCGGCGTTCGACGTGCTGGCCGAAGGGTCGGTGCGGCACAATGCGGCGGTGCTGGTCACGCGAGCGGAAGAGGCGGGTCTGATCGGGGCGTCGGCCGCGGCGTTCGCACACCTGCTGCCGGCTGGGGCAGCATTCCTTTCGATCGAATGCAGTCAGGCACAACCCGAGGCACCGCAACAGGCGGGGCCCGTCGTGCGCATCGGCGACCGCGCCAGCATCTTCGATCCTGACCTGAGCGACTGGCTCTGCCGGCTGGCCGGGCAGATCGCGGACGCAGACAAGAACTTCGCCTGGCAGCGCAAGCTCATGCCGGGAGACATGTGCGAGGCGTCGGTCTTCCGCGCCGCGGGCTACCGGGCCTCGGGATTGTGCGTACCGCTGGGCAATTACCACAACCGCAATACGAAGCGCGGGAAGATCGCCGTCGAGTACATCGATCGCGAGGATTGGCTGGGCCTGGTGCGCCTCATTGCCGCAGCCGCGGCCGGGTCCCCCCGCGGCGCGACGACGAAGCCCCTGGCCAGCCGATTGCGAGAGTGGCTCGATCGCTACAAGCCGCTGCTCAAGGACCCGCTGGCAAAGCAGGAAAGACCGGGTTCCGGATTCCGGGGTCGGGGTTCCGGGTAACGGCAAAGACAAAGGCTACCCATTCCGGTCCTGGCTGGTGGTCGGCGGGACGCTGATCGGTGTGCTGATCAAATCAGTCGGCGGGACGTAGCGCCGGGGCTTGCCTGTCACTTCCGCCCGATCCGCTTGAGGAACTCCGCTTCGTCGATCACCTCGACGCCGAGGGATTTGGCCTTATCGAGCTTGCTGCCGGCCTCCTCGCCTGCGACGACAAAACTCGTCTTGCGGCTGACGCTCGAGGTCGCCTGGCCACCCATGTCGCGGATCAGCTCCTCGATCTCCTTGCGGCCGAGCGTCGGCAGCGTGCCGGTCACGACGATGCTCTTACCGGCCAGGGGCGCCTCACCCCCGCCAGCGGCCTTGCGGCGGGTATCGGCCATGCTCACGCCGACGTCCCGCAGTTCCTGGATGATGTGGCGACCGGCGTTGGAATGGAAAAACTTGTGCACCGACTCCGCCACAACCGCCCCGACACCGTTGACCCCTTCGAGGGCCTCTTGGCTGGCCGCCATGAGAGCGTCGATGTCACCAAAGTGCCGAGTCAGCACGTCCGCCACGTGCACGCCGACGTGCGGGATCGCCAGGCCCGCCAGCAACCGGTGCAGCGGCCGGGCCTTGCTCTCCTCGATCGCCTTGAGTAGGTTATCCACGCTCGTCTCGCCGGCGCGTTCGAGTTGCAGCAGCCGACCCAGCCGGTCGGGCTCGTGCAGGCGGTAGATATCGCCCACTTCCTTGACAAGGCCGCTGTCGACCAATTGCTTGATCCGGGCCGGGCCAAGGCCCTCGATGTCCATCTGGTTGCGTCCCGCGAAGGACCGCAGCCGTTCCTTGAACTGGGCGGGGCACTCGAAATTCATGCAGCGAATGCAGACGGCCTCGTCCTCGCCAGCCGAGACCGGGCCGCCACACTCGGGGCACTTGGTCGGCCGTTCGATTGCCTTGGCGTCCTTGGGCCGCTTGTCCTTGTCGACCAGGACGACCTGCGGGATGATCTCGCCGGCCTTTTCGACCGCGACGGTATCGCCGATCATCACCTCCAGCCGCTCGATCTGCTCGTAGTTGTGCAGGGTCGCCCGGCTGACCGTCGTGCCCGCCAGCAGCACGGGCTCGAGCACCGCGACGGGCGTGAGCGTGCCGAGCTTGCCGACCTGCACCTTGACGTCCTGCAGCTTCGTCCAGGCGCGGTCCGGCTCGTACTTGAAGGCGACCGTCCAGCGCGGGTAGCGACTCGTCTTGCCCAAGTCATCGCGCCAGTCCAGCCGATCGACCTTGAGGACCATACCGTCGGTGGCGTAGTCGCTCTTCTCGCGTTTGGTCTTCCACGCGCGGATGATCTCGATTGCCTGCTCGATCCCCTCGACCGGCTGGATGTGCGGGAAGATCGGCACACCCCACTTGCCCAGGGCATCCATGATCTCGTGGTGCCGCTTGCACTTGAACGGTGTAATCTCGCCGAACCCGTGGGCGACAAAGCGAAGGGGACGCTTGGCGACGATCCTGGAATCGAGCTGCTTGAGCGTGCCAGCCGTGGCGTTTCGGGGATTGGCAAAGAGCGGCTCGCCCTCCTCTTCCCGCTTGCGGTTGAACGCCTCGAAGTCCTTGTGGGGCCAATAGACCTCGCCCCGCGGCTCGAGGACGTCGGGGATATCCTTGCCGTGCAGGCGAAGCGGGATCGACTTGATCGTCCGCAGGTTCTCGGTGATGTCGTCGCCGATCTCGCCATCGCCGCGGGTAGCCCCTCTTACGAACACGCCCTTCTCGTAGCGGAGCGAAACCGCCACGCCGTCGACCTTCGGCTCGAGCACATAGGTGACGCCCTTGACGCCCAAGCTGTTGCGGACCCGCTCGTCGAAGTCCAGCAGGTCCTGCTCGCTGTAGGTGTTGTCGATCGAGAGCATCGGCACGCTGTGCCGGACGGGCTTGAAGTCGGCCAGCGGCGCACCTCCTACCCGCTGGGTGGGCGAATCCGGCGTGACCAGCGGCGGGTACTGCTGCTCGAGTTGGCGCAGTTCATCCAGCAGCAGGTCGTAGTCGCGGTCGGAGATCTCGGGCCTGGCTTCGATATAGTACAGGTAGTCGTGGCGCCGGATCTGGTCGCGCAACTGCTCGACCTTCCCCAGCATCTGCGCTGTCTCGGCCGCGCCGCCGATGCCGCGTTCGGATGCTTGCTTTCCGGTCATGCCTAGACGTTTTCCTTCTGGATCGACCACGGCTCGTCGCACATGGCGAACTCGACCATCTCGTCCTTGGAGAAGTACAGCGAGATCTCCTTCTGGGCGGTCTCCGGGGCGTCGCTGCCGTGGACGAGGTTGAGCGTCCGGCTGATGCCGAAGTCCCCGCGGATCGTGCCGGGCTCGGCCTCGAAGCCGAAGGTCTTGCCCATCATCTTGCGGGTGACGGCGACGATCTGCGGACCGGCCAGAACCATCACGATCACCGGTCCGCTGGTGATGTACTCGATCAGGCCCGGGTAGAACGGCTTGCCCTTGTGGACCTCGTAGTGCCGCTCGGCCAATGGCCGCGAGATCCGCATGAACTTCATCGCGGCGATTCGCAGGCCCTTGTCCTCGAACCGCTGGAGGATCTTACCGATGAGCCTGCGTTGCACCGCGTCGGGCTTGAGAATGATGAGCGTCTGCTCCAAGATTGTCTCTCCTTGCACTGCCCGTTGTTCGCCAGCAAACAGCCTGTGCATTAGACCGCAAATCAGCTGCCGTTGCCAGGGGTGTCAGCGCCTGGGGGACTCGCTGCCGCGGACCGCTTCGACCATGGCACGAAGATTGGCCTCGGGCACGGTATCCGGGTCATACGTGCAGCCAGGGGTCACCAGGATCGGCCTGGCCCCGGCCTGACCCAAGGCATCGCGGACCTCCCGGCGGACGTCGTCGGGGGTGCCCCTGGGCAAGGTGCTGAGATTATCCACCCCCGCGGCGATTGCAGGCTTCACCCAATCCTTGACCTCGGCAATACTCGGGCCGCTCGCCCGGTCCGCCCAGTGGATCACCTGGACGTTCGGGTACTCGGCGAACCGCTTGAAGTTGAGCGGCTTGCCGCACGCGTGCAGCATGTTGAACGTCCCGGCCCCGGCAGCCTCCAGGATCATTCGGTCCGTCTCGGCGACCAGTTCGTCGTAGGTACCGGGGCCGTTCTGCTCGGTATCGACCCAGTCGTCGCGGACCGACAGGAAGATCCCATCAGCCCCGGCCTCGATGCAGGCTCGGGCGAAGTCCGCCAGCGACCGCCCGATCTTCTGCAGCGCTTCGCCAACCGCCCTACGGTCCGCCTTGAGCAAGTCGTTGAGGCGCCAATCGCGGGGATCCTGGTCCGGCACGAGGATCGGCGGACCGTGCCGCAGTTTCGGCGGCTCGAGCAGCCCGCGTAAGACCGCCCAGGCGTTGAAGACCGTCGTGGCAAAGAGCACCCGGCCCTTGAGCGGCCCGGCCAGCCCTTCGATCACGCCCAACTGGTCGGCGAACTGCGGGGCATCCGGGCCGTGGACCTGCAGGTCCTTCAGGTCGTCGATCTTCTCGATCAGACCTGTGTCGCGGGGGTAGCCGTTATCGTTCATGACCTTCAGAAAATCGAGGTCGAACCGCTCCAGGTGCCCCAGGTGCGTATCGATCGCGGCTTTGCCCGAGACCTGCTCGCCGGGGAAATGGTACCAGAAACTCACCGGCGGCCGATCCGGGACCCGCCCCGTCAGCACCGCCCTTACGCGTTCCATCCTGTTCATCAGACGCCCCCTGCTCTGCGATCCGCCCGGTACAAGAAACGGAGGTGCCATGCTAACCGCGGGAAACCTCGCGGCAGCGACTACCCTATGGTATGCAGGGAAAAAGGACCGGACTGTGAAGGGGTGGAAACAACGCGGCCGCAAGGACGCAGGCTGCAAGCCCGGGCCCTGGAACGCGTTCTTTCTCGGCTGGCGCCTGTGTTGTTCTTTGGCGCCCGTCAGCAGGCGTGTCACACGCCCTTATTCACACTCCGGTTGATGGTGTCCGATCCGATCCGGCAGATGCTCATAAAATGCCGAGAACCGGGCAATTGCCGCATGGCGCATCGGACAATACCAGACGGAGTGTGTATTAGACCTCTTCAAACAGCGCCGTGGATAGGTACCGCTCGCCGCCGCTGGGCAGGATCACGATGATCATCTTGCCGGCGCTCTCGGGCCGCTGGGCGACCTGATTGGCGGCGGCCAGGGCGGCCCCGCTGCTGATGCCGCAGAGGATGCCCTCCTCCTTGGCGGCTCGGCGGGCCCAGGCGAATGAGTCCTGGCTGCGGATACGGACCACCTCGTCGATCACCGCCAGGTCCAGCACCTCGGGGATAAAGCCCGCCCCGATGCCCTGGATCTTGTGCGCACCCGGCTGAAGTTTCTGGCCTGCCTTGGCCTGGGTGATCACGGCGCTTTCCTCGGGCTCGACCGCGATACACGTGAAGGTCGCCTTGCGCTGCTTGAGGACCTCGCCCACGCCGGTGATCGTACCGCCCGTGCCGACACCGGCGATCAGGATGTCGGCCTGGCCGTCGGTGTCGTTCCAGATCTCCTCGGCCGTGGTCTTGCGGTGGATCTCCGGGTTGGCGGGGTTGTTGAACTGCTGGGGCATGAAGGCCCCGGGCGTCTCCTTGACGATCTCCTCGGCCTTGCGGATCGCCCCGGGCATGCCCTCGGCGCCGGGAGTAAGGACGACCTTCGCCCCCAGGGCCTTCAGTAGGGAACGCCGCTCGACGCTGAAGGTATCGGGCATGGTCAGCACAAGGTGGTAGCCCTTGGCGGCACAGGCGAACGCCAAGGCGATGCCCGTGTTGCCGCTGGTCGGCTCGACGATGAGGGTGTCCTTGCGGAGTTTGCCGGCGTGCTCGGCCGCCTCGATCATCGCCACGCCGATGCGGTCCTTGACGCTGGACAGCGGGTTGAAGAATTCGAGCTTGGCGTAGACCTTCGCCATCGACTGGATGATCCGCCGGATGCGCACCAGGGGGGTATGCCCGATCGTCTGCGTAATGTCCTCGTACAGCTTCGCCACGGCCCGTCTCCTTCGGTCGAAGTCACATTAATGTCGCCAGCAATGCCTCAGGGCACTGCCGCCGAGGCAGTCGCAGATTATATACGCCGAGCGTTTCGTGCAAAGCGCTGCCCAGCCGTTACTCAATTCTCCGCACTCCGTTCTATTGTCCCGGCCGGCCTTCCGGAAACCGGACCTCGAAGGTCGTGCCCTCTCCCTCGCGGCTCTCGAAGCGGATCTGGCCGCCGATCTTCTCGACGATGCTCTTGATGATGCTCAGCCCCAACCCGCTGGAGTGCGCGGCCACCCGCTTGGCGTTGCTGGCGCGGAAAAACTCGGCAAAGAGCCGGTCCTGCTCGCCCTGCGGGATCCCGATGCCCGTGTCCGACACCCGCAGAAGGACCTGCGAATCCTCCCGGCAGGCCGTCACGCGGACCGAGCCGCCGGTCGGGGTGTATTTGATCGCGTTGCCGATCAGGTTGGCGACCAGGTCGCGCAGGTCCCGCCGCACCGCCACGACCGTCGCACCGGCCACGCCGCGGATGTCCGCCTCCAGGCGCACTCCCTTGCCGGAGGCCTCCTCGTCGAACTCCGCGCAGGTCGCCTGGATCACCTGGCCGACGTCGAGCGTCTCCGGCACCCCGCCCAGTTCCCCGCCTGCCCGCACGTGCGCCAGTCGCAGCAGGTCGTCGACCATGTCCATCATCGCGTCGCAGCGGGCCCGGACCCGCCGATGCACCTGCTGGCTGACCGTGTCCGCCGGCTCCTCGCTGTCGAGCAGTTCGACGAGGCTCGTCACCGCCGCCAGGGGGCTGCGCATCTCGTGGGCGACGACTCGCATGAACTGGCTCTTGGCGGCCTCACGCTTGTGCAGTTCCTCGTAGGCCACCGACAGCTCGCGGTAGGCCTCGTCGAGCTGCTGACTGATGCCGCTGGCGAAGTAGACCGTCAGGAAGAACGTTACAGTCAGAACCAGCCAGATCACCATCACGTACAGCGGGTGCGAGGCGATCGGCAAGCCGTCGACCTGCACCTCCAGCGGGTAGCCGAGCAGTTGCCCGCGCAACGACGGCACCTGCACGTCCAGCAGCGCCACAATCCCCAGCAGGAGGCTCCCGATGCAGGCCTGCAGCAATGCGTCGGGCCGGGGCAGCATGATCCCCGCGATGCCCATGTGAAAGACCATGAACACGATGAACGGGTTGATCAGCCCGCCCGTGCACTGCACCAGGATCATCAGGCAGACCAGGTCCGCGATGATCTGCAGGTGGATGACCATGCGCGACGCCGGGATCGCCTGTTCGGGGGCCTTGTCCCAGACCCGCCGGCTGGCCAGCAGATACAGGGCGGCGTTGTACAGCGCGATGGCCCCCGCAACGATCAGCACGCACCGGAAATCGAACCGCACCGGGGTGAGGTATCGGGCCGCCAGGCCCACCGTCAGCACGCCGACCGCCGCGAGCCAGCGTAGCCGGATCAGCCACTGCACCCGCTCGGCCATCGTCCGGCTTCGCAGCAGAGCTTCCTGGAGTCCAAGCCACGGCATATCGTTTCCAATCTGACCGCACGGCACCCCGGACACACGGCCCGGCCCCGCGCCGCCGCTACGCCTTGCCCTTTTTCTTCAGAAGAAGATTGGTGACCCGCTGGACCAGTTCGGCCGGGGCGACCGGCTTGCGGGCGAAGTCATCGCACATCATGCAGCTGCGGTCGGTATCGGGGTTGAAGGCGGCGTGCCCCTCGCGCTCGATGCTGCTCACCATCAGGACCGGGATCGTCCGCATGTCCGGGTGCTGCCGCATGGCGTAGCAGACCTCGATGCCTTCGGTGTCGCGTTCCATCATCACGTCCAGCACGACCAGGTCGATCCCGCCTTGGACCAGCCGCTCGAGGGCCTCGGTGCCGCTGGAGGCCGTAGCGACGCGGAAGTCCGCCCGCTCCAGCGCCAGCTGGTGGGCGCACACGAAGTCCGGATCGTCGTC
>JANYLN010000009.1 GCA_025357795.1 Planctomycetota bacterium
CGGCCTGCTCCTTGCGGCTCCAGCGCGGCTCCACGATCTCGACGTCCACCTTCTCGTTTCGCTGCAGTTGGTTCAGTATGTCCAGCCCCCGCCGCCCGCGGTTGCGCTTCAGCCGGTCGCTGCTGTCCGCGATCGTCTGCAACTCCGTCAGCACGAAACGCGGCACGATCAGCGTCGCATCGAAAATCCCCGTGCTGCACACGTCCGCGATCCGCCCGTCGATGATCGTGCTGGTGTCCAGCAGGATAGGCCGTGCCCCCTTCGCCTGCTTGCTGAACTCCACGTACGGAATGATGAACCGGAAGTCGTCCTTGGTCTGCAGGACGAAACTCACGCAGAAGTACACGCTGATCAGGCCCCCCAGCATCTTGATGGCGTTGATCGTGACCGGCCGCGCCGTCGAGGGCCAGTACTGCGGTATCATCGTCAGGGCGATCAGGTCCACCACCAGGCTCAGCGCATAGCCGACGACCAGCCCGACCATCAACCCGAAGAACAGCCCCCCCAGCGCCCGCAGGCTCTTGCGCGGCAGGACCCACTCGATCAACATCACGATCGCCGACAGGCTGATGCCCCCGCTGATCAACCACAGCGGGATCATACCCTCGTTGATGCCCGTTTCGGTGATGTACGCCCAGATCAGCGCCAGCACCAGCACGGCAAACAGGAACCGGACTCCGTAGAGCAGCATAGATCTCTCCTGTGCCAGGACGTCTTGATCGGTCGGATCGAAAGGATAGTGCGCCGCGGCATGCATGCCGCACGCCGGCGCGGATGATTCACCAAGACTCCGCCAACACCTTCCAGGCCTGGCCCACTTCTTACCCGGGCCTATCCAGCCGACGAGTATACCCGCAAGGCCAGACCCGGCCAACACACCCCTTCCCTCGGCTCCCGATAACCCCTGGAAGGAAAGGTGGACGGACCATTTAGCCGGCTCGCTTGCGAGCCGCGTGTTGTTGTCTTAGTTCGTAGTCCGGCCTTCAGGCCGCGCCGTGGTTGTCTGGGCTTGCCATGGCGTAGCGTCGTTCAGCGAAGCCGGGGCAGTCGCCCAAGACCTTCCGGTGGCGACCATCCTGCCAAACGAAAGTTGACGTTCCACTATCCCTTGCATCTTCTGCCCAACCACGCTATAAACATAGTGTCCGTTGATGGAATTGCCTCGAAACAAGATAAGGGTACAGACTCACTCCAGTGCCTTTAAAATCGAACCGCAACGGACAACCTTAAACACTCCAGGCCGGCGGCCCCCAGGCTCGCCGGCCTTTTTTCGCCTCCTCGCTGTTTCCTGTGGGATAGATTCTCGGAGACCTGCAGGGCCGACCGGCAGTCCGAGGTTGCGTTTACCGCTTTGCCGGCTTCCAGCGGAAGCGGGGTCCGTTGGCTCTTTCCCCGGAATTACTGCTCGCCGGCCAGAGCGGCATCGTGTTTGATGACGTTCAGGTCCGTCGGGTTGACTGGCCTGCCCCTGCCACGCCGACCTGGCAGGTCTATCGCGGCCGCTTCGCCCTGGGCAGCGGCGATGCCAGCCTGTCTCCCGCCACCGGCGATTACCTGAACCTGGCCGTCCGCGAGGGCACCTGGGGCAAGGATTACGACATCGAGGCCCAGCTGGAAGGCTTCGGGGCCGGCGTGGCCTGGCATGTGCAGGACAAGCTCAACTACTACTACCTCATGCAAATCGAGAGCCCGAGCGGCTATGGCCTCTGGGTGGTCCGGATCAGCGAGGGCCGGTTCGAGATCGTCACCTCCGGTGGCTATCCCACCAGCGATGCGACCCAGCCTCGCCACCTGCACGTCAAGGCCAGCGGCGATGACCTGGGCATCGGGGTTTACCTGGAGGGTGACTGGCGGTACCTGGTCGACCCGGCCATTGTGGGCGAAGGCTTGGGCGTGCTGGCCGGCTCGGCGGGAGGCGCGGTAGGCCTCACCTGCGACCCGGTCGTCAGCGCCACCTGCAGCCTGTTGCGGAGGGATTCCAGGAGCTCGCCGATTGCTCGGGCATGCAGGGCGGTGGGGCGGCATGATGGTCATGCAGAAGACCAGAGGTGACGGGCGCGGATACCTAAGGACGGTCACCTATTATGTAATACCGAATCGCCTGATCCAGCCCGATCGGGGCGTCCTGGATTGCCGACCATGAGGTGGCGGCTCCCTGCGCCAGCCCGCGGACGGTCGACCCGAAGTACGACTTGGTGGGCAGCGTCCTGCAAGATAGACTGAACGGCCACGGGAGACGCACCAGCACACTCGGCCGACCAGATCACCCGCCGCAGCATTCGCAGTAAGGATGGCGGGGCGGCGCACCCTGGGCCTGCCGTCTGTCCGAGTATCGATTTCGGGGGCTGCGGATCGCCCGACGGCATGTACTACGGGAGCGTCCAGGCGATCGACACGGCCTATGCCGGCTCCGCAGGGGCCGGCGGAGGCGTGTACAACCTCTGGCACCACTGCAGCCCGCAGGTGATCAACCGCGTCTTCGACGGCAACCAAGCCACCGAACGCGGCGGCGCCATGCGCAATAAGCAGCAGGCGACCCCGACGCTGATCAACTGCACGCTCTACGGCAAAGTGGCCGGCCTCCAGGGCGGCGACATCCACAACGAGACCAGCGCCAATGCCGTTCTGACCAACGGCATCCTCTGGGGCAACAGCGTGGGCGGCGCGACCAATGAAGCCGCCCAGGTCACCAGTGTTTCCAGCAGCCCCGTCGTCACCTGCTGCTGCATCCAGGGCCTGGCCGGGCACAACAACATCGGTACCAATCCCAGCCTCGTCGATCCCGACGGGCCCGACAACAATGCGGCCATCTGGCAGGACAACAACTACCACCTTGCCGACAACTCGCCCTGCATCAATGCCGGCGACCCCGCTACCGTCTACGCCGAGCGGGTGGACATGGACGCCGAACCCCGCCGCCGCGGCGTACGCGTGGATATCGGCGCCGACGAGGTGCGCAACCCGCAGAGCGTCCACAACCCGGCCCCCGACCGCTGGTACAGCCACGCCCAGACCGCCCTCGACGACGCTAACAGCGGCGACCGGATCGTCATCAACCCGGACACGTTCTACCAGAACGTTACCATC
Source organism: Planctomycetota bacterium (assembly GCA_025357795.1). GTDB lineage: Bacteria > Planctomycetota > Phycisphaerae > UBA1845 > JANYLN01 > JANYLN01. Next base: position 3,088 of record JANYLN010000009.1, read on the forward strand.
AAAACGAAGGTGCGCCTGCGCAGCACGAATCCAACCAACCCAGCCAGCTCTCGCCCGAGGGGTTCCATTGACAGGGGCGTACTAATTGGCTATATTGCCAAATACTAGGAGGTGCGATGAAGACGAACCGGTACGACAAAAGGGCGAAGGTTCTCAAGGCGATGGCGCATCCCAGTCGCCTGGCGATGCTGGAGGCTTTGGCTGAGGGCGAGCTATGCGTCTGCGATCTGCAGAAGATCGTTGGTTCCGACATCTCCACCGTTTCCAAGCACCTGGCGGTGATGAAGACCGCGGGGCTGGTCGAGGACCGCAAGGAGGGCCTGTGGGTGCACTACCGCCTGCGGGTGCCGTGCGTGCTGCGGTTCATGGATTGCATCGAAGCGGTCGTGGATGGTCGGGGAATTACGGTCGGTCGGTCGGTTTGCTCGCGGCCATAGCCTTGTTTTGATCAACAGTTGGCGTACTTGCCAAATACTGGGCATGCGGACCAAGGAGGAGTTCATGAAGAAGCTGCAGATCCTGGGCACGGGTTGTGCCAAGTGCAAGAAGCTGGCGGAGCAGACCGAGGAGGCAGCCAAGTCTCTTGGCATGGAGTACCAACTGGAGAAGGTCAGCGACCTGCAGGAGATCATGAAGTTCGGGGTGATGATGACGCCCGCCCTGGCGGTGGATGGCCAGGTCAAGGTTGTGGGCAAGGTGCCGTCCGTGGACGAGATCAAGAAGATGCTGGCCTAGGAGGCCACATGGGCAGTCTGGTCGGGACATTCCCACGAATCGGCGAGTTCGAGAAGGCAAAAGCCCTCGCGGACTCGTTGCCGCTGGCTTACCAGGTGGTGGCGCCGGAACCAGGTCTTACGCGGGTCGGCGTGCCGGCCCTGGTGCTGGACGACCAGGCGCGAGCGGCCGGGATGGCACACGGCCACGCAGGAGGCAGGCGAATGAAGGAAGCAGCGATCCGCATCAGCCTGGAAGAGCAGATGCGAATGAAAGCGATCGTCTTGGATGAAGACCGCGACGACGCGCTGGAACTGGTCAAGCAGTTGCTGCAGCGCGTGGAGGCCGCCCAGAATCTTGGGGTGCGTTCGCATCTGGACTCGTAGGGCCGTGAAGAGATGATCGGCGGTGGCCCGCATCGACGCAGAGGACGCCGCAAGAACGATAGTTCGGGACGTTGTCCCGCGATGGCCAAAAGGAGTCTGTATGAGCAACTCAACCCGTTGTGCATGCAGTGGTGCCCCCACGTTGATCTTCGCCTGCAGCGGGGCTTCAAAGGACCATCCATGGCACCATGGAGCATGATCTTGGGTCAGTGCCCCTGCAGTGGGGGAAGTCGCTTTTCCCTGGGGGTATTCATAGGTCTGGTGGCTGCCCTGTGGGCGGTACTCTGCTGGGCCGAATCGGTCAAGAAGAAGGAAGGTACGTCCCGCATGATCAGCAAGCTCGGCAAACTGGCTGTGGTCGTGGCATTGGTCGCTGTCGTGGGCGTGGTGGTCGCCATGAAGAAGACACGATCCCCGGCTCCCGCTGCGCAGTCGGTTGTCGAGGCAAGTCTTGTGCAGGCATCAGCGGGCCTGCCGCGCCTGCTGGACCTGGGCTCTACGTCCTGCATCCCCTGCAAGATGATGGCGCCGATCCTGGAGCAACTGAAGCAGGAGCAGGCCGGCAAGATGCAGGTGGACTTCATCGACGTGTGGGCGGACAAGGCCGCAGGCGAGAAATATCGGGTCACTCTCATCCCGACGCAGATCTTCTTCGACGCCTTTGGCAAGGAACTCTGGCGCCACGAGGGATTCCTGGCCAGAGACGAGATCCTGGCCAAGTGCAAGGAATTGGGATTCGAGATGGTAGGGTCTACAGTGCCGCCGCCGTCGGCGGGAGAATCCCAGGCGGGCAGTGGGCGTGAGGGGAACTCATGACACTCTGGCAGCAGGTGCTGGCGCAGTGCCCGTGCAGTGGCGGCGGACGAGACGGCATCCATCCGGTCATTCCGCTGGCCATATTTGTCGGCCTGTGGTGGCTTGGCAGTTGGCTTTGGCCGAAGTGGAAAGAACGAAGAGCATCCCATATGAGAGGTCTTATCGCAAAAGTTGCCATCGTGGTGGTCCTGATCGCCGCGGTCGGCGTCGTCCTGATCAGCAAGAAAGCCCGATCGAATCCGGCCCAGCCAACGGAGGGGAACACGCCGGCAGCTGCGGCGGCAACGGTCGCCGCATCAGGCTTGCCGCGGGTGCTCGACCTGGGCTCGAAGTCCTGTATCCCCTGCAAGATGATGGCGCCGATCCTGGCGGCATTGAAGCAGGAGCAGGCTGGCAAGGTCCAGGTCGATTTCATCGACGTGTGGGAGAACAAGCAAGCGGGCGAGCAGTACGGGATCAACTTGATTCCCACACAGATCTTCTTAGATGCTTTGGGCAAAGAGCGGTTCCGGCACGAGGGCTTCCTGAGCAAGGAAGACATCCTGGCCAAGTGCCGCGAGCTGGGGTTCGAACTGGCGGAGGGGACGGCGGCAGTACAGCCGGCGCCGACGGAGGAGTCCAGGAATGGGTAAGCAAACGTTCATGAAGGTGGGGTTCCTGGGTCTGGCGTGCCTGGCGATGTGTGCGACGGCATGGGGGCAGGCGAGTTCGCAACCGGCCAGTCGACCCGCCGCCCAAACGCAGGCCGCTCGCGTGGACAGCGCCCATCCCGGATTGGCCTCCAGCGCTCTGACGTATGCCACGCTGGCGGATCTACCCAAAGGGACGCTGCTGGAGAGTGGTTCGGTGCGTCTGACGGAGGCGGACCTGGCCAGCGAGAGGGACAAAGCCTCGCCCGAAGTCCGCAAGCAGCTGGACAAGAATGGGTTTTACCTGCTGGAGCAGATAGCCGGCCAGAAACTGGTGCTGGAACTGGCCCGGCAGCAGACGCCCGGGGCGAGCACGCAACCCAGCCAGCAGGCAGAGGCCCAACTGGTGCGGTCCTATTTCCAGAAGATCGTCGAGCCGATCCAGGTCACTGACGCTGAGGTCAAGGAGTTCTACGAGAACAACAAGGACACGTGCGGCGGGGCGTCGCTGGAGTCGATGAAGGGGCAGCTGACCGGCTACGTGTTGCAGCAGAAGCAGCAGGCGGCCTCCGAGGAGTATATCCGCACGCTCGGAAAGCGAATGCCGATCCAGGTCAATGCCGCCTGGGTGGCCATCCAGGCGCAACTGGCACGCGACAACCCGGTGGACAAGGCTCGCAATAACGGCAAGCCCTCAATGGTGGATTTCGGGGCCTCGGGTTGCCGGCCCTGCGACATGATGACGCCGATCCTCAAGGAACTGGAAACGAAGTACGAGGGCAAGGCCAGCATTCTGTTCGTGCATGTCCGCCAAGAGCAGGTGCTGGCCGGCCGGTACGGCGTGCAGAGCATCCCCACACAGGTGTTCTTCGACAAGCATGGCCGGGAGGTCTTCCGGCACACGGGCTTCTATCCGCAAGCGGAGATCGAGAAGCGCTTTGCGAAGATGGGAGTTCAGTAGACCATGGAAGAGTTGTTCACGACGTTGACGCGGGCCGTGGAGGGTACGCCGCTGATCGCGATTTCGGCGGCGGTGGTCTGGGGCATCCTGAGCATCGTGCTGAGCCCCTGTCACTTGGCGAGCATCCCGCTGATCATTGGTTTTATCGATAACCAGGGCCGCGTGAGTACCGGCCGGGCCTTCGCGATCTCCAGCCTGTTCTCGCTGGGCATCCTGGCGACGATCGGGTTGATCGGGGCGATCACGGCCGCGGCCGGGCGAATGATGGGCGACCTGGGTCCGTACGCCAACTACTTCGTGGCGATCATTTTCTTTGCCGTCGGCCTGCATCTGCTGGGTATCATTCCGCTGCCACTGAGCGGCCCCGGCCAGGTGGGCATGAAGCGCAAGGGGCTGCTGGCAGCGTTGATCCTGGGGCTGGTCTTCGGCATCGCCCTGGGGCCGTGCACCTTCGCGTACATGGCGCCGATGCTGGGCGTGACGTTCAAACTAGCCTCCAGCAGTATGCTTTACGGCATCGTGCTGCTCTTGGCGTATGGCGTCGGCCACTGCGGGGTCATCGTCGCGGCCGGCACATCGACGGAGATTGTCCAGCGGTTCCTGAACTGGAATGAGCAGTCCCAGGGCACGGTGATCATCCGCAAGGTGTGTGGCGTGCTCGTGCTGCTGGGCGGTTTGTACCTGATCTACGTGGCTCCGTAGATGTCGGAGCTCGAGTCTGGTGCCGAGGGTCGAGAACGAGCCGGACACTTACTTCTCGTCGATAGAAGGGCATACAATGGAAACATCCGCTAACCCGACGGGGATCCGTCGACACATTATTGCAGGCCTGCTGTTGCTCGCGGCCTGGTGGGGTCTTTACCGCAGCCTGCAGCCGCTGTCCGTCTGGCTGACGTACAGCGTTCTGCGGATGCCGAAGGGCAGGCATCTCAGTGCCGCCGTCGAGTTCTTCGTCTTCGAGGTCCCCAAGATCCTGATGCTGCTGACAATAATCGTCTTTGGTGTAGGCATCGTGCGGTCATTCTTCACGCCGGAGCGGACCCGAAAGGTGCTGGCGGGCCGGCGGGAGTCGGTGGGCAATGTCCTGGCAGCCCTTCTGGGGGTGGTCACGCCGTTTTGCAGCTGCTCGGCTGTGCCGCTGTTCATCGGCTTTGTAACGGCCGGGGTGCCCCTGGGCGTGACATTCTCGTTCCTGATTGCCGCCCCGATGATCAACGAGGTTGCCCTGGTGCTGCTGCTGGGCATGTTCGGCTGGAAGGTGGCCGGGTTGTACCTGGGGACAGGGCTGCTGATCGCGATCGTTGCCGGTTGGATCATCGGTGGGTTGCACCTGGAAAGGCACGTCGAGGACTGGGTGTATAACATGCAGGTGGGTGAAGCAGCCACCCCCGAACAATCCCCCGACTGGCCCACCCGCATCCAGTACGGCTGGAATGCTGTCCGCGATATTGTTGGCAAGGTCTGGCTCTATGTTGTGCTGGGGATTGCCGTCGGGGCGGGTATTCACGGGTACGTGCCAACCAACGCCATGGCTTCCATCATGGGCAAGGACGCCTGGTGGTCGGTGCCGCTGTCTGTTGCGATAGGTGTGCCCATGTATTCCAATGCGGCCGGCATCATCCCCATCGTCAAGGCCCTCCTGGAGAAGGGGGCGGCCCTGGGAACCGTGCTGGCGTTTATGATGGCGGTGATCGGCCTGTCGCTGCCTGAGATCATCATCCTTCGCAAGGTCCTCAAGCCGAGGCTGATCGCCACATTCGTCGGCGTAGTGGCCATGGGTATCCTCCTGGTGGGATATCTGTTCAACCTGGTCATGTAGAGGAGTGATTGCCAGCCGGCCGCAGATGGACCACGCTATAGTGAACTTGGTGATAAAGGCCAGCCCGGCGTGGGCCGGGTCCTTGGGTGGCTTGCGGTGCTTGAGGACCTCCCGCAGGGCCTTTGCTGTCTCCGGCCAGAGGATGCAGCGGCGTTCAATGCCCGTCTTGGGGCGGACGAATTCGATCACGCCCGCCCTCAGGTCGATTGCGTCGATCGGCACTGCTCATCGTCCAGCCAGACACCGTAATCCGCTGGCATCCCTGCTACACAAAACCAGCCTGACAGATCGCCGCGGTTGCACAGGCAAGGCAGAGCGAGTGGCGATCGCCACCGGATACTGCTGCGGTGGCCATGGTTGCATCGTTCGGGCTGCCGGATATGATTCTCGGCTGGCACCACTATTCAAGGAGATCGAAATGCGAAGGTCCAGGTTATCTACAATCGCCATGGCTGATTTGCAACAGGAGATCCAGCGCCGCCAGAAGATGCTACCCAAGCTGATCGCCCAGCGCGACGCGCTGAACCAGGAGATTGCTGAACTCCAGGGCTTGGCCAAGTCAGCAGTTCAGGAGGAGGCCAAGCCGCAAGCGGCGTCCAAGAAGACCCGCGGACGCATGGTCAAGAACAAGATCAACCTTGCCGACCTACTGTCGCAGTTCCTGAAGGGCAAGGCGAAGGTTACGATCGGCGAGGCAATGGAAGGTGTCCTTTCCGCAGGCTACAAGACCAAATCAAGGGCCTTCCGCAATGTGGTCAACAACACACTGCTCCAGGACAAGCGGTTCAAGAGCGTCGGCCGAGGTGAGTTCGCCTTGAAGGCGTAGCAGTCGCCGGGAGTGCAGGCCTACGACACTGAGCTGCGAGGGTGGCCAGTGATTCAAAGTCGGGCATGGCCTGTCCATCTTCGGCTATGGCGAGGTCACGTACGGGCGGCGATCTTGGCAGATCGCTGCGATCGTGCCGCCATGGCCGGGATTGCACGGCTTGCGAGGCCGGATGTGATTTTCGGGAGGGACAGGCGCAGGGCAACCAGCGTCCCTCCCGCGACCAAGGGCGGCTGGCTTGCGGCAATCCGCTCATTCACGCATGATGACTGGCGAATCCTGGGGCACGGTCTGGGAGAACTGCCACCGCGGCTTCGACAGCTGCATCGCAGACTGCCCCCGGCAGGAGTGGGATGCGATGCGGACTTGGCAGCCTCCTTGCCCCGATGTCAACGATCTGCAGGGCACGGTGTGCAATTGGGAGCAACTCCGCCAGCATCTCGCCGAGCGGAGGAAGAGCGGCCACCTCGCCTAGGTCGGCCCGCTGATGCACGGGTTCATGTACATGCGGATGTACTACCTTCGCGGGTTCGAAAACTTCATGATGGACCTCGCATTGGACGACTCGCGAATCCGCACGCTGCTGGGCATCGTCCGCGACTACAACCGGGCGGTGGTTGGCAAGTGCATCGAGGCGGAGGCGGAGTACCTGACCTTCGGCGATGACCTGGGGCTGCAGCGGTCGCTGCCGATGAGCCCGGCCATGTGGCGGCGGGTCATCAAGCCCTGCTACGAAGCGTCCTGGAGCCCTGCCGCGATCGGGGCCTGCCGGTATACCTGCACACGGACGGCCACATCCTGGGGATCATTGGCGACTTGAAGGATGTCGGCGTGACGGTGATCAACCCGCAGATCGGCGCCAACGGCATCGAGGGGCTCAAAGAGGTCGCCAAGGGCAAGATCGCGATGAACGTCGATCTTGATCGGCAGCCCTTCCCCTTCGCAACGCCATCGCAGATCGAGGATCATATCGGCGAGGTATACGAGAACCTGTATATGCCGGAAGGCGGTCTGATGTTCGTGGCCGAATGCGGGCCGGACGTATCGCTGGAGAAGATCGATCGGATCTGCGGCACCTTCGAGCGGCTGTGCAAACTGTCGGAGCTGACGACAACCTGACGGCTGGATCATGGACACGGCTGACGCCGGTAATCGGCAGGGAATCACTTGGTTAATGCCGGCTTAACCCGGCAGGACATAGGGGATCGAAGTGCCAAACAAACACGATATCGCGATTGTGCGAGATCTGGCCGCACAGGTGGCCGAGATCGCCGCACTGCCCGTGCAGGAAACCAAGCGGGGGCTATGGCGAAAACTCAACGGCCTGGAACCCCAACGTCCGATGGTCATGATCGACCAGGTCTGCTGGAACGAGATGAACACCGGCGACGAGCTGACGCCGCACTGCACCGATCCGGAGTGCCAGGGTTACGAGCAGTACCTGCGGCGTACCCTGTACCGCTGGAAGCGGTTCCCGGTGGACATGGTGGTCGAGCCGTTTATCCGGGTGCCCAAGGCCGTCCAGAACACCGGGTTTGGCATCGTCGTCCAGGAGGAAACGGCCGTGACCGACCCCGCCAACCAGGTGGTGGGGCACAAGTTCGTCAATCAATTCCGCGCGGAGGACGATCTGGAAAAGGTCCGCATGCCGCGGATCACCCACGACACAGCCGAGACCGCCCGCCGCCAGGCGGGGGCGTGTGAGTTGTTCGACGGGCTTCTGGAGGTCCGGCTGTGGGGCGCCGATCCATACCTGTCCCTTTGGGATCCCATCAGCACTTGGATGGGCGTGGAGAACGCCCTTTATGCCCTCGTCGATACGCCTGATTTGATGCACAAGATGCTCGGCCGCCTCACCGACGGCTACATGAGCATGCTCGATCAGTTGGAGCAGCAGGGTTTGCTCTGCCAGCCCCAGAGCCTGATCCACTGCACCGGAGCGTATACGGACGAACTGCCCGCCCCCGGGTTCAACCCCGACAAGCCGCGTGCGAAGGACATCTGGATGTTCGGATTGGCGCAGATGCTGTCCACGGTTTCCCCCGCCATGTTCCAGGAGTTCGAGGTCGATTATGCGAGCCGGATCTGCAGGCGGTTTGGGCTGGTTTACTATGGGTGCTGCGACCCGCTGGACCGAAAGATGAAGCAGGTGCGGATGATTCCCAACGTGCGCAAGGTCTCCATGAGCCCTTGGGCCGATGAGCATCGCGGAGCCGCTGAAATCGGGCGGGACTTCGTCTACTCGCGTAAGCCCAATCCCGCCCTGCTGGCCGCCGGCGGCTTCGACCCCGACTGCGTGCGGAACGACCTGCTGGCCACGAAGAACATCTGCCAGCGGCACAGCTGTCCGCTGGAGTACATCCTCAAGGACATCAGCACCGTGCGTTACCAACCCCAGCGCCTGTTCGACTGGGCCAGGATTGCCATGGAAGTTGCGTGTGGCTGAACTCGCCCGTGCCGCTGTCCGTCGAGCAGGAAGTATCCCTTGTTGGCCTTCCACATCGAGAGCAGGATCAGCAGAGCCATCAGTCCTGGCCCCGCGCCAGGCGTCATACTGTAGCCTATTCGCCGACCCGCTTTGCGCATGTGGAAGCGGTTGCCAGCTGTGGTAGCAACTGTCATCTTGCTGCTTGTGCCTGCTTGTCGAGTTCCGCGTGCGGCACCGCCAGGCTCACGGACACATTCGTCGGATCTGCAGGGCACTCGATGCTGTACGAGCCGCCGGAGGCCGGCACATCGAACGACTTCACGAACCGCTCGTCCGCGATGTCGTAGGTGTGCGTGACGCGGAGCAGGCCGATGTCGCTCGGCCGGCTATCGCGGCAGTGCGCATAGATGCGGATTGCGTTGCAGCCCGGGTTGCCGACGTATCGCACATAGACTGCAGCCGCAGGCTTCTCCAGCATGGTTTCGACGTCCATGGCATAGTGCCAATGGTCGTTCCATTCGGCGACCCTCGCGGTCGCGTTATAGAGGGTCTTGAAGGGGCCATCCGGTGACGTGGCGATCTCGATCCTGTTGGCTGTGTCCTTCGCCTGCTGGCCGCGGAACGCCTGGAACATCCCGCCAACGCTGAGCCATTCGATCGATTCGCCTGGCGGGGCCTGCACCGGCACTACCGCCGAGCCAACGACGCGCTGCTTAACGTCCTCCGGCGTGTACTTGCCGTCGATCTTGATGCCATAGGTCTCTATGTCGCTTGGCACGCCCAGGTCCGGTAGCACCGGCACCAGTCGTGTCGGCTGATTGTGAGGATCGTTCACGCCCAGGTGCAGCACGTTCTTGCCTTTGGCCAGCCGGGCGATCGAAATTGGAGCAATCTGCCCCCACGTGCGCAGTTCCAGGCCCTGGAGGATCGCCTCGCCGCTCTTGCCTTCCGTCGTCAGCTTGATCAGGTAGCCATACGTGCCGCGGACGTGCCGCGTCATGTCGAGCCGCTCGCCGCTGGCCAGCCGGCCAATCTTCGTCCACGTCCGGCCGCGATTGGTGCTCACCGCGGCCTGTACCGGGGCCGTGGCCTTTATCATGACCGTCGCGGCGTCGCGGTTGAGGCTGAAGTTGTCCGGGTTGTCCAGGTCGTCCATGATCGGCACGATGATGTAGGGGCTGAGCACCTCAAAGACGATCGAGCCGCAGCCTTCCGAAGCAGGCGTCAGACCCTTGGGACCGGTCTTGAGGTTGTCGATCGAATACGCCCCCAGCTCCACGTCTCGCGTGCGCTCCGTCAGGTCCGGCGTATAGCGGAACAGGGCCGAACCGACGCCCCAGATGCTGAACTCCGCGTTGTTCGGCTTGATGCCGCGAGGCTCCTTCTCCAGCAGCTTCCGCATCCACTCCGTATAGTTGGCATCATGGTGCCACCGGCCGTCCTGGTTGCGCCACCAGCGAGTCAGCGACTCGCCCGGCCGGATCACGTGATCGGTCGTCCAGCCGCGGACCGACCAGTGGTACTGCATGTCCAGCGGCTGGGCCGAAAACATCTTGTAGCCGGTTTCCCGTTGCCGGATCTTGGGGAAGGACGGCTCGGTCTTCTGCGCAGTCTCGGTCCAGAGGTCCTTCTGTGTTGCCGCCTCGGACGCCGAGGCGATCACGCTGTCCTTGCGTAGCAGCGCCCCACGCAGATCCAGGTCGAAGTAATGCCACGCGCCGTCGTAGAAGACCTCGGTCGCCACGTGCGACCAGGCCGGCACGCCGAAGCTGCGGGCCTCAAAGCCGGCTGCCTCGAAGACGCCCCCCAGCACCGGCCCCTGGATGCCGCAAAACCCGTGGTTGTGGACGTTCATGTTTCGCAGCGGGTCGCGGCTGTTGCCCAGGGCGTAGTCGTGCTCGCGGCTGTCGAAGATCTCATTGAAGTGGTAGATCCCCGTCTCGGTACCGCATAGGCGATGCCACAGGGCGATCGCCAGGTCCTGCCCCGAAAGCCCCTTGTCCTTGTAGAACTGCACGAACCGGCCAAGGTCGGTGTAATCGGGTTGACCTTCTATGGTGATGCGCGGCGAGATGACAACTCCCTGCTCCGCCACGACAGCCTGAGTAGCCAGAACGATGACGGACAGCGC
>JANYLN010000022.1 GCA_025357795.1 Planctomycetota bacterium
GTCGTGGCACGGGCATCTTGCCCGTGAGTAACACGGGCATCAGGAGCACGATTCTGTCGGCCCTTCAGGCCGCTACGGGCGGGACGCCTGGGATGTTCATGGCCAGCATGGCCATGCCACACGTACATGCGATTGCCCTGCCTTCCCTCCGCGGTCGGCGAGCGGAAGGCTTTACCTGCCGGCCAGGACTGTTATGATCACGCTCCTATGAACACGACGAACCCTGGCAGTACGAATGAAACCTGGACGGTCGGCAAGCTGCTCACCAGCGCCGCCGATTACCTCAAATCCAAAAACATCGACGAGCCTCGCCTCAGCGCCGAGATCCTCCTGGCCAGCGCCCTGGGCTCCACACGCCTGCAGCTCTACACCCGCTGGGCCGACCCCGTCGCCGATGACCTCCGCGACGGCTTTCGCCTGGCCATCAAACGCGCCTCCGCCGGCGAGCCCGTCGCCTACATCGTCGGCCACAAGGAATTCTTCTCGATGGACTTCGAGGTCAGCCCCGCCGTGCTGATCCCCCGGCCCGAGACCGAACTGCTCGTCGACCGCGTCCTGAGCTACGTCAAGGAGAACCCGCGCGAAACCTGGCAGATGTTCGAGCCCGGCACCGGCAGCGGCAACATCGGCGCCGCCATCAGCAAGAACATCCCGGCTGCCAAAGTCGTCGCCGGCGACATCACCGAGGAATCCGTCGCCGTCGCCAAACGCAACTTCGAAAAGCACGGCCTCGCCGACCGCGTTACCGTCGCGATCATCGACTGGATGAAAATCCCCGCCGACCTCGTGCCCCCTGGCGGCTTCGACCTGATCGTCGGCAACCCCCCCTACGTCGGCACCACCCAGACCGACATGGTCAACCCCAGCGTGCTCGACAACGAGCCGTCGGTGGCCCTGTTCGGCGGGGCGGACGGGCTCGACTTTTACCGCCGCACGATCAACGAGGCCTTGCCCATCTTGAAGGTCGGCGGCACACTGTTCTGCGAGGTCGGCTGGGGCGACTCCGATAAGGTCATAGAGATCTTCACCGCCGCCGGCTGGAAGAACATCGGCCGCTGGAAGGACTTCGCCGGCATCGAGCGGACCCTGCAGTTCGCCCGCCCGGCCTGATGAATCGGCCCGGGCGATGGTTCTTCCGTGCAGGACCACCGCCCCTCCGCCGTGACCAGCGGGCCCCACGCTTTTGCCTAAGGGCCTTGATGGTACGGTTGCCGGTTTGGTGAGGAATGGAGTTGTTATCACCATTGTAGAACACCGTTCGTACCGGGTTTCCAAGACGGCCGCTGCGGGGAAAGCAGCCGCCCGATCGTCGTACCCTATATCTGGATGGTTGAGCCGTGGATTATTTCAGGATTGAAGGCGGGACCCGCTTACGTGGGTCGGTTCGCATCAGCGGTGCCAAGAACGCGGCCTTGCCGATCATGGCGGCCTGCATCCTCTGCCAGGGCGAGGTCATCCTCCGCGATGTCCCCGACCTGGCCGACATCCGCCTGATGGTCAAACTCCTCGAACGCCTCGGCGTGAAGGTCTGGCGCGAGGACGGTACCGGCGAAATGCACCTGATGGTCCAGGACGAGACCAACACCCACGCCGAATACGAACTCGTCCGTCAGATGCGCGGTAGCGTCTGCGTCATGGGACCGCTGCTGGCCAAACGGGGCCTCTGCCGCGTCTCCATGCCCGGCGGCTGCGCCATCGGCGATCGCCCCATCGACCTGCACGTGATGGGCATGGCCGCCCTCGGTGGCCGCGTCGAACTCCTCGGCGGCGACATCCTCATCAAGGCCGAGCACGGCCTCAAGGGCACTGAGATGTTCCTGGCCGGCCCCTTCGGCTCCACCGTCCTCGGCACCGCCAACGTCATGATGGCCGCCGTCCTCGCCCAAGGCACCACGGTCATTGAGTCCGCCGCCTGCGAGCCCGAGGTCGTAGACCTCGGCAACTTCCTCAATGCCTGCGGCGCGAAGGTCACCGGCCAAGGCACCCACCGCATCATCATCGAGGGCGTCGAGGAACTTCACGGCTGCGATTACCAGATCATCCCCGACCGCATCGAGACCGGCACCTTCATGCTCGCCGCCGCCATCTCCAACGGCGAGATCGAAATCCAGAACTGCGACATGAACGACATGCTCGCCGTCGTCGACCGCCTCCGCCGCACCGGCGTCAACATCGAGAAGGGCGACGACCGCACCGCCGTCGTCTCCTCCAGCCGCCGGCTCGAGCCGACCCCGATCGTGACGCTCCCGTACCCCGGCTTCCCCACCGACCTGCAGGCCCAGATGATGGCGCTGCTCTGTCTGGCCGACGGTAACAGCATGGTCACCGAGCGCATCTTCCCCGACCGCTTCATGCACGTAGGCGAACTCAACCGCATGGGCGCCCGCCTCCACCGCGAAGGCCCCACGGTCATCGTCGAGGGCGTCAAGCGCCTCGTCGGCGCCCCCGTCATGGCCAGCGACCTCCGCGCCAGCGCCGCCCTGGTCCTGGCCGGCCTGGTCGCCGAAGGCGTCACCGCCATCAGCCGCGTCTACCACATCGACCGCGGCTACGAGCAGATCGAAGCGAAACTCTCCGCCCTGGGCGCGAAGATCCAGCGCCTCCAGGAGTAACGGCCCGTCCCCGGGCCGCACCGATACAACGACACCCGCCGGGGCTGTTACCTCGGCGGGTGTTTTGTTTCCGCTTGCTTGGGCGCAGCCGCCATCGCCGCACTCTCTGACGTTCTAGATCGGATTCTGTTTATGTGTAGCGTCAGGCATGAGCGCTGGGTGCCATGCAACGCCGCAAACTGTGCAGACGCCAATGTGCAGATAATGGCCAATGCGGGCCAACATCCGCGTGCAAGTAGCTGCTTGGGCAACCGCACGGATTCGTTGGCTGGTATGCCATAGGGGCCATGGCCTTGCGACACCCCCTGGCTCGCCAGATGATCCAAATGCGGCGTCTCAACCACCGGATGCCCCGCACACCCCAGGCAATCCCCGCGCCACTGATCCGTCATGATGAACACGACGTTCGGACGATCAAGCATGACTCTCTCCCGGCACATAACCGTTCCTGGCCGTAATCGCCGGACCCCTGCGCTTTCGGGTCCAGCCTCTGCGCTAGCGAAGCACTGGCTGTTGAGGAGGCAGGTCTCCCAGCACCGCCCGCACATGCTCCCCATTTAACCGCGGTTGATCCAGATACTTGTTCCACATCCCCACGATGAGCGCATCCGTCGGCTTGATGCTCTCGTATGCGACCTTCAGCGCCGCCCGCACCGTCTCCTGCGTCTGGCACTTGCGGCACGCCCCCAGCACCTTGAACGCCAAACAAGGCCGGTTGATCTGCCGGATGAACTGGTACATCCGCGGCGGGTCCTCCTCGCAGAACATGTCGTCCTCGTTGATCCACTGGCCCGACACGATCTTGCTCTCCCGCGGCTCACGCGACAGGTTATAGACGCAGCACATGTGGAAATCGACGGGCCACCCCTTCTCCACGATCCACTCGTGTACCTCGGGCAGATGGCTCGCCACCCCCGCCATCAACCCCAGATCCTTGATCAGCTCGATCCGCTCTTTGACCACGTCCATCGTCCCAGCCGCATAGTGCTTGTCCGTGTTCGTGCCGTGGTGGTAGATCCCCATCGCCCCCAGCTTCGCCACCGTCCGGATGTTCTCCAGCACGTCAGGCCATTCGCTCGCCGTCTGGCAGATCCAGTGCATCTTGCCGCCCCGGGCGCGGTACTTGTCCACCCCCTCGAAGATGTACTTGTCGCCCCGCATCTGCATCGTGTTCACGCCCGCCGCCTCCGCCGCGCAGAGCGTCTCCGCGATGTGCTCCCCCGTGTGCCATGCTGTCATCTCCTTGTCCGTCTCCTCCCGCCAGTGCGAGTTGCCGCGGAACGGATTGCCTCCGATGATCAGACGCGTGATGTTGTGCGGACCGAACCCTACCGTGGGCAGCAGATTCGACATGGCTCAGACTCCCGAAACGACCCTAACCGTCTCAACCTCTCACTCGCAACTCTCTCGCCGACCCGTCCCAGTCCACTCCCCGGGCCCAGCCAGCATTCCACGCCATCGTAGCAAAAACGATCCAATCGGGCCAGAACCACCTGCCGCTATCGCCGATAGGGACGCCGCCATAATTCACGCCCGCCCCCTCTTGCAGCAACTGGCTGAATGCGTAGGCTTTGAGCCCATCGGTTGAATGCGCCCCGCCGGTTCGCGCCCCGCACCCGGCTCGGCTGCAATGACATCCGCCGCCGCACTGCCTTTTGCGTCCGCTGTATGCCTAAGATGCACTAGGGAACGACCCAGGCCGAGTGTGACTCTCGGCACGCGGAAAGGACACGAAGCGGCCCCGAAAACCGCCCGCGCAAAAGTGCGTTCGCTGGCTGTTCGTGGACTAGTCGGCTCCTGGTAGAATGGTCCTTGCAAGAACAACACCGCGGAGGGCGTGCCCCGCCCCCATTTAGCCGGCTTGCTTGCGAGCCGCGTGTTGTTGCCGTTGCCTTAGTTCGTGGTCCGGCCTTTAGGCCGCGCTGTGTCTGTTTTTGTCGTTGCCGTGGCCGTTCGTCCCGGAGGGACGGTATGAATTTAGCCCAGGACTCTTTGGAGAAGGTCCCGGGACTCAGGCAGCCCAAGAACTAACGTTCTTCCTTCTGTTGTTGTTTAGTCCCGCTAGGGACGACTGAAATGCTCGGTTGCGGAGTGATTCTTGCACGGCCCCTTAGAATGATCAGTGGCAGATACAAGCGGATATGGGTTGAGTAGCTATGGACGATAAATCGGACAACATAGGTGAGCCGCGGGCCCTGCCCAGTCAGGACATCCGTCCTGTCATCCAGGGTTGGCCGTACCGCCCTAACGAGATCTCCGTCCGCAAGATCACCGGCCAGGACGGCAAGGAGAAGATCCAGCTCCGCGTCGACCTGGGCGTGCTCCAGATGGAGATGACCGGCCGGCCCGACAGCCTCCGGCCGCACGGCCTTCCCTCTCTGCTGCACTGGCACAAGGACAGGCTCGAGAAGTACCAGCGCCGTAGCGGTACCGATGTCGGCTTCCTGCTGACCCCCGAGGAGTGCGAATCGCTCCGCGAGGAGGCCCTGCTGTACTACCAGCGATACCTCAGTCTCTTCGTCCTGCAGGACTACCGCGGCGTCGAGCGCGACACCGCCCGCAACGTCGAGGCCGCCGACCTCTGTCGCCGGTACGCCACCGAGGTCGCCGACCGGCTCGCCCTCGAGCAGTACCGCCCCTACATCACCATGATGAACCGCCGCGCCGCCGCCCTCCGCCTGCTCCAGCAGGGCAAGCCCGGCAAGGCCGTCGAGGCCATCGACGAGGGCATCCAGCAGATCCAGCAGTTCTTCGAGGAGTACAACCACGCCGCCGCCTCCGAGGAAAGCCGCGAGATCGGCATCCTCCGCGCCCTCCGCCGCGAGATCGCCGACAAAATGCCCACCCGCAAACTGGAGACCCTCCAGCAGCAGCTCACCGACGCCGTCGCCTCCGAACGCTACGAGATGGCCGCCCAGCTCCGCGACCAGATCAACAAGATGATCGACCGCCGCCAACGCCAGAAAGCCGAAAACCCCGAATAGCCTCGCCATCGCAGCCGTAGCCTTGGTTCGGAGTCCCGGCTTCCGTGGGGCAGGAACTGTCCTGAGTTCCCGCTTCAGCGGGACCGTGGCCGTTGTCGTTGTTGTTCAGTTCCGCTGTTTATCCGTGTCCATCCGTGTGAATCCGTGGCCGTCGTTGTCGTTGCTGTTGTTCAGTGACGCGATCCCCCCGCCCCGCCTCGTTCACGCTGGCCCCACCTCCGCCATGCTGCTACAGTGAACCGCAAGACGACAGGAAAGGGACCTTTGCATGAGCTACTATCCTCGCCACGCGACCACCCCCGGCGGCATCATCGCCACCTCCGATCCTCGCGCCACTCAGGCCGGCGTTGACATGCTCAATGCAGGCGGCACCTGCATCGACGCCGCCCTCGCCGCCGCTGCCGTCCTCAACGTCGTCGAACCCTACAACTCGCACTTAGGCGGCGACGCCTTCCTGCTCTACTACTCCGCCGCCGAAGGCAAGGTCACCGCCCTCAATGGCAGCGGCGCCGCCCCCTTCGGAGCCAGACTGCAGGATTTCACCGGCCGCGGCTCGTCCCGCAGTCCCTCCGGCACCGCCCAGCAGCCGTCAAGTGGCGCCGGAAGTGGCGCTTTCGCCCCGTCCGAGGTTTCCCCACCGCTCCCGCCCACCTCGCCCATCCCGCCCAGCTTCACGCCGGGGTCGAGTGGCCCAAACACGTTTAGTGGCGCCGTTGGTGGCACCCACCCCGTATCCGAATTCCCTCAGCCGTCACCCGGCATCCCCCTCCGCGGCATCCGTGCCGCCACCGTCCCGGGACAGGTCCACACGTGGTTCACCGCCCACAGCCGCTGGGGCCGCCTGCCGATCGCCACCCTCCTGCAGCCAGCCCT
Source organism: Planctomycetota bacterium (assembly GCA_025357795.1). Classification (GTDB taxonomy): domain Bacteria; phylum Planctomycetota; class Phycisphaerae; order UBA1845; family JANYLN01; genus JANYLN01. The sequence goes on from JANYLN010000022.1 coordinate 6,470, forward strand.
CGCCTTCGCCCAGAACGGCTTTGAAGTCTCCAAAACCCTCGCCTTCGCCCTCGCGCAAGCCACCGATTGCTACGACCAGCCTGGCTTCCGCGAGCAGTTCCTGCCCGACGGCAAACTCCCTGCCGCCGGAGACTTGCTGCGCCAGCCCAACATCGCCCGCACCCTCCAACTGCTCGCCCGCGACGGCGTCGATGCCTACTACCGCGGCCCCATCGCCGACGCCTTGGTCAAACTATCGCAAGGGCAGGGCGGCTGGTTCGAGCCCCAGGATCTCGCCTCGCATCGCACCTGGATCCAGCAGCCAATTTCTTGTGATTACAATGGTTACACGGTCCTAGAACAGCCCGCCCCCAGCCAGGGCGTGATCGTGCTGCAGTGCCTGGCCCTTGCCAAATACCTGGGAATCCAGAACTTGCCGTTCAACGATCCCGACCGCGTCCACCTCATGATCGAGATCCTCAAGGCCTGCTATGCCGACCGCTTCCGCTTCTGGGCCGACCCCGCCTTCGCCAGCCTGCCGCTGGACGTGATGTTATCGGACGCCTACCTGGCCGAACGGGCCCGCCTCATCAACCCCGACCGGACGCGGCAATATCCGCCAGGCGAGCTAACTGTCGGCAAGGACACCACTTACTTCGCCGTCGCCGATGCCGAAGGCAACGCCCTCAGCTACATTCAGTCGGTCTTCCACAGTTTCGGCTGCGGCGTCGTCGAGCCCACCTACGGCATCCTCCTGAACAACCGCATGAACGGCTTCTCCCTCGAGAAGGACCATCCCAATGTCCTGTACCCAGGCAAGCGGCCGGTCCACACCCTGAACACCTACATGGTCCTGCAGGCTGGCAAGCCACTGATTATCGGCGGCACGCCGGGCGGTCCCAGCCAGGTGCAGTGGAACTTCCAGGTCTTATCGAACCTGCTGGACCTCGGAATGGGCGTCGAAGCCGCCGCCGCCGCCCCTCGCTGGAACTGGTCCGAGTCGCTGCATGTCCGAATGGAATCCGACTTCGGCGATCCCGCATTGGAAATCCTCAAGGCCAAGGGGCACGAAATAGAGGCTACACCACCGCTGGGAGGGGGCGGCCGCGTGCAGCTGATTCGCATCGATCCAGCCACAGGTC
>JANYLN010000043.1 GCA_025357795.1 Planctomycetota bacterium
TGCTCGTCCTCGCCGCCCTCGACCGCCCCGCACCGCTGCAGGTGCTTGGTGATCGTCCAGCAGAACGCCGCCCACGCCAGCCCCGCCGCCCACCCCGCCAGCACGTCCGTCGGGTAGTGTAGCCCCAGGTAGATCCGGCTCACCCCCACCAGGCCGCTCAGTGTCAGGGCCACTAGCATGAAGTAGATCTTCAGCCGCTTCCGCTGCACTACCCGCGCCAGCAGCGTCCCTAGCGTCGGGTAGACCACCGCCGAGAGCATCGAGTGCCCGCTGGGGAAACTCGACAACTGCGCGATCGCCAGGTGCTGCACATCCGGGCGAGGCCGACCGATCGCCTCCTTCAGCAGCCACGCCAGGACAAATCCGCCCCCCGTGGCCAGCAGCATCAGGAACGCCGCGTTGTAGCGCTTGTCCCACAGCAGAAAGCCCACCATCGCCACGGTCATTAGTGCCAGCACCGTAGGCCCGCCCAGCGCGCTGATGTCCACGAAGGTCTGGTCAATGGCCTCGGGCGGCGCGGGGACGTGGCTCATGACCGCCTGGCGGAACGATTGGACAACCATCTTATCGAATCGCTGCGTGCTGCCCTCGGTGACTTGCCCGGCGATCTCCAGGAAGCCCCACGTGCCCAGCACCACGATCAGCAGCGCCACGAGCATGAGGATCTCGTTGGCGCCGATCCGCAGCGTCACAGCCTCGGCATTGCGCAACCACTGGGATATCTTCGATCGCGATGGCACGGTCTTGCCCTTGTCTGTTGCCTCTGGAAACACCCGACGTTCTTGCCGCCGGGAACGTGCCATCTTACGTGCTGCCTGTCCTGTATGTCCACCGCCCGGCAGGATGTCCGCGCTAGAGCCTCGTCATGCCCTTGGTCTTGGCCCGGCCGTCGTTGATGCAGAACGTCCCCTCCGACCGGATCACACTGATCTCCAGTCCGCCGCCGTAGACGCACCGCTGGATGTTGCCGTCGGTGCTCAGGATCTCGTGATCGGTCATCTCCAGGAAGCCCGCGTCCTGGTGAAACGCCAGCACCGTCTTCTTGTGCCGCAACTCATCCAGCGGGATCGTCTGTCCCGTCAGCCGGAAATGCGGCACCTGGGCGTACAGCATCGCCTCGATCTGCTCGCCTCCCGGGCTCGGCAGGTGCACTGCGTCGTGGAAGACCAAGTGCCACAGCGGCACCGGGATGCCCACGCTGCGGTACGTCGAGACGCTCGCGGTCGTCTGCACGTCCGCGCTGACGTGGCTGTTGCTCCAGGCGCTGTCGATGTATGGCACCGCATAGTCCCGCGGGTGCTCCACGCTCAGGACCATCTGCTGGCCGCCCCGGCCCGCCCGGGCGATCCCGAAGCACTCCTGCTGATACTGCCGCATCTGGCTCCGGCTGGCCGGGTGGTCCTGCGACCAGCACTCTGCCGTGCGGCAGAAGCAGTCGAGGTAATACGCCGTCGGTTCGCACATGTCCCAGATGCTCGGCGAATCGTGGTACATCGGGTAGACCCGCCGCACCCCCTCCAGCAGGTTGCGCTTCAAAAAGCCCGGGATCTGCGAGTAGCACATGTGGCTGCACAGCCCGCCCGCCCAGCGGTTCAACCGCACCGGTCGGCCGTCCTCCGTCACGATCGCCAGTCCCTCGTCGTAGCTCGGCGCATGGGCGTACATGTCGATGTACTGGTCGTGCAGGGCGAACAGGTAGCCCAACCCCTTCACACGCCGCGCCAGGTCCCTCAGCCCGTCCACGCCGCCGCAATCGGGGTTCGGCGGCAACGTGTCCGGGTGCATCGAGTCGTAGCCCCAGTAGCCCCAGCCGTCGATGTGCACCAGCGCATTCTCGATCCGCGTGTGCTGGCGGAACTCCTCAACCCAGCGCGCCACCTCGGAAAAATCGTTCGTCTCGTAGTGGAAGCTCTTCTCGTGGCGGATGCTCGCCAGCGCCGTCACCAGCGGCGCTGCCAGCAACTTGCGGACATTGGGGTTCTCCGCCGCCTTGTCCTCCAGGCTGCGGAACAGGCCCACCCGCTTGCAGTGCTCGCGGTAGAGCTTCGCCTGGCGCACATAGTGGAGCCCCGCGGCGAAGTGGTAGCGGACCCGTCGTGGATAGCGCAATTCCCCCAGGCTGCCCAGCCAATGAAAAAACACGCTCGCTGGCTGCCCGGGCCGGTTGTCCACCGCCTGGTACAGATCGTCCGGAGTCTCCGCGATCGCGCAGTAACCCGTCTGCCCCGTGTAGCCGCCCAGCCAGCACGCCGTCGGCTCCGCATACCCCTCGCGATGGTGGAAGGTGGTCGTCTCGGTGGCCGGGATCAGGCTGCCCTGGCCCAGCGGGAAGGTGGCATAGGCGTCCTTGCTGGCCGGATGCAGAAAATGCCGCGGATACAGCACGTCGCTAGCTGTCTGGCCGTCTGCCGTCTTCAACGGGCGGATCTCGAAGACGACCTCCGGCCCCTCCAGCGTGATCCATACCTCCAGCGCTACGCCGGGCAATTCCGCCGCAATCCCTTGCGGCCCTAACTGCCGAATCACGATCGGATAATCTGCGAAGCTCCGCCACTCCTGCGAGCCGCTACGGACCACCAGCACGTCGTCGCTTTGCGCCCTGGCCATTCGCAACGTCTCGCCCGACTGCTTGACCAGCACTTGCACTGCCAGATCGCGCGAATCAATGTCCACCTTCAGCACTGCGTTTTCCATCGTTACCGGCCACTTCTCCGGCATCATCTCACTCCTTGCATCGCAACTACCTGCTCCCATCGTCGGCGCAGGCCGTGCAATGTCAAGCGCGGCCAAACAGGAGTCGCGATCCGGCAGGGCTACTCCGGTGACATCTTCTCCCTCGCCCAACCCGCCGCCGCCCGCACCAGCCGCGCAATCTGCTCCTCAATCGGTCCCCGCCACTCCTCCAGCCGGATCGGCACAGGCGGCTGCGGCACCAGTGGCATCGACACCGATGCCACGTCCGCTACCAGCAGGAATGCGTCGTCCAGCCCCGCCACCCCCTGGACGTACAACTCGTTCTCCTCGGCGTGGAACCGCGCGCCAAACGCGCTATACGGCACCTTCCACGGCAGCACCGGCGGCAGCGAGATATCCAGGAAACGCCGCGCCGCCGCCTCCAGGATCGAACGGTCGATCGTTCCAGCCACCCCTTCCGGTGCTACGATCCGCGCCTCGCCCGCCAGCTCCGCCACCTGCCCATCCACAATCTTGATCTTCTGCACCTTGGCGTTCAGCAGACCCGTGATCGTGCCGATCCGTAACGGCGCCAGCAGCGGCCCGATCTCCAGGCCAGCCACCTGCCCCTCTGCCAGCAACGCCTCCAGCCTGCCCGCCGCATAGCGCAGTTCGTGCAGCTCCAGCGATGCCGTGCCTGTCGCCCTTGGCCACTCCATCAGCCCGAACAGGCCCTTGAGGTCCAGCCCCTCGATCCGCAGCCGACCCTGCACGCTCTGGATCTGCCCGTCAGCCAGCACGGCCTTGTCCAGCGTGCCGCTGACCATGCCCTGCAGCCCGCCCGTGCCGATTTGCCGGCTGATTGCCCCCAGGTCGATCTCGCGGAGGGTGCCGCCCAGTTCCACTACGTCCGCCGCATCCGCCTGCGCCTTGCCGCGGTAGACGATATTCCCCGTGAACCAGCCGAAAACGGGCTGACTCTGCGGGGCCGCTCCCTGCCTCGCCGCAGGACGCACCTTCGCAGGCAAAAACGCCTCGACCCCCAACCGCTGCACCGACAGACTCATCTCGCGGACCTGCGGCACGGCCCCCGGCTCGAACTCCCCCTGCAGCCGGATCGGCTCGCCCGACCGCACCCCGTTCAGCCCGTCGCAGATCACGTTCATCTTCGCCGTCGTACCCGCCAGGTCCACCTGCCCGGTCGCCCCGCTCGCCCACACCATCGCTCGGCCGCGCCGCAGGACCAGTTCCATGTTTGTCAGGTGTACCGTCCGCAGCCGGATCTTCTGGAAGTCATGTGCAAAGGCCGTCGCGAACAGCTTCCCCAGCGTCCCCCGGTCCCATGCATCCGTCCGCGCCTCGACGCGCCCGTCGCGCAGCTCCAACTCGATGCTCTTCCCGTCTACCAGCCGCACGATCGCCAACCGGCACGTGAAGATCGGGTTGAACTCGCCAGGCAGCCAGACCGTCACATCCCGGAACCCCTGGCTCGTGCGATCCAGCGGCATGATGCTGCCGATCTCCACCGGCGCCCCCAGAAACGCGCCCGTTTGCTGCGCAACGGAATTGGCGTACCATCCGCTGCGTAAGTACAGCCCGTAGCCCGCCGTTGCCAGCAGCGGCACCAGCGTCAGCACCAGGACCGTGATCAGCATCCAGAATCGCGTTCGGAACATGCCTGCCTTCCGCACCTGCAAACCGCCTCGTCCGATGCCCACCGCACCGGACGATGAATGGCCGGAATTGTACCGGCAAGCCCCGCCCCGCGAAACACGGAAGCACGGTTCTGCTATTTGGCCGGCTCGCTTCCGAGCCGCGTCTCTGCCGCTCCAGCAGAAAGTCGATGCGATTCATGGCCGTTCTTCAAGACTTGTACACGGCGATTGTTGCTGCTGTTGTTACGCGTGTTGCTGCCGTCCAAGCCACGCCGGATCTCGGTAGCCCAGTCTGCCTCCGACAGATTCTTCGATGTGTTTCTTCTCTTGTGCCCTTTGTGGCTACTCTTGCCGTTGTTGTTGTTGCTTTTGTGGCCGTTCTACGCCACGTTCGACACAGGCTGCTGCGCCGCCCCCGTATCCGTGAACCGCACCGCCACCCGCTTGCTCACGCCCGCCTCCTGCATCGTCACGCCGTACATCACGTCCGCGATGCTCATCGTCCGCTTGCTGTGCGAGATCACGATGAACTGCGAGTACTCCAGGAACTCCCGCAGCAGCCGCGTGTACCGGTCGTTGTTCGCCTCGTCGAGCGCCGCGTCTGCCTCATCCAGGATCGTGAACGGGCTCGGCTTGCTGCGGAAGACCGCCATGACCAGACTCATCGCCGTAAGGGCCTTCTCGCCACCGCTCAACAGGCTGATCGACTGCAATTCCTTCCCAGGCGGCCGCGCCAGCACATCCACGCCGCTCTCCAGCACGTCCTCGGGGTTCGTCAGCACCAGGTCCGCCTTGCCGCCGCCGAAGAGCTTGCGGAACAGTTCCTGGAAATGCGTCCGCACCAGCTCGAATGCCTCGACGAACCGCCGCCGGCTCTCCTCGTTGAGCTTGCCGATCAGCTCTTCGAGCTGCTGCTTGCTCTCCGCCAGGTCCTTCTGCTGCGTCGTCAGGAAGCGCAGCCGCTCCTCGAGTTCCGCCATCTCGTGGATGGCTTCGAGGTTCACATGCCCCAGCCGCTCGATCTTGCCCCGCAGCTCCGCAATCTCCGCCTCCACCTCGACCCAGTCGATCTCCGCCGGGATCTCCGGCAAGACAGGCTGCTCCACGATCGGCGGCGGCTCGACGGGCGGACCTTCCGGCGCCCCGGTGGCTTCGGCCTGAGGCTGCTCTGCCGGCTGTTCCGCTGCCGGCTGCTGTGCCTGCAACCGCCGCTGCTCGACCTCGATCAGATTGATCTGCAGCTCTTCCAGCGTCCGCTGCACCAGCGTCTCGATCCGTAGCTGCAACTGGCTCGTCGCCAGCTCCAACTCCCGGACCTTGCCGTCCTGCGCCTCGTACTGCTGGCGAAGCCCCTTGAGACCCTCGTTGAGCCTCTCCAGCTCCGCCCGGTACTCCGACCGCTCCTTGCGCAGCCCCAGCACGTCCCGCTGCAGCACTTCCTTCCGCTGGCAGCCGTACGCCAGATGCTGCTGCGCATCCAGCAGCGTCCGCTCGGCGTCGATGAGCCGCTGGCCCGCCAGCTCGACCGCGCTGGCCGCCTTCTGGTACTCCTGCGCCGCCCGATCGACGTCCCGCTGGGTCTGGTGCAGCGACGCCACCACCCCCGCCCGCTTCTCCGCCAGCTGGCCCGCCGCGACGCGGACCTGCGTGAGCCGCTCCTGCACCACCGCCCTCGCCGCCTGCGACTGCTTGTACTCGTCCTGCGAGCCGTCGATGACCTGCTGGACCTCGCCCTGCCGGGCCTCCAGTCCTTGGACCTTTTCCGCCGCCGCCGCCGCCCGCGCCGCCGCCTGGCGGACCTGCTCATCCAGCATGCCCATCTCGCGCTCGAGCAGCTGCTCCTCTTGATTCAGCCGCTGCATGTTCTGCCGCTCGGACCGCAGCTGCGACTCGTTCTGCACCGCGACCTTCTGCAGCTCCTGCATCTGCTGCCGCAGGTCGTCCGATTGCTCCAGCAGCGACTCGAACTCGGCGCTCGTCGCCTTGAGCACCTCCTGCCGTTCCGCGATCTGCGCCTCCAGCCCCCCCAGATCGACGTTGATCTGCCGCAACTCACTCCGTCGGCTGATCAGCCCCGTGCCTGGCTTGCCCTTGCCCAAGGTGAGCGTTCCGCCCGCCTCGATGATCTGGCCGTCCCGGCTGATGAAGCGGTACCCCCGTGGGGCCTTCTCCGCCAGTCGCACCGCGTCGGCCAGCGTCTCCGTCAGCCCCACGTGCCCCAGCGTCCACAGCACCGCCGCCTCGTACCGCGCGTCGTACCGCACCCGCTTGGCGGCCCAGCCCAGGAACCCCGGCTCGCCCTCCAGGGCGATCTCGTCCGACCCGACAGGCCGCGTCGCATCCAGCGCCAGGATCTGTATCTTGCCCTGCAGGTTGGCGAACTTTTCGGTTTGCGACAGGATCGCCTCGCGGCTCTCGACCACGGTCACCTGGTCTAGCCCCGCCAGCGCCCCTTCGATCCAGCCCGCATCCGCCAGGTCCGCCTCGATCAACTCGCCCAGCACGCCCAGTACGTTGCTCGCCTGCCCGCTCTTGACCGCCTGGTCGCGCTCCGCCAGCACCGTCCGAACCGCCGGGTTGATGCCCTCGTACCGGCGGTTGAGTTCCTCCAGCAGTTGCAGCCGGCTGACCAGCCCGCTCCGCCGCTCCTTGAGGTTCCCCAGCTCCGCCGTCAACTCCGCCTTGCGCTGGTCCAGCGACTCGCACTGGTCCTGCAAATCCTTGAGACGGCTCTGCCCTGCGGTCTGCTGCTCCTTCAGTTCCTGCAGGTACTGCTCGATCTCGCCGCACCGCTGCTGGATCGACTCGATCTGGTGCCGCGCATCCGCCAGCCGATCCGCCAGGCGGCTGCGCTGCCCCGTCAAAGACCGCACCCGGTCCTCGCCCTGCGCCTGCTCGCTGCGCAGGTGGCTGATCTGTCGCACCAGGTCCAGCAGCTGCGACTTGGCCGACTCGACCCGGTGCGCTATGTCCGCGATCGCCTCCGCCGCGCTGCGGTCCTCCGCCTGCATCCCCTCGATCCGTGTCTTGACCGCGGCCGAGTCCTGGTCCAGTTCACTCAGGTGCTGCTGCTGGCTGACGACCTTGGCCGCCAGCACCCGCTCCAGCGCCTTGCTCGAACGCGACTGGTTGCGGGCCGAGTTCAGTGTCTCCTGGCTCTCCTGCATCCGCCGGTACGTCTGGCTGATCCGCTCCCGCTGCGTGTTGACCGTGCTGGCCGCGATCTGCAGGTCCGATTCGACCGCGCTGATCCGCGAATCCAGCTGCACGATGCTCCCGTCGATCGTCGCGGCGTCCGCGTCGTACGCGGCGATCTGGCTATGCACCCCCAGCGACTGCTCCCGCGCGATCTCCAGGTCCTTCTGCCGCTGCTCGAGTTCGACCGAGTACTTGCGGTACTCGTTCAACACGTACAGCGACCGGAGCTCCTTCAGCCGGACCGTGTACTCCTGCCAGCTCTTCGCCCGCCCGGCCTGGACCTTCACGCTCCGCAGTCGGCGGTTCAGTTCCTCGAGAACGTCGTTGACCCGAAGCAGGTTCTGGTCCGTCCGCTCCAGCTTGCGCACGGCCTCTTTCACGCGGGCCCGGTACTTGCTGATCCCTGCCGCCTCGTCAAAGAGGATCCGCCGTTCCTGCGGGTTCGCCTGCAGCAGCGCCTCGATCTGCCCCTGTTCGATGATCGAGTAGGCGTCAAAGCCCACCCCCGTGTCCATGAACATCTCGCGGATGTCCCTCAGACGCACGTCGTGGCCGTTGACGATGTATTCGCTCGTGCCATCGCGGAACAGCCGCCGGCAGATGGTCACCTCTTCGGCATCGACGCTTAGCTTGTGGTCGCTGTTGTCGAAGGTCAGATCGACCTGCGCCATCCCCGCCGCCTTGCGCGTCCCCGAGCCGCTGAAGATGACATCCTGCATCTGCGACCCGCGCAGGTTCTTGGCCGATTGCTCGCCCAGGACCCACTTGATGGCATCGACAACGTTGCTCTTGCCGCACCCGTTCGGTCCGACGATGCACGTCACGCCCCGGTCGAACTCGAACTCGGTCTTATCGACGAAGCTCTTGAAGCCGTGGATCACTAACCGTTTGAGCATCATGCCGTATTACTCTCACCTCTGGGTCCGCAAGCCGTGACCGGCAATTCGTCAGCCGCATCCTGCATCCCATGCAGTTCGCGGCAAGAGCGATAACTATAATCTTCCGCTCAACAAATCACCAACGATTGGCCGATGAAGTATCGTTTCGGCCGAAACTGCACAATATATAGGTGTCCGCGCCCAGGCAAGCCCCAATTTTGGAACCCGCCCGGAAAAATAATCCTATCCTCGCCCTACGGAATTTATCGGTCGATGTGACTGTCAGTTGCTACTTCTGCCGCACGTACACGGCCAGCCGTTTGCCCGCCCGCGCAGCTGTCTCGGTGTTCGGTTTGCTGAGCGATTGGGCTTTCTCCCAACACTGCTTCGCGGTCTCCGACCGCCCCATGAGCATCTCGACGTCCCCCAGGTCGATATACGTCTGCGGATTGTCCGCTTCGATCGCCAGCAGCTTCTGCAGCGTGATCCGCGTCTTGGGATAGTCCTTCGTCGTCATGAACGCCAGCGCCAAATTCCGCCACGCTGTCACGTTATCTGGCTTGAGCGAGAGCACCGTCTGGTACTCCCCGATCGCCTCGGCGTGCCGGCTGCGACGCTGCAGCAGGATGCCCAAATTCAGTCGCGCTGCGTAGTACGTCGGGTCTGTCTGTTCCGCCTCGCGGAACAGGTCCTCCGCCATGTCGAACTCGTTCTGTGTCAAATGCTGCTGCGCGAGCTGGCAGAGACGCTCCGCCTCGGTGGTAATCTGGGCTGGTTGTGCGGGATCGGCAGGCGCATTTTGCGTTGCCGGCCGACTGTTTGGTGGCGCCTTTGGTGGCGCTTTAGTTATCGGAACCGTATCGACTTCCGCACCCTTGGTCGTAACGGAAGTCACGGCCTCAGCGGTATTTCCAGCCAAATCCGTCGCCCGCAGACACACCTCGATCGTCTTCCCCGCCAATGGCGGCGGAATCGTCCACTCGCACGCACCGTTGTTAGGCAGATCCGTAATTGCTTGTTGCCAAGGCTCTTCCGTTGAATGACGCCAGTGCAGGCTCATAGGGCGCTCGCCAAAGTTCTCGTCGTACGCCGCCCACGACAACTGCAGTGCCGGCCTGGACTTAGCAACGTTCGACCCCGTCAGCCGCAGCAGCGGCTTCTCGAAGTCGAAAACGATCGCCAGAGATTGATAGCCGGAGCTGGGAAGTACAGCCGTTTCCACGTCCGCCGCCGCAAGTGCAAGCAGGATCTTACCTTGCCGCGGGGGATTGAACGCAAATGGCTCAGTGGGCTTGTCCGACCACGCCCAAGGCAGCCACCGCGTCCCATCGACACTGATCCACATCTGCACGCCCTTAGGCGCCGCCCCCGTCCAGCGATAACGCACTAAAACCTGTGGCTGACTGCAGTAGCGAACATCCGCCGGCACAACAATCGCCGCCGTTTCCGCCGCCGACGCTGGCGCATTGGCCCCCGTCGTCTCGGCCCCGTAAACCCCAGGCGTGCCAAGGCTTGCCGCCACCAGCCAACAGGCGGGCACCGCAGCCAGTATGTTCCGGATGCAACCGGGCAATCCATCGCCGGCTGCCCAGTGCGTTCTATATGCAAACATCGTCAGCCGTCCCCAGGCAGACGTCGATTGTCTGTATTGTTCCGCGAGGTCGTAATACTTACACGCACGACCCGCAACTGTCGAGACGCCCCAGCCCAGATTCCTCCACCATCCCGTTCTTGAAGGGCGTGTCCGCATGTCCGGACCAACGAGGGCTTGTGAATGGCTGCACCGGCTGCCACGACTCGTACCTCTACGGAGGCAGTCCCACCAGCAACTTCGGCTGGGTCGTCCAGTGCACCGACGAACTGCTTTACAACCAGGACCGCTTTTATGCGTCCCAAGCCGCCAACCTCACCTACCGGCCGAGGCTGGTCATCAGCGACAGGGTCTCGTCGACGGTCTGGCCGCTTCGCTCCCCAGATTTGTACATCAGGGCATCGGGTTGTACTCTCTTGGGGCATGCCGGGCGGCCGCGGCGGCCGCTTGCAGGGACTCATCGCGCGACTCCGGCCCGTTTCGTCTATAATAGAGACTGTATAACGCCTGGCCCGACGGACGGCTGGCATGATGTCCAGGAGAACGTATGCTAATAATTCTGCCGATTGGCACCGATGCGCCGCTGAAGAATAAGCCGACGGTCAACCACTTTCTGATCGCGGCGAACCTGGTCTGCTTCGGGCTGTTCAACATTCTGGCCAAGATGTCCGGCGGCCAGGAACTGGCGCAGATGCGCGACCAGATGATCCTTTACCCGGGCCACCCGGACCTGTCGCAGTTCATCACGTACCAGTTTCTGCACGGCGGCTGGGTGCACATCCTCGGCAACATGTGGTTCCTCTGGCTGTTCGGCAATCCCGTCAACAGCAAGATGGGCAACATTCCGTACTTGTTCTTCTACCTGGCAGGCGGGGTCTTCGCGGGAATCGGCTTTTCGCTCACGGAGATGCAGAATCCGGTGCTCGGGGCGAGCGGGGCGATCGCGGCCGTGACCACGGCTTACCTGGTGCTGTTTCCCCGCAGTACGGTGCGGTTGTTCTACTGGTTCTTCGTATTTATCGGCGACATTGAGGTTGGCTCGATCCTGCTGATCGTTGGCAAGATGATCGTCTGGGACAACATCATCACGGCGGACCTGCTGACCAGCCCTGGTGTCGAGCGGGAGATCGCCTACGAGGCGCACCTGTCGGGCTACGCGTTCGGGTTTGTCGTGGCCCTTTTGCTGCTGCTGCTGCACGCGCTGCCGCGGGATCCGTTCGACATCGTCTCGCTCTGGAACCGCTGGAAGCGGCGGCGGGAGTTCGCCGGGATGTACGCTCAGGTTGCACGCGATCGACCCGCGGTAACCGCCCGTCCGGTCCGCGAGCCGCAAGGCTGGTCCCAGCCGGACGCCGCGCCGGCAGCATTGGCAGGCCCGCGCGCGAGGGGCGACGAACTGCGCAGCGAGATCTCCCAGGCAATCGACAAGTTCGATCTGGGAACGGCCACCAGGTATTACCGCGAACTGATCCAGATCGACCCGAAGCAGGTCCTGGCCCGCTCGAATCAACTGGATATAGCCAATCAGCTTACGGCCGAAGGCGATTATCCCCTGGCGGCCGAGGCATACGAGAAGTTCCTGGAGTGCTACGGCAACGGATCGACCAGCCAGCATGTGCGGTTCCTCCTGGGAGTGATTTACGCCAGGCACCTTCGCAATTATCCCCGAGCGATCGAGTGCCTGGCCGTCTGCCGACAGAGCATGCCGGACGAAAACATGGCCAAGCAGTGCGACTACTGGCTGTCCGTGGCCAGGGAGCAGAGGGAGGACGGCGGTGAGGAAGGGGCAGGGGGCAGGGCACCGTAGCAGTAACGGCGTTTGTGCACGGCCTCACTGTGGGAGGACGCGTGGCAGCGTTTGGGCCTTGGCCCGTGCCATTGTCTCGGCTGCGTGTCAAGCGACAAGCGACAAGAACAAGGCCCGCAAGGCTTGACTGTTTCGGTGGGTTGGGTAACCTTATACGTCTCAAGGCAGGGGTCGCTCGATAAGAGTGACACCATAAGCACCCCTAGCTCAATTGGATAGAGCATTGGACTACGGATCCAAAGGTTGAGGGTTCGACTCCCCCGGGGTGCGATTATAAGGGCTTGCAAGGTAACGACTTGCAAGCCCTTGCTGTTGGTGGACCCAGTGCATCAACAACCCGGTGCTATGTTCGGCTTGATCCTGGGGCTTGCGGAGGATCACCGGATCAATGGCGGGGAGGGACTTGCACCAATTTCATATCCTGGCCATCCATAGGCTTGTTAGGGCCGCTCGAACGCTTCACTCAGGGTGAGTGTGTGAGCGTCTCAGGATTCAACTCTCTGAGTTACTGTCCGATCTGCACGACCGCCTGCCTGTCCGACATCCACCCCCCGGACAGCAGCACCCTGTACGCCTTGCCCGGGGCGACCTCGAAGACGACCTGCCGCTTGTAGTGCCGGTCGGGCGAGAGCGCTTCGTTCCCGGCCGGGCCATCGCCCGCCTTGGTGCTCGCCTCGAGTCTCGTGCCGTCCGGCCCGATCAATCGCGGCGGCGAGGGCAGGGCGGTTTCCTCGCCCATGTTGCAGACGGTCAGTGAGAGCACCACGAAACGCAGGCCCGGTCCCGGCCAGACGGTCTTGTCAATCGCCGGCTTGAGCAGCGGTTCCCAGCGGACCGAGCTGACGCAGTACTCCCAGGAGCCGACGGCAAAGATCTCGCCGGGGTTGTAGATCCTGGGCGAGGCCAGAGCCGCTTCCGCGGCCGCCTGCTGGCTGGCCACGCTGCGATGCGGCAACGACCCAGGCACGCCCATGACGACCGCCGGGGCAATCGCTGGTTGCGAAGCGGGCTGCGACGTTGGCGGCTTCGGGCGCAGCAGATCGTTTGCCGTGGTTTTGATCTGATCGATGTGTGGCCAGATGGCGCTGACGGCCACGCCCAGGACGATCAGGACGCCCAACACCATCGCCAGGCGGCTCAGCCGGG
>JANYLN010000086.1 GCA_025357795.1 Planctomycetota bacterium
CATCATCACCAGCGGCGTCTCGGGCGGTCTGATGCTGGCGATGATGGCCACACTCAATCCAGGCGACGAGATAATCTTCGTCGACCCCTATTTCGTCATGTACAAGAACCTGGCGAAGCTGCTGGGCGTCGTGCCGGTCACCGTGGACAGCTACCCGGACTTCCGCTTCCCGGCCGAGAAGATCGAAAAGGCCATCACGCCCCGCACAAAGATGCTGATCGTCAACAGCCCCTCGAATCCGACAGGCATAGTCTACTCCGAAGAGGAACTCCAGGCCGCGGCCGATATCGCCGAGCGGCACAACCTGCTGCTGGTCGCCGACGAGATCTACGAGGCCCTCAGCTATGACGCGATATGCCCGAGCGTCGTGGAGTTCGCCCCGCAGCGCACAATCCTGCTGCGTGGCTACAGCAAGACCTACGGAATGCCTGGCTGGCGCATGGGTTACGCCGCCGGTCCCGAGCCAATCCTGCAGGAAATGGCCAAACTGCAGCAGTACACCTTCGTCTGTGCTCCAAGCTTCGCACAGAAGGCATGCCTCACAGCCTTCGAGACTGACGTCAGCAGCCTGGTCGACCTCTACCGCCACAAGCGGAACATCGCCTACGAGACGCTCCGCCGGGCCTTCGATGTGGTCAAGCCCTCCGGCGGCTTCTACATCTTCCCTAAGGTTCCGGAGCGGTTCGGCAGCGCAACGGCGTTCGTGGAGAAGGCCATCGCCAACAATGTTCTGATTATCCCGGGCGGAGTCTTCAGCGAGCGCGACACCCACTTCCGCATCAGCTACGCCGTCGAGGACGAGAAGATCAAACAGGGCTGCGAGATCCTGTGCGAGCTGGCGAAAAACGGATAGTAGTTACCCAGTCGCCATGGACGACAAGGAAAGTAGGAATCACCAGGCGCGGCTTAGCCGCTGCGTTTTTTTCGCTATGATTGTGTAGCTGGCATTCGATGCATTTACAGAAACACCGTCGTAGAAGGAGCTTGGCACATGCAGGACCCCAGACTCGAAAAACTGGCGGATGTGATCGTAAACTATAGCGTGGCTGTCCGGAAGGGTGACCTCGTTCGCATCAGCGGTTCGCCCATCGCCACGCCGCTGATCGTCGAACTCTACAGGAAGGTCGTCCAGGCCGGCGGCAACCCCCTCGTACGCATGGCCCCCGAGGAATGCACGGAACTGCTGCTCAAACTGGGCAGCGATGCCCAGCTGGCGTTCGTCAATCCGCTGACGGTCAAGGAGGTCGAGGAGATCAACTGCTCGATCGGCATCTGGGCCAGCGAGAACACCAAGGCCCTCTCGGGCACCGACCCCTCGCGCCAGGCGATCTCCCAGAAGGCCCGCCGGCCGATCCTGGACATCTTCTTCAAGCGGGCCGCTCAGAAGGGCAAAAAGAAACTCCGCTGGTCCGGTACGCAGTTTCCCACCGAGGCCAACGCCCAGGATGCCGAGATGTCCCTCGCGGAATACGAGGACTTCGTCTATAAGGCGGGCCTACTGCACAAGCCCAACCCCGCGGCCGCGTGGAAGAAAATCAGCAAGGCCCAGCAGAAGCTGGCGGATTTCCTGAACAAGGCCCGCGAGGTGCACTTCAAGACCCCCCAGGGTACGGACATCCGCCTGGGCGTGAAGGGGCGGCACTGGATCAACTGCGACGGCCACGAGAACTTCCCCGATGGTGAGGTTTTTACCGGACCGATCGAGGATGCCACCGAGGGCTTGGTCGCGTTCAGCTTCCCGGCTGTCCACGGCGGTCGGGAGGTCACCGATGTGCAGCTTGTTTTCAAGGCCGGCAAGGTGGTCGATGCCTCGGCCGGCAAGGGTGAGGACTTCCTGATCAAGATGCTCGACAGCGACGCCGGCGCGCGGATCCTGGGCGAACTGGCCCTGGGCACCAACTACTCGATCCAGCGATACACGAAGAACACCCTGTTCGACGAGAAGATCGGCGGCACGTTCCACTTGGCCGTCGGCGCCGCCTATCCCGAAAGCGGCGGCAAGAACCAGAGCGGCGTACACTGGGACATGGTCTGCGACCTGCGCCAGGGCGGCACCGTCGAGATCGACGGCAAGGTCATCAGCAAGAACGGGAAGTTCGTAAAGGCGGACTGGCCTAGGTAAGAACGCCAAGGACAAGAGACGAGGAGCCAAGAGCAACGGAACGACAACTGCGCATGGCGGCAGACAACTCGGCCATGCACATCTTACCGAAGTAATGCTATCTGCGGTCTTTGCGGATCAATCCCATTGCCATCCTCGCGACAAGATACTAAGCTTGCGGCGATTTGTTACAGGACATCGCGATAATCCTGGGATACGTAGTGATGACTGATGTAGTTGCCGCAGAACAACAAGAACCCACCCAATCCGGCCCCCCCCTGCTTTACCCCGCCATGCAGATTGGGTCTGTGAGGATCTGGCCGCCCGTGCAACTGGCGGCCCTGGCGGGCTACAGCGATGGTGCCATGCGTACGCTCTGCCGCTCCTTCGGCGCACCGTACGCCGTCGGCGAGATGATCCTCGATGCCCCTGTGCTGATCTCCAAGACGATCCGCAAGCACATGCGGCTATGGGACCACGACCACCCGATCGCAGCCCAAATCACCTGCAGCACGCCGGAAAACTCGACCCTTGCCGCCCAAACCCTGGTCGACATGGGCTACGAAGCCATCGAACTGAACATGGCCTGTCCGGTAACCAAGCTGCTGCGGCGAGGGCGCGGCGGGGCCTTCATGAAGGAGCCCACACGGGCCATCGAGTACCTTGAGACAGTGCGGCGGGCGATCCCCCCGGAGGTGCCTCTCAGCCTGAAGCTGCGGATCGGCTGGGACGAGAGCCCCGAGAGCCAAAAGACGTTCTACACGATCCTCGATGGGGCAATCCAATTGGGCATCGCGGCGATCACGGTGCATGGCCGGACGGTCGTCCAGCAGTACCGCGGGTTCGCCGATTGGGACGCCCTGGCAAAAGCGCGCAAATTCGTCGGCAACTCGATCTGCCTGGTGGGCAGCGGCGACATAATGAAGGTGCAGGACGTCTTCCGCATGCTCGACCACACCGGCGTACACGGCGTGAGCATCGCCCGCGGGGCCATCGGCAAGCCCTGGATTTTCCGCCAGGTACTGGACATGATGCAGGGTCGCGAGCCCGTCACTCCCGATTACATCGAGCAGGGCAAAATCATCCGGCATCACTTCGACCTGGCGATGCAGCTCTACAAGGACGAGGGGTTCGTCGGCCGGCACCTGCGGAAGTTTGGCATCTACTACAGCAAGTTCCACCCACACGCCAAGCGGGTGCGCCTCGCCTTCCTGGCCGTCAAGAGCAACGCCGACTGGAACAGTGTCATCGACGAGTGGTATGGCAAGGATGGCCAGCCCGCCAATCTCCCGCCCGTAACGGACGACCAGCCCGTCAGCGAGGATCAGGATCTACTTATGGGCGAGCCAGGCGAACTGGACGCCGCCGATTGAACGCCACCTGCGGATCCTTCGTAGTCACAAGCAGAGGCCTGGCAACGGCTGGCTGGACCCGGGGTATAACCTGACATGGAACCGCTGACCAGACTGCTGTTCGAGCAGCCGTACCTGCAAGGCATCCTCATGGGCGTCGCTCTAGTGGTGACGCTGGCGGGCTGGTGGTGGGCCCGCTACGAGCCGACCAGTGCCAAACGCTGGGCCTTGGCCGCCGTGATCCTCGCTGTCCTGGCCACGACCGGCCAGATCACCGCGAGTCTTGTCACCACAGATCGCGAGCAGATCGAGGTGATTCTTCAGCATATGGCCGTCGCCGTCGAAAAAGCAGACTCGTCAGCAATCCTGGCCATGACCGACGAGAATGTCGAGGCACAGGGCCTCCGCAAAGAGCAATTCGCCCGCTGGCTGGAAGGCCTGTTCCAGCGGGTTAGGATCCACACCCCGAGCATCCAGAAACTGCGGATCACCTTCCCCAATCGCGATGCCGCTACCGCTATGGTCACCGGCATTGCCACAATCGAGACGCGGGGCTACAAGCAGATCGCCTCGGCGACATATAAGTTCGAGTTCGACCGCATCGCCGGGCAGTGGAAGATCGTCCAGCTCGAACCGCAGGAGGGCAGCGGCGGGCTGCCGATGTAGGACCGCAGCGGACCGGGCTCGGCAGGACAGCAACGACTCCAGTTAGAATGCGGTCGGCCACGGGACATCCGCCAGTCTCGGCAAGCCCGCGTGATCGGTCAGGTCGAACTGCAGCGGCGTAACCGAGACGTACCCCTCGCGAAGGGCATGCAGGTCGGTTTCGGGCTGCCGGCCAATGTCCATCCGCCCGCCCACCAGCATGTAGAGCGTTTCGCCACCCCCGTTCATCTTCTTCTCGAAGCGGTCCTCGTAGGTCAGCGTCGACTGCTTGGCCAGCCGTACCCCCTTGGGCACGCCTTGACACAGCGCGGGAATGTTCACATTGATCAGCGACGCCGGGCGAATGCCGCGGGCCAGCAGGCTGTCAATGACCTTGCGGGCGATCCGACCCGCCCGGTCGAAATCGACCTCCTGGACGATCTCCAGGCTGACGGCGATCGAGCCGATTCCGAACATGGCCCCTTCGGCCGCGGCGGCGACCGTGCCGGAGTAGAAGATATCGATGCCGGCGTTGGCGCCGTGGTTGATGCCGGAGAGCACCAGGTCCGGCCGATCGGGCATGAGTTCCGCCAAGGCCAGTTTGACACAGTCGGCGGGGCTGCCGGCAACACTGTAGCCCCAGAATTGCTCGTGCACGTGGATCTTCTGACAGGTAATCGGGATGCCGACGGTCACGGCGTGACTCATGGCGCTCTTGGCGGCCGCAGGGGCGACCACCGTCACCTCGCCCAAGTCGCGCACGGACTTGTAGAGCGCCAGCAGGCCCGGAGCGGTAATGCCGTCATCGTTGCATAGGAGGATTCTCATGGTGCACGTATTGTAGAACCCGCCGGCCGATCGGGGAAGGTTGCGACCTGATCGGCGACATCTATAATCCTTATGTCACTTCCGCACAGGCAATCAGGAGCCAGCCGATGAAACCGCCCAAGCCGCTGACACGCCAGGAGGTCCGCGAGGTCGATCGCGTCGCCATTGAGCAATACGACATGCCAGGGGTCGTACTGATGGAGAACGCCGGGAGGGGTGTGGCACAACACGTGATAGAGGCCTTGGGCGGTCACATCGAGGGCCGGCGGGTCACGATCGTCTGCGGGGGCGGCAACAATGGCGGGGACGGGTTTGTCATCGCTCGGCATCTGTACAACGCCGGGGCGGAGGTGGCAATCCTGCTGGCAACCGACGCAAAGCAGCTCAAGGGCGACGCCGGGATCAACTATCGCATCGCCCGGGCGATGAACCTGCCAATGATGCCCTGCCAGACAGAGGAACAGGTGCAGCACGCTGTCACCCCTCTGATGCGCAGTGACTGCATCGTCGATGCGCTGCTGGGCACCGGCTTTGCCGGCCAAGTCCGGCCCCCACTGCGGGATCTCATCGAGGGGATCAACACGGTCGCCCTGCACGGCATCAAGGTGGTGGCGGTGGACATTCCCAGCGGGCTGGACTGCGACACCGGCCAGCCCGGCGGGATCGCCATCCGGGCGAGCCTGACCGTGACTTTTGTGGCTCCTAAGGTCGGTTTGCTGGCCGATGCCGCCACGGGGTACGTCGGGCATATCGCCGTGGTGGACATCGGCGTGCCGAGGGAATTGGTGCCGAGAGAGTAAATACCATTGCCCTGCCCCCCAGCCCTATTGTACATTATCGGGTTTACAGGCCCGAGCGGTTCCTGGCGGGCAATACAAGGACCCTCGATCATGATCGCTGAAGACCGCAGTGAACCGGACAACCCTGTTCGACCGCCCAAACCAGGCACACCGGCCCTGGGCGTGAACATCGACCACGTGGCCACCGTCCGCCAGGCCCGCCAGACCTTCGAGCCGGACCCGGCCTGGGCGGCGATGGAGGCGCAGCTCGGCGGGGCTGACGCCATCACCTTCCACCTGCGCGAGGACCGCCGGCACATCAACGACCGCGACGCCCGGTTGCTCAAGGAGGTCGTAGCCATCAAGTTGAACATGGAGATGTCCGTCGAGCCCGACATCGTCAAGATCGCGGTGGGCCTCAAACCAGAGCAGTGCACTCTCGTGCCGGAAAAACGCCAGGAGGTCACCACCGAGGGTGGCCTGGACGTGGTCGGCCAGCGGGAGCGGGTCGCCAGGGCGGTCAAACAGCTGAAAAAGGCCGGCTGCACCCTCAGCGCGTTCATCGAGCCAATCCCCGCGCAGATCAAGGCCAGCGCCGCGGTCGGCTTCGACACAGTCGAACTGTGGTCGGGCGGCTACGCCAACGCCAAGACCGAGGATGAAAAGCGGGAACGGTTGCAGGCCCTGCGGGAAGGCATTATTGTTGCACAGGATGCGGGTCTGAATGTGAACGTTGGCCACGGCCTGACCTACTATAACATCGCCCCGGTGGCGGCCCTGCCCGGTTTGCAGGAATTCCACATTGGACACTCGATTATCGCGAGGGCAATGTTCGTGGGCATACGCGAGGCCGTCCGGCAGATGAAGGAATTGTTGATTCGGTACGCACCGAAAGGGGTTTAGCGTTATGTTTAGCGGATCAATGGTGGCACTGGTAACACCGTTCCGCAACGACAAGGTGGACTGGGACTGCCTGGATAGGCTCGTCGACATGCACCTCGAGGCCGGCACGGATGTGCTCGTCCCTTGCGGCACGACCGGCGAATCGCCTACCCTCTCGTACGAAGAGCACGAGCGGGTGATCGAGTCGGTCATCAGGCGGGTCAACGGCAAGATCCCCGTCATGGCCGGGACCGGTTCTAACAGCACAGCCGAGGCAATCCTGCTGACCAAGCACGCTCGCGACGTCGGCGCAGCTGGCTCGCTACAGGTTGCCCCCTACTACAACAAGCCGACGGCCGAGGGCCTCTATCTGCACTTCGGCAAGATCGCCGAGACCTGCGGCAACTTCCCACTCGTGCTCTACAACATCCCGGGCCGCTGCGGCATCGAGATCACGGTGGCCACTATCACCCGGCTGCATAAGGACTTCCCGAGCATCCTGGGCGTCAAGCATGCAACAGGCAGCATCGACGGGGCGAGCGAACTGCTGGCCGCCTGCCCGGACATCGAGGTCTACAGCGGCGACGATTCGATGACCTACCCTCTCATGGCCTTGGGCGGCAAAGGCGTGATCAGCGTGATCGCCAACATTCTACCCCGGGAGGTCAAGGCCCTCACGGACGCCGCCTTGGCAGGCAATCTGTGCGAGGCCCGCAAGCAACACTTCGCGCTGTTTGGCCTGGCCAAGGCCATGCTGAGCCTGGAAACCAACCCGATGCCGATCAAGACCGCTATGGCCCTAAAGGGCATGGTCCCGGAGGAATTCCGGCTTCCGATGTGCAA
The DNA here is from genome assembly GCA_025357795.1 of Planctomycetota bacterium. GTDB lineage: Bacteria > Planctomycetota > Phycisphaerae > UBA1845 > JANYLN01 > JANYLN01. The sequence goes on from JANYLN010000086.1 coordinate 7,431, forward strand.
GATGGCCTCGGCCAATCGTGAGAAACTGCAGAGTGTTATGACTCAGTACGGGATGCTGTAGAACAGCCGTCAGTTGTCAGCAGTTGATTGTGAAGACACAAAAGCCCCGGCTTGCCGCAAGGTGAGCCGGGGCTTTTCTTTTTAAGATGGAGGAAAACCTGTGAGCCACCCCCAAGAGGGCCTGCCACGCCGAAGCCGGGACCCCAACCGCTTTGCCCTGAACGAGCGCAGCGAGTCGACGGGAGGGCAGATCGCTTGAGGGTACGTTGTTCCGTCGGGCGCCATCGCATACAATCGCGTAGCTATGAGCAATGAACCGAACAATGTTGTGCCCCCGACGCAACCGACTGAAACGCCTGTGACTCCGCCTGCCCTGGCCGCGGCGACCGGGCAAGGGCTGTACGTCCTGGAACACAACCGCGACAGTTTGCGACAGTGGTTCGAGCAGCAGGGGCTACAGCCCTTCCGGGCCGATCAGGTCCTCAAGTGGGTCTACCAGAAGGTCGTCTCCGACATCAACAAGATGACGGACCTGTCCAAAGACCTGCGCGATGCCCTGCGGGGCAGGATGGAGGTCTTCCGCTCGCAGATCGCCCGCCAAAGCCGAGCCAACGACGGCGTGATCAAGCTGCTGCTGGCCTTCCCCGAGGATGCACAGGTCGAATGCGTGATGATCCCGCAGGAGGATCGCCGCACGGCATGTCTAAGCACCCAGGCAGGTTGCGCCATCGGCTGTGTCTTCTGCGCATCCGGAATGCAGGGCCTGCAGCGGAACCTCACCAGCGGGGAGATCGTCGAGCAGCTGCTTCGGCTGCAGGTCGCCCTGGGCCGTGACAAGCGGATGACCCACGTAGTCATTATGGGCATGGGCGAGCCGCTGGCCAACTTCGACGCGACCATCGATGCGATCTACACGATCAACGAGAAATGGGGCTTTGGCCTGGGGGCCCGGCACATCACCGTCAGCACGGTGGGCATCCCGAAGCGAATCCGCGAGCTGGCCGACCACAATCTGCAGCTGAACCTGGCGATCTCGCTGCACGCCCCGACCGACGCGCTGCGCAAGCAGCTCGTCCCGTGGGCCGAGCAGTTTACGATCAAGGAGATCTTCGAGGCCGCCAAGTACTACTTCGACATCACCGGCCGGGAGATCACGCTGGAATACGTCATGCTGGCGGGCATCAACGACCACATGACCCAGGCGAATCAACTGTCCAAAATCGCCCGCACGCTGCGCTGCAGCGTGAACCTGATCCCGTTCAACCCGGTCGAGGGGCTGGAGTACAAGCGGCCCTCCGTCGACCAGGTCTATGCCTTCCAGGAGGTCCTCCGCCAGGCCGGCGTGCGGACCAAGGTCCGCAAAAGCCGCGGCGTCGCGGCCGATGCCGCCTGCGGTCAACTCCGCCGGCGCGCCGCGCCGGAGGC
>JANYLN010000129.1 GCA_025357795.1 Planctomycetota bacterium
GGGCCTCGGCCCAACTGGGCTACTGGCTGTTTCTGCTCGTGTTGCTGCGCCTGGTGGTGCCTGTTCAATTGCCGGTGCCGGCATGGGCGGCGGCCTGGACACCCAAGCATCTGGTCAGTCGCACGGCCAGTCGGGCCTTGCCATCCGCCCCACCGATCGTGCCGCAGGGCATCCCGGCCATGAGTCCCTCCGATGCCTGGGCGCCCCAGCCGCCCATGCGGCCGGTTCGCCCGGCCAGGCCGGAGGCGGAGCCCGCCGATCCGATGTCCCAAACATCCACGCGCGACCTACTGAGCGGTGCAGCCAGCGATGCGACAGGGGCTGGCCCTTCCGGCGCCAGGTCCGATCCGCTGACGCCACTGTCGATCCTGATGATCGGCTGGGCGTCGATCGTCGGGCTGGGGCTGCTCTACTTCGCACGGTCGCAGTGGTACGTCTTTCGTCTCGTCCGCGGGGCCATGCCGCTCGATCCGGACCTTCTGGACGTCGACTTGCGGCAGTTGTGCACGCTGGCGGGCCTGCGCCGACCGATCGAGATCCTGGTCAGCCGAACCCTCGCCTCGCCTGCCGTCTGCGGTGTCCTGCGGCCCCGCCTGCTTGTGCCGCCGGGCACGCTGGAACTGGCCCCCCAGCAGATGACCTGGGTGCTGTTGCACGAGTTGGCGCACGTTCGGCGCGGGGACATCCGGACTGTCTTGTTCCAGAAGTTCGTCCAGATCATCTACTTCTTCAGCCCGCCGGTCTGGCTGGCCAACTGGGCCATCGACCAGTTGCGCGAGTACGCCTGCGACGATGCAGCCCTGTTGACCTCCGGGGCGTCGCGGCGGGACTGCGGCGAAGGGTTCCTAAAGGTCGTCCTTCAGGCCAGCCGCGACCCGGACTTGGCCACGACTCCGGTGGAGTTTCTGAGCCGCAGCGGCTTCATCCGCCGGCGCCTGGTCCGGATCCTGGACAACAACCGCACGCTCCAGACGCGACTGTCAGTGAGAGCAGTTGTCCTGTTGTTGGTCGTGGGGGTGCTGACAATCCCTTCCGTCCGGGCCTCCAGTCGTACTGGCGGAACTGCATCCACCATGGCCGGATCACAGCTTCAGGCGAGCGAGGAAACCATCTCGGTGTCAACGCCCCGGGTAGCCGCGACGAACCTGGTCTTCCAGGCGTTTCCGCCCGAGTTCGCGGACTACTACACGACGCAGCGTCTGCCGCTGCATCTATCCGAACCGCTGGCCTTTTGCCGATCGCAGAAGCCCCTGCGTTTCGAGGCCTTGGCGAATTGCCACTTTCAGGCCCTGCTCGACGAATCCGGCGGCACCGGCAGCGGGTACGATACGCTGTACATCAACCTCAACAACGATGGCGACTTCGCCAACAGCCCGGTCCATAAGGCGGCCCCCACATGCCGCAGGACGGGGCTGGAGGGCGGCCCGCTGGTCGGCTACTTCGACAACGTGTACGTCACGAAGGATCCTGCGCAAGGCGAGGGGGCCCACGTACAGATCCTCGTGGAACGCGACGATTCGAGCGGCCTGCCCCCCCCGTTCATCATGAACCTGATTCCGGCGCGCTGGGCCGTGGGCAGCGTGCAGGTAAATGGCCGGACGATACCGGCCGCCATGTTCGACGGGACCATGAATGATCGGCTGACCAACCGCCGGGGCGCCGGCATGCCGCACGTGAACCGGATGTCCCCCGGCAACGACGCCGGCGCGCTCAGAGGCGACTTCATCGTACTAGGTCTTGACGGCGAGTCGCAGCTGGTCCCCGGCGACCCGAACGGCTGGCCCGGCGAGGGCGGTTCGGCACGCATGCTGTGCACGCAGTACGTGGTACTGGACAGCGGCATCCATGAGGTCCAGGCCGAGCAGAATGAACAGGGGGTACGCCTGGAACTGACTCCGGCGCACGTACCGACGGGAATCATCGACCTAGGCCAGGTGCCCGCCGTGGGGCGTCTGGCGATGTTCGGCAAGCAGACGTGCGTCCTGGTCAGCGGGCACCTGCGGCGAATCGAGGTCCCTGAGGATATGTACTACATTCCCGCCATGGGGGCCTTCGTGCTGCTCGTACCGGCCGGCGGAACCGTTGCACTCGTGCCGCCGACCGGGTGGGATGCTTCGACCGCGGCGTCCTTCCATCCATCCTCCGATCGCGATCAGATCCTGCGCAACCAGGTGACATCGGATGACCTGTCGACCGGGCATCGATCGCCGCCTGCGGTCCCGAAGGCCCCGCCCGCAGCGGGCATGGTCGCCTCGCGCAGGCTGGATCTGCAGGTCATCGCGTCGGTGACGCGCCAGCCGATCATCGGGGCCGCCATCGATGTCCGAACCTGCACGGCCGCGGGGTGCCTGGAAGCCGGTCTGGGCAGCCGCACGTTCAAAACCGACAGCTCCGGCCGGTGCACGATCCCGCTGCCGCCGGGCAATCTTGTATATGTGGGCCTGCTGGCCAAGGTCGATGGCTGCGTGCCGTCGCGGATCGCCTGGCGCTATGACAGCATGCCTGGGCAGTATACCTGGATCGTCGAGCCGGCCAGTTCGGTCGGCGGGATCGTCCGGAATGCCAGCGGCCAGCCGATCGTCGACGCCAAGGTGACGCTCTGTGCAGCGGACACCCGCGTTTCCCCCGGCGCCAGGCCGGCCCTGGAGGATGTCCCGGTTTACACCGACAAGCAGGGCAGGTGGCGCTGCGATACGGCCCCGGCCGGCAGCCGACGGATGATTGCCCGCATCGAGCACCCGGACTACGTCACCGACACCGAGGCCGTGGAGCTGCCGCTGGAGCCGCTCCGGCAGATGGCGGCCATCGTGACCATGCAGCCGGGCGTCAGCCTCACCGGCCAGGTGGTGGATTACCGGGGCAAGCCTGTGGAAGATGCCATGGTTCGGTACGGACCCAACTGGCGCCCCACCCAGATACTGAAAACCGGTGGAGAAGGCCGTTTCCGAATCAACGGCATCAAGGCGGGACTGCTGCCGGTCATGGTGCAGGCTGATGGTCTTGCGCTGTGTCTGGAACACATCACCGTGGGGCCGGACAGAAGCCCGGTTGTCATCCGCCTGGAGCCCGGCCACACAATCCGGGGGCGCGTGATCGACACGGACGGGAACCCCGTATCGCTGGCGGATGTCGTGCTCAACTCCTGGCAAGGCAATAGCAGCCTGTGGTGGACCACCAAGACGGACGCCCAGGGCCACTTTTGCTGGAATGGCGCCCCAAGCGACGGGGCGAGCTTCGATATCGCCCGCGAAGGATACAGCCCTGTGAGCGACCGATGGCTGGCGGCCGACCGGGACGAGCAGGTCATTACGTTTCTGACCCCCCTGGAGTCCGCGGGGCGGGCGATCGGGACGATGCTCGGGGCGGACGGGGGATCCTCAGGCCGGTAGCGCATCGTCACATGCGGCGTGCCGCGGGTTTCCTGTTGACAGAGCCTGAGCAGGACGGTTACACTTGTAACCGCACGGCGACGGATGTACGCGCCGAGGAGGTCGCGGATGGGTCCGGGCGGCGGAGGGCCGCCTGCTCGGGACGAATGAGCGCCAGGAACGATCGGAGGAGCGTCATGATTACGGTCATCGGCGGGATCGTCCCGAGGTCGGTCAGCAGCCTTACCTTTGGCGGCGCCTTGATCTTTGCGGCGGCAAGGGTGCTGGCCTTCGGCGCAACCGCCGGTGCTCCACAGACGGGGCTGGGGGTGTTCCAGCCGGGCCAGCTGTTCAACGCGACTATCGAATGGCCAGATCCATAGGGGTACGACAACAAGAACAGTAGGCGGCACTGGCCGACCTTTTCGGCCCTGCGACCGCCAGCGCGGCAGAGACGCAGAGTGTCCGTGCCAGGGACATATGGAATGGGATCTGGTGCTGCCTGTGGTAGAATGAAGACGCCCCAGCTGGACGCTGGCAACATCACGGAAGGAAGTGCGGCCATGGCCCAGGATCAGATGATGCCGCCTTCGATGTACTGCCGCAAATGCGGCTACCAGCTGGCCGGCCTGTCGGAGAACCGCTGCCCCGAGTGCGGGCGCCCCTTCGACCCGTCGAACCCTCGCACATTTCTTCGCCACCCCAAGGGCTGGCGGGTGCGGCAGTGGTTGCGGCGGATCGCCTGGGGTCTTCTGGCACTGGCTGTCGCCTCGGCCATAGCACTGGCCGTGACGATCGCCGTATTGCACAGCCGCTGGAAGGCGCAGGACCGCGCCATCACCGCCATCCGCCAGGCGGGCGGGCGGGTGTCGATCGACACCCCCGAGAGATCGCTGGCGCTCCCGATCCTGTTCGGGTGTCGCATGAATCGCGGCTTCAATCCAGGACCGGCCCAGTACAGGGCCGGCCTGCTAGGCAGGCGCTTCGCGTATCTCAACGACAGGGCCGTCGAGGTGCTGCTGTTCAATGGGCCGCTTGTCGTCGGCCGCAACAGGGTGGTTGTCTACGACGCCTGGCAGGACATCCCCGTGGATGACGCGTGGCTGGCGAACCTGCGGAACCTGCCATACGTTATGTCCGTCCTGATTGCCAGTACGGAGATGACCGACGCGGGGCTCGAGCACTTCCGGGGAATGGGGAGCCTTCATACTCTGTTCCTGCGCTGCCCCAGGGTGACCCAGTCCGCCGTCGACCAGCTGCAGCGAAGCCTGCCGCGGGCGAATGTGAAAACGCTGCGGCAACCGCCGGCGTCGGCCCCCGCCTCGGCGCCGCAGTCCGGCGGTGGATGAGGGAAGACTGACATGAGCGATGGGCAGGACACGCGAGCCTGTGCAGAAGCAACTGCCGGACGAGGCCGTGCCGGCTGTGTACTGCCGCCGCTGCGGCTACCAGCTGGTCGGCCTGCCGGAGAACCGCTGCCCCGAGTGCAGGCGGATATTCCACCCGGTGGATGAAACAACATGTTCGCTATAGATAAAGGATCAGCCATGAACTCTCTATCGGTCGGCATGCTGATGGGGATAGCCAGCGTGTACGTGGTCAGCGGTCTGTTTGCAGGTCAGGCACCAGTCCCGCCGGCTGCGCAAGAACCGCCCCACTCGACCCCTGGGACACAGGCGGCCAGTCAGAGGAGCGGCGGCCGGCTGGACTTCCGCATCGCCCCGGAAGGCCGGGATGTGCCGCGGGACGTGCAGGCTCAGTACAAGCAACAGCTGGCGACTGACGGCCCGAGGTCCTCGGCTCACAGTGCCGCCTACGCATGGTTTGAAATTCAGAATCCGAGCGGTGTAAGCGGCCTAGCGATTACGGGTGACTGGCGAGGTCACAGGTACATGTTGCTCAGCAATCAGCCAGACAAGGTGATGCTGATGGGGCGGGGGGAGCCTGCCTGGGCCGTCAAGAGTGCTTTGGTTAGACCCAATGGCCAAGATGCCAGTTGGGTGATTGATGTTGTTCTGGATGACGCCGGCGCGGCTCGGATGCAAGACCTTACCAGCAGCCACCTGCGGCAGCGAGTGGCGATCCTGCTGAACGACGAGGTCCTAGTCGCCCCCACGGTCATGTCGCCACTTAGTGGGATGCCAATCTCTGGCCATTACACCGCTGAGCAGGCCATGGCAATTGCCGGAGATCTGCGGCAGTGCATTCGCGAACGCGCAGCCACGCAACCGGCTGGCCGGCCAGGTCGTCCTTTAGAGGAGGCTATGAACCTCTGGGTTGAGGGCGAACAAGATCAAGCCGTCCAGTACTTCCTGCGGATCCAATGGGACAATCTGCACTTTGCGGAAGGATCAATCTTTTCGAGGAGGGAAAGCGAGCTGATGGACATGCCCCAGGCTCGCTGGCAGATGCTGGCCCAGGACGCCCTGGAAGCCGGTCATGTCCTCCGGGAGATCAGCAAGCTGATCTCCGCCCAGGCGGATCAATATGCCTTCGACAAGCAGTATCAGCAGGCGGAAGAGATGCTTCAGGCCGTCCGCAGCTGCGGTCGGATCATCTCCGTGCCCGATGCTCTGGCGATCTTTCGTGCCTTGGGCATCGCCAACCAGAAGCTGGCTCTGGAGTCGCTGGCCCGCCTGTACGAGGTGAGCGGCCCGCGGGACAAGATCGCTGCCTGCCAGGCAGCCCTCCACGACCTGGACGCCCAGCTGGACGCCCTCCGCAAAGAGGCCGGCCAAGCCCCGGCCAAGGCCGCAGAATGGGCCCGACGCCAGGCCGCCACGCGGACTGCCGCCACCCAGCCGACGGAGTGACAACCATATATGGCCGCAGAACAGACAAAGCGCTTGCACATGTTCTGCCTCAAGTGCGGCTGCCAGCTCGCCGGCCAGTCGGAGATCCGCTGCCCGGAATGCGGGCGGGTGTTCGGCGTGTTGCGCTGCCAGACATTGCGCGGCGCTTCCCGTCCCGCCGCTTCGAGCGGGCCGCTTGCTCGGACAACGTGCAGAGCCATGAAACGAACAGACACCTCATACCACACGAGTTCCGCAAACCTGTCACAAGGAGGACTGCGATGACCCTCACTCTGTTCACTGGTGTTTCATCTATCCGCTCTGCCTGCCCGGTGCGATGTTTGTGCATGATGGCTGCGTTGCTGATGATGCTCCCTGCCTCGCCGGGCGCGTCAGCGCAGACAGCCAACTCGCCAGCAGCGCCTGTCGATTCCGGCGCCGCCGCAGCCGGCGAACCTCCTTCACAAGGTACTGGGCCTGGCCCCAACCTCACCTGGCAGAAGTTCCCGGCGGAGTTCGCCGACTATTACACCACCCAGCGGGTTCTCACCAAGCCGGCCGAGCCTCAACCCTTCTGCAAGTCCGCCAAGCCGCTGCTGCTGGACAACGAGTTGAGTCAGTTCCGCGGCATGCAGGCGATACTGGACGAATCCGGCGGGACCGGCACCGGCTACGATACGCTTTACGTGGATATCAACAACACAGGCGATTTCACCAGCGGGCCGGTCTACAAAGTCGGTCCCCAGGACCGTAAGACCGGCCTGGAGGGCCATCCGCTGGTCGGGTACTTCGACAACGTCTACATCCCCACGGTCGTTTCCGAGGGGCGAACCGCCCATGTGCAGATGTTCCTGGAGCAGGATCCCGCGGCCACGGCCGGCTCGGAATACGTGCTGACCCTGATACCCGCCCAATGGGCCGTCGGCACGGTCCAGATCAACGGCCAGCCGACCCCCATCGCCATGGTCGATGGCAACTTCAACGACAGCGTCGTCAACCGGCGCGGCATGAGGCCCTGGTCGATCAACCAGATGACGCCGGGCGATGACGCCGCCGCCGTCAAGAGCGACTACATCATCATCGGCAAGCCAGGTGAGACGGCCATGCAGCCGGGCGATCCAAACGGCTGGCTTGGCAAGACCGGCTCCGCCCGCTCGATGAACACACAGTACGTCACGACCGATGCCGGCATCTTCGAGATCCAGCAGGAGCAGACCGACCAGGGCGTCAACCTTCAACTGGTCCCGGCGAACGTCCCGACGGCCACGCTCGATCTGAGCCAGGTGCCGCACTCCGGAGGGCGGATCTCGCTTTTCGGCACCAATGCCTGCGTCCTGCTGGACAACCCCAGCGGCACGGTCCAGGTCCCCGGCGACACGTACTACGTGCCGGCCTTCGGGGCGAACCTGGTGGACGTTCCGGCCGGTGGCAACGTCACGCTCACGCCGCCGGAGGGCTTTGGTGCCGCCAACCCGGAGGGATTTGACTCACTTGTGGATCGCAGCCAGAAACTGTTCACGCAGATGGAGCCGCCGGGCGGCGAAGCCGGCACAACCGACGCGGTTCGCTGGGCCCAGCCCAGCGCCAACCCGTATTCGTTCGCTGCGCCCCGCCCGGGGTGGCGCAAGATAGAGCTGCTTGTTGTCGCCGCGCAGACCAAGGAGCCCATTGCCAACGCCGCCGTGAGCGCCAGTTGCTACAGCGGCGGCGGGTTCAGCGGGGGCGGCTCGCGTAAGCTCAGCAGTGATGCGGCCGGCAAGTGCGTCATCCCCCTGCCATCCGGGGACCTGCAGTACGTGTCGGTGAGCGTCGACGCCGCAGGCTATGTGCCGATGCGGATCTACTGGGGCAACCGTATCGGGGGCAGTGCCATTCCGGAGCAGTACACCTGGCCGCTGGAGAAGGGCACGACCATCGGCGGCGTCGTGCGAGACGAGCGCGGCCGGCCCATTCGCGGCGTGCAGGTGACCCTCGAAGAAGCGGGGCAGCGCAATATCTTCGGGTCCGACAAACCGCAGCCCAACCTGTCCGGCCTGCAGATCAGCACCGACAGTCGCGGCAAGTGGCAGTGCAAGTCTGCCCCGACCAAACTGGCCCAGATCCGGGTGGGTCTCAAGCACTCGGACTACACCAGTGACGAACAGGCCACACGCACCGTCAAGGTCGAAGACCTCCGAAACCAGACGGCCGAACTGGTCATGAAGCAGGGCATCCTGCTGACCGGCAAGGTGATCGGCCCCAAGGGCAAGCCGGCCGATGGCGCTGTCGTCAACTACGGCGGTTACCAGAAGTACACCCAGACGGACCGGCAGGGCCGCTTCCGCATCGCGGGCCTTCCGGCCGGCGAACTCACCCTCACCATCCGCGCCCAAGGCTTCCCGCCAATCAGCAAGAAATTGACCCTGGAGGACAACATGCGGCCGGTAGACATCAGGCTCCAGGGGGGTAAGGCCCTGAAAGGACGAGTGATCGACCCCGCCGGGCGCGGGGTACCGCTGGCCGAAGTGTCCCTGAAGTCATGGGAAGGCGGCACCTTCTGGTGGAACACCAAGACCGACGCCCAGGGGCGATTCACCTGGACCGATGCGCCAGATGGCGAACTGACCCTGAGCGTCTCGGCCGAAGGCTATGCCTCTTTCGGCAACTGGCACGTTATGGCTGGTCGTGAGGAGCAGGTCCTGACACTTAAGGGCCAGCTGCAGGTGAGCGGGCGGGTCGTCGATGCCGCCACCCGGTCCGCCATTCCTTCGTTCACTGTCATTCCCGGCATGATGCAGGGGGACTCCTCATCCTCGGTCTACTGGATGCGCTATGCCAGCACAACGGGCAAAGATGGGGTATTCCGCCTGAAAATGGACGATCGCAGCCCCCGCTTCCAGGTCCTCGTCGAGGCGGTCGGCTACAAACCCGCTGTGTCCAGGACGCTGACGGAGGATGAGCTCGGCGGGACCCTCGAGTTTGCTCTGGAGGCCGGCCAGGGACCTTCCGGCATCGTGCTCGGCATCGACGGCCAGCCGGCTGCCGGCGCACAGGTCATGTTCGCTACAC
>JANYLN010000134.1 GCA_025357795.1 Planctomycetota bacterium
TGGGGCGGATAGCGCGACTCGGCCGTTGGTGCCAAGTGGCAGAACGGGAACAGCGGCAGGCTGAGGGCTGAGTAACAGCCACGACAACGACGGCCACGGATTCACGCAGCGCGGAGCTTGCCCGCAACCGAACAACGCTAGCAACAACAGCAACGGCAAGAGTAGCCGCAGAGGGCACAACGGGCACAGCGACAACAAAACAAGACACGGCACGGGCTGAAGCACGGACTACGAACCAAGACTCGGCGCGGGCTGACGGCGGGACTCTGAACGTCCGCTGGAGTCAGTCGCCGGCTGTCAGCAGGCCGAAGAGGATCGCGGCCAGGCCCAGGATGAGCGAGGCAGTGGCCGCGGGCCAGGTGGGCTGGACGGTTCGCTGGCGGCGTAGCCAGGGGAGTCGCGTCTGGAGGAACCGCGACGCGGCGGCTGCCCCCGCGAGCATCGCCAGGCCGATCGCGACGTACACGAGCCACAGCAGGATCTCGTCGCGGTTGGAGAGCCAGTGGTAGGCGATCATCACCAACAGGTAGGGGCCGATCGCGCCCTCGAGGATCAGTAGTCTGGCCGGGATGCCGTCGGACGGCTCAAGGCCGAGGCGGGGCACGAGAACGGCGGCGATCACGCCTCCGGCCAGGGCAAGCATTACTCCCAAACCGGCGACCAGTGCCCATGGCAGGCCCATTGCCAGCAGGCTGGTGCCATCACCGCCGGCCCCGAGCGTGCTGTCAACGATGAGGTAGATCCCGTTATCGATGATGGCGCAGATGGCGGTGAGGGAGAGTAGTTCGGCCCAGGGGTTGTACCACGACCATCGCAGCACCAGCAGGAGCACGCCGACCAGCACCGCGAAGAGGACGCCCGCGCTGTGGACCAGCAACGGGTGGGACGGCACGGTCTCGTAGAGTGTACTGGACCAACTGAACGGGTGGACCACAATCCGCTGCACGGTGCCGCCGATCGCCCAAGCCGCCAGGGCGTGGCCCAGTTCGTGCAGGAACGTGGCCATGTTGTAGCCGAAGGCAAAAGCCCCCATCAGCAGCAGCAATGCCTTCAGATGTCGGCGCGGCATAGTCCCTCACTCGGTGTAGGCGGCAAGCCCGCTACTGCGTGTAGCATCGCACGCTGAACAAGGCCGGCGGCACCTGGCCGCGACTGCCCAGCAGTTCGATGGTCAGGGCATCGGTCTCGACAGACCGGGCGAGCATACCCGCTGGGCGGAGGCGCAACAAGGGCTGGCAGCGGGGGGACGGGCGGCGTCAGGGCAATTGCCTGTTGGGCAAGACCATGGTCCTGCAACAGCGCAGGACCATGCCACCCCCTGCTGGCGCTATCAAGAACGCGGATGGCACATCGGCCAGCAGTACAAAGGGCAATGATTTGCGTTCACATGCAATTGCCCTGCGGGCGGCGTGCAGCGGAGAGATCGTTCATGACGAATGCTTTGGATGAGGGGACGCTGGCTGGTACGACCAGGGCACGACCCTACACGCGAGAGCAATTGGTCGAGGTCTGCGTCTTCCCCTGATTGATCCGGCCGTCGCTGATCCTGTCGTTTTTCGCGGAAGGGCCCAGCCGGGGGGCGGACAGGTTTCCGATTCGGGCACTCGCCATCATCGTGCAGGATTTGGCACTGCTGGGGCTGGTCCTGTTCTTCCTGTGGCGTAACGGCGAGGCGGTGCGTGTCATCGGCTGGATCAAGACACGGATGGGATAGGACCGGGCAGGGTTCGTGCAGGGAGCACTTCGCCGGCCGGCTGTTCGTGCGTTTCAGGCGTCCCCCACGGGACTCGAATCACGTCCAGCGCCACTGGCTGATCTCGGGCAGGTCCTGGCCTCGCTGGCGGATGTACTGCTCGTGCCGGGTCAGCCGGGCGCGCAGCTTCTCGATCAGCGGGGCAGCGGCGAGATCCGGGCGAGCCGCCTGCTCGATGGCGGCGATTGCCAGATCGAAGCGGCTCAGGCGACTGCGGACGAGCCGGTCGAAGGGCGTGGTGGTGCGGCCTGCGGCGAGATAGCCGTACACGCGGAAGCGGCCGGGGTTCGGCCGGTCGCGGAGCATATCGTGAACGAGCTGCGGCTGGCCGGGGAAGGCGAAGATCACGGGCGTCTGGGTGCCGAAGAGCGCAGCGAACGGTTCGTCCTGCAGGCCGTGGGGGTCATCGCGGGGCGGGCGGAGGGACAGCAGGTCCATCACGTTGACCACACGCAACCGCAGGTCGGGCAGGTCGCGGCGGAGCAAGTGGGCGGCGGCGAGGATTTCGACTGTCGGGGCGTCCCCGGCGGCGGCGAGCACGACATCGGGCTGCTGGGGGTTGTGGCCGGCCCAATCCCAGATCGACGCTCCGCGCGAGCAGTGGTCGCGGGCGGCCCGGGGCGTGAGCCACTGCGGCTGATCGTTGCTGCCGGCGAAGATGAGGTTGACCTGGTTGTGGCTGCGCAGGCACTGCTCGGTCACGCAGAGCAGGCTGTTGGCGTCGGGGGGCATGTAGACGCGGATCGGTGAGCCACCGGGGGCGGTTGCGGCCAGGAGTTCGGAGACCGCGAGGCTGACCCCGCGGCTGTCGGCGGCCGCCGCGTCGAAGATCAGCAGGCAGTTGAGCGAGGCGATGGGCTTGCGCCAGGGGGTTTGCCGGGCGGCCTCGAGCCATCGGCCGTACTGTTCGAGCATGGGCTCGGCAATCACCAGTTCGGTCTCCCGGCAGACAAGTAGACCGTGCCGGCCGGTCAAGAGGTACCCTTCGAGCCAGCCCTGGCAGGTCTGCTCGCTGAGGATCTCGAGGATTCGGCCGTCGATGGCCAGGTGTTCGTCGGTGCCGATGATCGGCCACATCCAGACGCGGCTGGTTGCCTCGAGGATGGGGCTCATCCGGCGCAGGATCGTGTCGTCGGGGGAGAAGAAGCGGAGGTTGCAGGCGGCCTCGTTTTCGTGGAGCAGGTCGCGGAGGAATTCGGCCAGCAGGGCCGGTCCGCTGGCGGTGATCGCACCGGGGGCGGGCACTTCGATGCCGTAGCGCGCGGCGTCCGGCAGTTTCAGGTCGACGCGGAGTTGGCCGCCGTTGGCGTGGGGGCTGCGGCCGATCCGGCGATCGCCCTTGGGGCAGGTGGCGGTCACGGCGGTCACGGGGCGGCCGGCGAGATCGAACAGGTTCTCGGGCTGGTAGCTTCGGAGCCATTGCTCGAGGATGCGCAGGTGCTCGGGGTTGTTGCGGGGGTCGGGCACGGGCAGGCCGTACGAGCGGAAGGTGCCTTCAAGCCGTTGGCCGTCGATTTCGCGGGGGCAGGTCCAGCCGGTGGGCGTGCGCAGGATGAGCATGGGCCAGACGGGGCGTTCGGGCACGTCGCCTGCGCGGGCCTGCTCCTGGAGGTCGCGGATCTCGCCCAGCGCCCAGTCCATCGCCTGCCACATTGCCTCGTGGGTCTTGCGGGGATCGTCTCCGGCGACGATGCCGATCTGGTAGCCGTAGCCGGTGAAGAGATTGTCCAGTTCGTCGTTGTCCATCCGGCCGAGGATGGTCGGTCCGGCCGCCTTGTAGCCGCCGAGGTGGAGGATGGGAAGGACGGCCCCGTCGCGGACGGGGTTCAGGAAACGGTTGGAGGCCCAGGCGGCCGAGAGGGGGCCAGTCTCGGCCTCATCGTCGCTGATGACGCAGGGGACGATGAGGTCGGGGTTGTCGAAGGCAGCGCCGACGGCATGGGCAAGGCTGGAGCCGCGTTCGGTGCCCTGCTCGATCACGCCGGGGATCTCGGGCGCCAGGTACTCGGGCACGCCGTCGGGCCAGCCGAACTGACGGGCGAGTTCGTTGAGGCCGGGTTCGTCGTGGTCGAGTTGGGGGGCGTACTCGCAGAGGGTGCCTTCGAGGAAGAGGTTCGCCAGGATCGCCGGGGCCGCGTAGCCCGGTCCGACCACGAGCAGGATATTGGGGTCGCTATCCTGGATCAGCCGGTTGAGGTGGACGTAGACCATGTTCAGGCCTGGCTGGGTGCCCCAAAGGCCTTTGAGGTGGGGCTTGATGTCCTCGGGCCGCAGGGGGCGGCGGAGCAGGACGTTGTCCTGCAGGTACAGTTGGGCGGCGCCGAGGTAGTTGGCGGCCCGCCAGCCGGCGTCGAGGGCGCTGAGCCGGTCCACGTTGACCTGCGTATGCGGCTGGACCTGGTCAAAGGACCGTTTCCGCTGCATGATCATAAGGCATGTCTCCAAAGGGACAATGGCACACAATACTAGCCTTCGAATGTCGGGCAAGGCCAGCCCCCTACCTATCGAGGGTCGCCTGGCCGGGCGCATTGCCGAGCCGCCCCCGCCGTGAGACAATATCATTATCATCTGGTTGAACGCCGCCTTTCGCTAGGCGGAGGACAAAACCTTTCCACAGCAAGCGAGACGGAGACGCATCCATGGCCAAGCCCATGACCAGTGCCGAACGATTTGCGTGCGTGTTTGACCACAAGCAGCCTGACCGGTTGCCGCTCTTGGACGACCCGTGGAGCACGACCTGGCAGCGATGGAAGGGCGAGGGATACCCGGAAGGCGCCGACCCGGCGGACTTCTTCGGCTGGGACCGGGTGGCAGGTATCCGTGTCGATAACTCGCCTCGCTACCCGGTGCGGGTGGTCGAAGAGACCGACGAGTACAAGATCCACACCACCGCCTGGGGCACGACGCTGAAGAACTGGAAGAGCAAGGGCGGCGTGCCGGAGTTCGAGCGCTTTACGATCACGGACCCGGATTCGTGGCGAGAGGCGAAGAAGCGCATGACACCGGACCCGACCAGGATCGACTGGGAGCGGCTCGAGGTCAACTATCCGAAATGGAAGGCACAAGGCGCGTGGATCACGGTGAACGGCTGGTTCGGCTATGACGTGTTCGCGTCGTGGATCGTCGGGTACGAGCGGGTGTTGATGGCGATGATCGAAGAGCCGGAGTGGTGCCAGGACATGTTCCGGACGGCCCTGGAGCTGGACATCGCGATGATGGAGATGCTGCTGGAACGGGGCTATGAGTTCGACGCGTTCAACTGGCCTGACGACCTAGGGTATCGCAACGGGCTGCTGTTTTCGCTGAAGACGTACCGCGAGGTGAGCAAGCCCGTGCACCAGCAGGCGATCGACTGGTGCCATGCCCACGGGGTGAAGGCGCATATGCACTCGTGCGGCAACATCATGGCCCTGGTGGATGACCTGGTGGAGATCGGGCTGGACGGGCTCAATCCGCTGGAGGTCAAGGCGGGCATGGACGCGGTCGGCCTGAAGCGCACGCACGGCGCGAAGCTGGTGCTCGAAGGCGGCATCGACGTGCGTAACTGGAACGACCCGGCGAAGGCGGAGGCGGAACTCCGCGAGAAGCTGCCGAGCCTGATGAAGGACGGCGGGTATATCTTCCACTCGGACCACAGCATCCCTGAAACGATCAGTCTGAAGGAGTACCAGTACGTGCTGGCACTGGCGAAGAAGATCGGGACGTACTGAAGGTCGGGCAACGGGGTAGCGAGGACAACGGCGTGACCGGCGGAGGTCGGTTCGACGGTGAAACCTGCTGCCTATAGTGGATTGAGGAGTTGGTGCGGAACGGCATCGTGTTGGACCCTGGAGAGTATCCTATGAGACTGGGTGGGCCATTGTTTGGGGACTATTCCGATCCGGACCGCTGGGTATCCACGCTGCGCGAGCATGGCTACAGTGCGGCGTACTATCCGCTCAAGGATGGGGCGGGCGAGGACCAGCTGCGGGCTTATGCCGATGCAGCGAGCAAGGCCAACATCGTGATCGCGGAGGTCGGGGCCTGGAGCAACCCGATGAGCCCGAACAAGCAGACCCGCCTGGCGGCGCTGGACAAATGCACCAGCGCCCTTGCGCTGGCGGACCGGATCGGCGCTCGCTGCTGCGTGAACATCGCCGGTTCGTGCGGGCAGCAGTGGGATGGCCCGCACCCGGACAACCTGACGAAGGCGACGTTCGACCAGATCGTCGAGGTGGTGCGCGCCATCATCGATGCGGCCCAACCGACGCGGACCTTCTACACCCTCGAGACGATGCCGTGGATGTACCCGGACTCGCCCGAGAGCTACCTGGACCTGATCAAGGCTGTCGACCGCAAACAGTTCGCCGTACACCTCGACCCGGTAAACCTGGTGTGCAGCCCGCGGCGATTCTATGGCAACGGGGCACTGATCCGGGAGTGCTTTGCCAAACTGGGCCCGTATATCAAGAGTTGCCACGCCAAGGACATCAGCCTGGCTGGCCAGCTGACGGTGCACCTGGACGAGGTCCGGCCCGGGCTGGGCGGGATCGATTACCACACGTTCCTCCAGGAGCTGTCGCGGATCGATGGCGACACGCCTCTCATGCTCGAACACATGAAGACCGAGGATGATTACCGCGCGGGGGCGGCGTACATTCGCTCGGCCGCACAGGAGGCGGGGGTGCAAATCCAATGAGTGGGCGTACCGAATACGGCGTTGTTGTTACCGCGCAGGAAACGGCGGAGCTGCAGCCCATCGACGTGGATGCCAGCCCGCTGGGGCCGAAGGAAGTGGCTGGGCACACATTGACGACGATCATCAGCGCCGGCACGGAGCTGGCCTGGAACTACACGGGCAAGGAGTTTCCGAGCCGGCCTGGCTATGCGGCGGTCTTTGCGGTCGAGGCCGTCGGCCCGGAGGTCGGCGACGTCAGGCCGGGCGACGTGGTCTTCTGCATGGGTAAGCACCAGTCGTACCAGCGGACGACGCGCCAGAACGTCGTGCCGGTGCCCAAGGGAATGGCGCCGGAGGTGGCGGTGTTCGCCCGGATGATGGGCATATCCATGTCGACGCTGACGACGACGACCGCGCGGCCGCCTGGCAAGGTGGTAGTAACGGGCTTGGGGCTGGTGGGTCACCTGGCGGCGCAGATCTTCGCGGGCTGCGGATACGAGGTGATCGGCTGCGATCCGGTGGCGGCCCGCCGGGAGATCGCCGAGCGAATGGGGTTGCGAGCGATGGCGGCGGTGCCGCTGGATGATCCCCAGGTTTCGGGGCAGGTGGATCTGGTCATCGAGTGCTCGGGCCACGAGCAGGCAGTGCTGGAGGCGTGCAAGGTGGTTCGCAAGCGAGGCGAGGTGGCGATGGTGGGTGTGCCGTGGAAGCAGATGGCGGACCTGCAGGCGTTCGGCCTGCTGCACACGATCTTCCACAAGTACGTCGTGCTGCGTAGCGGCTGGGAGTGGGAAGTGCCCCACCAGCCGACCGACTTCGTCATGGGCAGCCTCTTCGGCCAGTTCGCCGGGGCGCTGCGATGGCTGTGCGAGGGGCGGGTCCGGGTGGAGGGGCTTTACCAGAAGACGGCCCCTGGGGATTGCCAGCAGGCGTATCAGCATTTGTTGCACAAGACGGCGGAGAAGCTGGCGGTCGTGTTCGATTGGTCAGCAGGGATGTAGGGTGGGTACTGCCGGTTGATTCGTCAAGGGCGAATCGTGGCAGGTTGGGCCACGGCCCCGCTGAAGCGGGAATTCACACAGGCATCTGCACCTAACTGTTTCAACACTCACAATTTACGTCTCATGTCCTTAAGCCGCCAAGACTTATCGCAGTCCGGTTGTTACGGGTTGTTCGGCGTTGTTCCCGGTTGCCAAGGTCGCCAACAGGGACAATTCCGGGACAAAATCACCAACACGTCTCCCGCCGCCACTGAGGCCGGCGATTCCAGCCAGAGTCACTCGGTACTCGTCCAGCGGTCGGTTCCAATCGAACTACTGGCAGGCTGCCTTGGCCTTGTCGGCTGTGCCATGGTACCACTGCAGTGCGGGGCCATCTATGCCCGCTTCAGCACCAAGCACCAGCACTCTATCGAAGATCAAGTCCGCAAGTGTCTGGAATGGGCGGAGCAGCAAGGCATCACCGTCCGGCCGGAGCATATCTTTACTGACGAGGGCATTACCGGCCGCAGTTCCCGCCGCAGAGGTCTGGAGGGGTTACGCCAGGCGTTGGAGGGGAAAGATGTCGATGTGGTGATCGCTCTGGCGACCAACCGACTGTTCCGCAAGGCCTACAAGGCCGCCCAGTTCGTCGAGGAGGAGATCGTCGATCGCAAGAAAAGGGCGGTCTTCATTGATAGCAACATCGACACCGCGGATGAGGACCGCTGGCGCCAGTACTTCCAGATGCAATCAATGATGGACGAGTTCGCGGCCACCTCCACCGTCGGTAACATCCGAGCCAGCCTGGAGGGGCTATTCCTCCAGGGACGGGTCTTCGGGAGTCTGACTTTCGGCTACACCGGCCAGGAAATAGCAGGCGTCAAGACCCGCAATGGCGGGACCGCCAGGAAGGTCGTGATCGACCCGGTGACCAGCGACTGGGTCAAGAAGGCCTTCGTCTGGTTCGTAGAAGACCGCCAGCCCATCCTGCAGATCGCGCATCGGTTGATCACGGAAGGTGCCCCTCCCCCGCCGCACGTGGCGGATGGCCGTTGGTCGCAGGGTGCTGTCCGCCGGCTTCTGGGCAACGAGCGGTATACGGGCTCCTGGGCCTATGGCAAGACCAAGAGCACCTGGAACAACGCCAAGAGTTACACCCGCCAAGTCCCTCGGGACAAGCCGCTCAAGACGGTCCAGCGCGAAGATCTGAGGATCATCGACGATGTGATGTTCCATAAGGCCCAGGAGATCTTGGCAGCCAACCGGCATCAGGTGGCTGGCCGCAAGCCTCACGATACCACCATGCCTCGGCCCAAGCTGCTCAACGGCCTTCTGTACTGCACCGCACACGACCGGGCCTTGGTCGTCGGCGCCAACTACGGCCGGCACATGTTCTGCCCCATCTGCAAGAAAGAGCCGCAGCCAGCCTTGTACTCGGTGTTACCACGGGAGTTAGCCCACCGCCAGATCTGTCAGACGATCGCAGATCTGATCCAGCATGACACGGGCCTGGTTGACCTGGCAATTGCGGCATGCCAACGGTATGCAGAGGCAGCGGGCAAACCCGATCCAGACCAGCTGGAAGCACTCCATCGCAAGAAGGCGAGCCTTACCGTCAAGATCAACTTCATCCTGGATGCCCCTGGCGAGACCGACGCGGATCGGGCCGAAAGCAAGAAGAAGCTCCAGGTGCTCAGGGCCGAACGCAGCGCCGTGCTCACACAGATTGCCGAGATGGAGGCGGCGTCAGGCCGATCGGCTGCAATTCCCACCGCCGACCAGATACACCAGGGGATCGATGAAGTAGCGGATGTGTTGCTCCGGGCTGGCGAAAGCAAAGATCCCGCCCAGTGGGGGGCAGCCCGGCGGGTGCTGGAGAGCGTCACCGGCGGCAAGATCGTCGTGAGCCAGCAGGGCGAGGCCAAGGCCAAACGCGGCTGGTTGCGGGGCACGTTCCGCGTCAGGATCATCCAGCTGCTGGCCCGGCAGTGCGCCTGTGACTGCCGGGATGACGGTGTGGAGGTCAGTGTGGACTTCCGGGACCCGCCGCCGGAGGCCGCCATCGCCGAGAAGGTGAAGACGATGTTCGATCTAGGCATGCTGTACAAGGACATCGCCAAGCAGTTGAACGTCTACCGACCGCTCGTGCCCAAGGCCTTGAAGTACTGGTTCACCTCGCGCGGCCTACCGGTGCCGGATGGTCGGCTCCGGCGGTTCGAACTGGAGCACGCAACTCCGAACGCCTACGTGTTTCAACAGATCGCCGAGGAGGCGCTGCAGCTCTACCACCAGGGGCTGCTGGTCAAGCAGATCGCCGAGCAGTTGGACTGCCACTACATCACCGCGACCAAGGCGGTGCATCACGCCCAGGTCCAGCGAGGTCTTGCCCCGCTCGATGGCCGCACCCGGCTTGCGACCCTTTCCCCTCGACCGGCTGATTCTATTACCTCACAGGAGGCTGATCGTATCGAACCGCCGTCCTCCGTAATCCAAGATGACTCCAGTGTCCTCACCAGCGGCAATACCGCCGGAGACACACGGGCCGAGGAGGCCCGCCCGGCGGCCTGAGCCTGCCGGGCTCGTAGGACCATCCTGACAGACATGCCTCAAGACGACCCTGGGTCGGCCAAACCGGCAAGAGCGGGTTCGGCCGGCCCTTTTTCATATCCGTGCTATACGACCAGGACCATCCTGCCAACCCCAGCGGATTCAACGTTGACCGGAGCGTCCGCCTGGCGGCCGGTGACCGCGACGGCCTCGAACGCCTCGCTCCGTACATGGCCCGCCGCCCCTTCAGCCTCGCCCGGCTCATCCGCATCACTCCCGTCGGCAAGGTGCTCTACAAGGCCGAGAAGGACCGCTGTCAACGATACCCACAACCCGCCAGCAAAGACCTTTTCGGCGGCGTCGCCCGCAACTACCAGCTCTTCGAGCCCCTGGACTTCCTGGCCGAACGCGTCCAGCATATCCCCAACAAGGGCGAGCACCTCGTCCGCTACTATGGCTGCTACTCCAACAAGGCTCGCGGCCTCCTCGCCAAAAACGCCGCCGCCGGCCCGGCCGGTCCGGACACTCAGCCGGGCAGTGATGCACCGCCCCAGCCGGCCATTGCCGAACCGGTCCGGCTCGACCGCCGCCGTTGGGCCGCCCTCATCCGGCACATCTACCAGGCCGATCCGCTGCTCTGCCCCCAATGCGGCGGGACCATGAAGATCATTGCCTTCATCGAGGCACATCAGCCGGACCTCATCCGCAAGATCCTCGAACACGGCGGACTCTGGCACGACCCGCCACTCCGCGCACCGCCCCGGTCCTCGCCGCCCTCCCGACCAGTTCGGTCGATCGCCGAGCCGGATTCCGCCCCCGGAATCACCCACCAGGTCGATCCCGACTTCCTGGAATACGTCCATCGCGAGGCACTCGACCAGCCCGAACTGCCCTGGGAGCCCTGAACCCGAGCGGAACATTCTCCATTTCGGTCTTGAGTAGGCCGGGATCAGGGGGTACACTGCGCGCACGTCGCCTGCGGGCGGTCCGCGGGCTCTCGGCGTTCCGGGATGACTCCGCGAAACGGGCCAAAAGCGTCTGACCACCGGTGGGAATGGACACTCTGGAGGGCCAACATGAGTCGCCAAGCGACCCCCGCCCCCCTAACACTACAGCGCTACCCACTATCCGGCGAAGGCGCGAGACGTGAGCGTTTGGCGGCAAGGTTTCGGGCTTGGTGATGCTATTCCTGGCCGAGCAGACTTCGCGGCTTCGGGGGGGAAAATCCGGAGCAGACACTGG
>JANYLN010000152.1 GCA_025357795.1 Planctomycetota bacterium
GCCGGAGACAGTGGGGAGGCCCTTTGAGCGGTTTGAGGCGGCGAGCGCGTATAACGGGCAGATGGTCGCGGGGTGGTACTTCCCTGGGGAGCGACCTGGGAGGCAGCCGCGAGCGGTGGCGCTGGTGAATCCGTCGAATCGCGGCACGAAGGCGGAGTCGCTGGATCATGTAGCGGTGCTGCTGGAGTGCGGCTGCGGCGTGGTGGTGTACGACTACCAGGGGTTCGGGGATAGTCCGGGGCTGGCGGATGTGAGGACGCTGGTGGGGGATGGGCGGGGGGTGCTGGAGTGGGCGCGGCGGCGAGGAGTATTCAGCGGTTCCGGCGGGAGGCCTGCCAACGACGCAGGCGAGGCAGGCGCGGCCGAAGATCCGCCTAGGGATACCCCCCTGCTGGTGGTTGGGTTGTCGCTGGGGAGCCTGGTGGCGGTGCGGCTGGCGGCGGACAGCCCTGCGGTGGCGGGGTTGGTGCTGGATGGGGCGATCGAGCCGTTTCGGGCGCTGCGGCGGAGTTTCGGGCCGCTGGGGGCGGTCATCGCGGAGGTGGCGTGCTCGCAGGTACCGGATGAGCTGAATACAGAAAAACAGATCCAGTCGGTCGGCTGCCCGGTGCTGCTGGTACACGGGCGGTGCGACCGGATCAGCGCGGTCGAAGATGCGGAACATCTGGCAGGGCGGGCGAAAGGCGCAAATCTTTGGGTCCTGGACGATTGCGACCACCTCGATATCATCAGCCTGCATCGCGATGCATATCGCCGGCGACTGGAGCAATTCCTGGAGGCCCTGGCCGTCCGATAAAGATTTTGCGACACGGCGCGGGACGTGTCGAAACGGCGTGATTCGGGTAAAGTAAGCCCTCGCGTTGCTTGAAAAGAGAATCGGACGTGCCCGGCGGGGGATCCTGTCGGGGGTGAGGCTCGTGCCGGACGTTCGAACGGCGCAGTGGGAGAAGAATGAGCCAGACACTGAGCGAGTTAGCCGCCTTTTTGCAGAGCCAGGGGATGCCGTGCGAGGTTGTGGGGGACGCCTGTCACGCCATCGGCAGCGTCAGTACGCTGGAGGACGCCACGGCCGAGCAGGTTTCGTTTTTGGCCAACCCCAAGTACGAGAAGATGCTGATGACCACGCAGGCCGGGGCGGTGGTGGTACGGACGGGTACGCCGGCGCCGCGGCCGATGAACCTCTTGCAGGTGCCGGACCCGTATGCGGCGATCACGATGCTGATCATCAAGATTCATGGCTATCGCCGGCATCCGCGGATGGGCATCAGCAAGATGGCGTGGGTGGCCGCGTCGGCGACGATCGGCAAGGGGGCCAACATCTGGCCTTTTGCGACGATCGGCGAGAATGTGGTCATTGGAGAGAACGTCAACATTTACCCGGGCTGCTTCGTGGCGGACGGCTGCCGGATCGGAAACGACGTAGTGCTGATGGCGAACGTCGTGCTCTACGACGGGGCGGCGCTGGGCAACCGGGTGACCATCCACGCCGGGACGGTGGTCGGCGAGGACGGGCTGGGCTTTGCGCCGGTGGGCGAGAAGTGGGAGAAGATCCCGCAGGTGGGCACGGTCGAGATCGGCGACGACGTGGAACTGGGGGCCAACTGCAGCATCGACCGGGCGACGCTGGGCAAGACGACCATCGCCCGGGGGACGAAGTTCAGCAATCTGATTGCGATCGGGCATGGCTGCAAGATTGGGGAAAATTGCCTGCTGGTGGCGCAGGTGGGGATTGCGGGCTCGGTGACGGTGGGCAACCACGTGACGATGGCGGGCCAGGCGGGGGTGGTCGGCCACATCAACATCGGGGACAACGCGACGCTGGCGGCCAAGGCGGGCGTGACGCACGACGTGCCAACGGGGGAGACGTACCTGGGGGCGCCGGCGGCGGAGATCGGCCAGAAGAAGCGGGAGTGGGCGCTGATTCACAAGTTGCCGGACATGCGGCAGAAATTGCGGAAGCTTGAATCGCTGGTCGAACAGCTCCAGCAGGAGATCCATGAACTCAAGGGGCGGCAAAACCAAGATTGAGTCGGCCCTGGGCTTGATCGCGGGGGCGGGCTCGTTTCCGTTCCAGGTCGTCGAGGGGGCGAAGCGCGAGGGCCGGCGGGTGGTCATCGTCGGGCTGCGCGGATTTGCGGACCCGGCGCTGAAGGATCTGGCGGATGCGTTCTACTGGTCGGGGGTGGCGCGGCTGGGGGGCTGGAAGCGGATCTTCGCCAAAGAGGGCGTAGCCGAGGCGATCATGGCGGGTCGGGTGCGCAAGGCGGACATGTACGGGCGGCTGCGGCTGCTGCGGTACCTGCCGGACTGGACGAGTCTGCGGGTGTGGTACCGCAAGGCGCGGGACAAGCGCAACGACAGCGTACTGCAGGCGGCGGCGGAAGAGCTGGCGGCTGGAGGGGTGAAACTCATCAACTCGACGCGATATTGCCCGCAGATCCTGGCGAAGGCGGGGGTGTTAAGTGCGCGGGGCCCGAGCGAGTCGCAGCGGCAGGATATTCAATTCGGCTGGCGGATCGCCAAGGAAATGGGCCGACTGGACGTGGGCCAGTCGATCGCGGTGAAAGAGACAGAGGTCATCGCGGTCGAGGCGGTCGAGGGGACGGACGAGATGATCCGGCGGGCGGGGCAGCTGTGCCGGCAAGGCGGCTGGACGCTGGTGAAGGTCGCCAAGCCGGAGCAGGACATGCGATTCGACGTGCCGTCGGTGGGGCCGTCGACGATGGAGAACATGCACGCCAGCGGGGGCCAGGTCCTGGCGATCGAGGCGGACAAGACGCTCCTGCTCGAGCAGGACCGGATGCTGGATCTGGCGGACCGATACGGGATTGTGATCGTCGCGCTGGGGGACAAAGAGGCTGCAAGGCAATGAACCCACAACAGCGAGCTCCCGGCTGGAACGTCCGGTGTCTGAAGTGCGGATTCACGGAGGAATGGGGCAAGTACGGGATACGCCGCTGGGCCGCCGGCAAGAGTTACACGATCGGCTGGTGCTCCCGATGCCGATGGCTTCGATGCCACGTCATCGAGAAAGGCGGATGAACGCAGGGCGGGGCTTGCCCGCAACCGAACGAGGACGACAACAACAACTGAATCCGCAGATTTCGCAGATTGAAACGGCAACAGCAACAACAATAGCAACAG
>JANYLN010000157.1 GCA_025357795.1 Planctomycetota bacterium
GGCGCAGGGCCTGGCAGGCGTCTTTGCGGCGCGGCAGGGCGAGGTCGGCCTGCGGGCCGGTGTGGGGCGCGAGGTTCCAGGGCCTGGCGACGATGGCGTGGGCGAGGTGCGGGACGGCGGCGAGCGATGCAAACTGCAAGAACGAAGGGTGAGACATCGTATGGGTCCGATCCATCCTTGGAACAATGAGCGGCAACGGGGGTTGCCCCTGGTCGGTTGCGGCCACGGCAAGAACAAAGAACCGACTAAAGCGTTTTCCGATTATCTCTAGCGGGAGCAACAGCATGGTCCTGCAATGGCGCAAGACCATGGCACCCAATGCCTGACGCTACACACAAATGGAATCCGATCTAAAGCCGGGACTCCGCTCGTCAGGCCTTGGAGACCTCCAGCAGGACCTTGATGGTGCCGGGGGTTTCGGCGACCTCGATGGCTTCGACGGCCTTATGCAGCGGGAAGATCCGGCTGACCATGCTGAGCACGTCGATCTGCTTTCGGGCGAGGGCGTTGATGGCCTCGGCATAGGGGCCGCAGCGGCTGCCGAGGATTGTGACCTCGTTGACCACGGCAGGCGAGAGGTCGATGGTCCAGGGTTTGGCGCTGGTGCTCTTCAGGAGGATCATGCCACGGGGCCGGACCAATTGCAGCGATATCGCCAGGCCGTTCTCGTCGCCGGAGCATTCGACGACCATGTCCTGGTCGGCTTTGGGCACGACGTTGTCGACGTGGAAGGCCTGGATGCCCTTTTTCTCGCAGTATTCGAGGGTCAGGGGGTTGCGGCCGATGACCTGCAGGCGGCAACCCGTCTGGGCAAGGACCTGGGCGACCAGCAGACCGATCCGGCCGGTGCCGACGACGGTGCAGCGCATGTGGCGTTCGATGGGCACCTGGCGGAGGACCTGGAAGGCGGCGGCGAGGGGCTCGACGAAGACGGCTTCCTCGTTGGTGACGTTGTCGGGCAGGGCGTGGCAGTTGCGCTCGGGGACGACAACGTAGTCGGCGAAGGCGCCGTTGCGGCCGAGGATGCCGAGGACGGTCCGCCGGCGGCAGTGGTTGGACAGGCCCTTGAGGCACATGTCGCACTGGCCGCAGACGCAGTTGATCTCGGCGACGACACGTTTGCCGCGGAGGTTCTTGGGGCCGTTGACGACGACGCCGACGAACTCGTGGCCGAGGACGCCCTGGAACTGGCTGTAGCCCTTGAGGATCTCCAGATCGGTCTGGCAGATGCCGGCCAGGCGGACCTGGATGAGGATCTCGCCCTTGGGGACGGCGGGTTCGGGCCATTCGCGGTGAAACTTGAGCTTGCCATCATAGACGACTGCACGCATGGCTCTCTCCAACGACCTGGTTGCGGGTTCCGGGCCAACACAGCAACAACGGCAACAGATACGGCCGTGTCACCACGGCAACATCACCCACGACGCCGGCTGAAGCAGGGACGCTGAACAGATTACCACAGATTACTGCTGTGCGGCGTCCATTATCATGCGCTGCCCTTCGGCCTGTTTGACGGCGACTGCGGGGGTTGGCCTGGCGGTGGGCTTGGAGGCCCCCTGCCAGCTGGTCCAGAGTTCGGTGACGGCCTCGCCGGAGCGACGCCAGAGCGTATCGCTGGAGCGCTGCATCTGGGTGTAGGCGTTGCCTCCGGCGAAGGGGTTCGGCTGCCGGGCGAGCCATTTTTCCCAGGCGGCGGCCTCGTAATCGCCGAAGTAGCCGGTCAGGCATCGCAGGGACATTTCGGCCTCATACTTCAGGCCGAATTGGGTCTCGCGGAGGGTGCCGACCAGTTGTTTGAGGGATTCGGGGTCCGGGAAGTACCGCAGGCCGCGCAGGCCGGCCATCCGGGCCTGGAGGTTGGGCTCGTCGGCGGCGGCCTTGAGCATGACTTGGCGAGTCGGCTCGCGTTGGTCCTGTGGGAGATGGTTGGCCTGGAGGTAGCCCAGCAGGAGATTGAGGCAGTCCAGCCGGACGTCGTCCTCGCCGATGCGGACGGGGCGGGTGGTGGTCTTGGGGTTGAGGATCGCCAGGGCGGTCACGACGGCCTCGGGGCGCTGGCTGCGTGCGAGGCCCTGGATGGCGATGCAGCGGACCTGGGCGTCGGCGTCGGTGCGGGCGATGACGTCGAGGGCCTTGACGGCCCAGTCCTGCTTGAGTTCCTTGCGGTTGATCAGGCCGCGGAGGTAGCGGCGGCGGGCGTCGGGACTCTCTTCCTGCAGGGCATAGAGGACCGCGCGCTGCGGCGTGGGGCGGTAGACAAGTGCTTTGAAACCCTTGTCGGCCCTGTCGGCGCAACCGGCCAGCAGCAGGGTTGTGCCCAGGATGACGCCCAATCGGCCCAGCCGGTGCAAGCCGCTGTCACGGCAAGGCGAACTGCAAATCCATCGCGACGATATCATCGAGCGGTACAAGTTCCACATGCTCCAGCGGCTCTCCGCAAAAGCGGGTACCAATCTTCATAAACCGTTCGGGGTTATCCGTGGCGTAACAGCGAAGTGTACCGGTATTTGCGCGAGAGGACAACAGGTTATCCCGCTTGAGCAGCCGCTGGATGGACCAGGCGGTCTCCTCGGCGGAGTCGACCACCACGGCCCCGCCGTCGACGGCGCTGATGATCGCATCGCGGAAGAGGGGGTAGTGGGTGCAGCCTAGCACGACGACGCCGGGCCTAAGCCGACGGATTGGCTCCAGATATTCGTAAGCGACGGCGTTGACGATCTTGTCGCTGCTATCGCGTCCCTCTTCGGCCATGGGCACGAAGAGCGGGCAGGACCGCTGGACGACAGGGACGGAGGAGTCGATGGCATGGATGGCGCGGACGTAAGCGCCTGAGTTGACAGTAGCTTCGGTCGCCAGGACCGCGACGGTCCGGCCAGCTGCCAGGGCGGCGGCGGCACGGGCCCCGGGCTCGACGACGCCGAGGATCGGCAGGCCCATGGCTTCCAGTTGGGGCATGGCGACGGCACTGAGGGTATTGCAGGCGACGACCATGAGTTTGGGGCGGTACTGGAGGAGCCAGCCAGCGAGCTGGCAGGCGAACTGGGTGATGGTGGTGGGGCTCTTGATGCCATAGGGCACGCGGGCGGTGTCGCCGAGATAGACGATATCTTCGGTCGGGAGCAGCCGGCGCAGGGCGGCTGTGACGGTCAGACCACCGACACCGGAGTCGAAGACGGCAATGGGCTGGTCCGGGTCGTGGGGATAATCGAGTAACTCGCTCATCTTTACCTTCTTTTTCACGGGCATGAGGCCTCGCACAGAGGCTTCGGGGCCATCACCCAAAGGTATCGACAAACGGTACGTCGTTGCTTTGGCGTTCTCACGGATGACACATAGCCTCTTGCACCATTTTATTGGCCAGGTGGGGGATGTGAACAGCGGCGGGCAGCGGGTGGCTGCTAATTGTTCATTTGCAGTTGGGCGGCGCGGACGGGCTCAGTCCGGCGGCTATTGGCCAACGTGTAGAGCACGGGCAGCACGATCAGCGTCATTGCCAGCGAGCTGATCATGCCCCCGAAGATGACCGCCACGAGGGGCTTCTGGATCTCGCTGCCGGGGCCGGTGGCAAAGAGCATGGGAACCAGGCCGAGCATCACCGTCAGTGAGGTCATCATCACCGGCCTGACGCGGCGCCGGCAGGCCTCGAAAACCGCCTCGTGCACGCCCTTGCCGCGAGCCCGAAGCTGATCGAAGAAGCTGATCAGGATTAGCCCACCTGCCAGGTCGGAACCGAACAGTGGGATAAAGCCAATCGCAGCCGACACGCTCAGATTCATGCCTAACAGATAGATCGTTAACAGGCCGCCTACCACGGCGGACCCCAGGTTGGTCATCACCAGCAGGGCGCTTTTTACCGACCCTAACGACAGGTACAGCAGGATGAAGATCAGCAGGATGGCCACAGGCACAACGATGCTCAGCCGGGCCATCGCCCGCTGCTGATTCTCGAACTGGCCGCCCCAGGTGAGGTGGTAGCCGACGGGCAGGCTGGCCTCGGTTGCGGCCAGCTTTTCCTTGGCCTCGGCCACGAATGAGCCAATGTCCCGGCCGCGGACGTTGCACTCGACGATCAGCCGGCGCATGCCGTCTTCCCGGCTGATCTGGGCGGGCACTTCGACCTCCCGCACGGTGGCCAGCTGCGCCAGCGGCACGTTATAGCCGGCGGGGGAAGGAACCATCAGCGCGGCGATGGCCTGGGCACTATCCCGCCGGTTCTCGGGAAAACGCACGACCACCGCGAACTGTTTCTGGCCCTCGTAGACAGTCGTAGCGACCTTGCCGCCCAGGGCGGTTTCCACGAGCAGGTTGATGTCGGCGACGTTGATCTTGTGGCGGGCCATCGCCTCGCGGTCGTGCTGCACCTCGATCTGCGAGAAGCCGGAGACCTGCTCGATCTTGACGTCCTGGGCACCGTCGATGGACGCCAGGACGGGGGCGATCGCTTCACCGGTTGTACGCAGCCGGTCCATGTCGTCGCCGAAGACCTTGATCGCGATGTCGGACTTGATGCCGCTGATCAGTTCGTTGACGCGTAGGGCGATCGGTTGGGAGAAGGCCAGCCGGATACCCGGAATCGCCGCCAGCTCCCGGTTGATCTGCTGGACGAGGTCGGGCTTGGTCACACCCTTGGGCCATTCCTTCCTGGGCTTGAGCATAATCAGCAGGTCGCTCTGCTCTGGCCCCATCGGGTCCTCGGAGATCTCCGCCCGGCCGGTCTTGGAAACCACCGTGGTGATCTGCGGAAACTTCGCCAGGAGGCGCTTCTCGATCTCGGTGCACTGAATAGCCGAGCCTTCCGCGCTGGCCGTCGGCAGGCGGACGATATTGATCGCCAATGCCCCTTCCTCCAAAGGAGGCAGGAACTCCGTGCCGATACGCGACACGATGGAGAACGCCCCGACCATCAGGCCGGCGGCCACGGCGACGGTGATCCATCGGCCTCGCATGGCCCGGTTGAGCACCGGTATGTAGGCACTCTCGAAGGCCCGCACGATGGGGTTGCCGCGTTCATTCTCGGGGCTGCGCTTGACCCACATGGCTGCCAGGGCGGGGATCAGCGTGAGCGTGATGACCAGCGAGCCGATCAGGGCGAAGATCATCGTCAGGGCGAGCGGTTTGAACATCTTGCCTTCCATCGATTCCAACGAGAACAGCGGCAGACAGGCAATGATGATGATCAGGAAGACGAAGGCCACGGGCCGGATGACCTCGCGGGCGGCCTCGTAGGCGATCTCCAGCCGAGACTGGGTGGAGTCGGCCTTCTCGCGCATGTGCCGTGCGATGTTCTCGGTGATCACGATGGCGCCGTCGACCACCATGCCGATGGCGATGGCGAGGCCGCCGAGGCTCATGAGATTGGCGGTGACGCCCTGCCAGCCCATCAGCAGGAACGCCGCGGCAGCCGTCAACGGCATCAGCAGCGCCACGATCAGGGCCGCGCGGATGTCCCAGAGGATGAGGAACAACACCAGCACGATCAGGACGACGCCTTCGGCGATCGCGCGGGAGACCGTTTGAATGCAGGCTTGAATCAGGTCGGTGCGATCGTAGAAGGGGGTGATCCGCACCCCCGGCGGCAGCGACTTCTGGATCTGGGGGACCGTCGCCTTGACCAGGTCCACCACTTCCTTGGAGTTGGCCCCTTTGAGCATGATGGCCATGCCCACAACCGCCTCGCCCTGGCCATCCTTGGTTACCACGCCGTTGCGGACCTGGCGGCCGGGCTTCACCTCGGCGACGTCCTTGAGATAGACCGGCGCACCGTCCTGGGCCTTGAGCACGATCTGCTCGATGTCGCGGATGTCGCGGATGAGGCCCTTGGAGACGACGTTCATCTGCTCCCAGTCCTTGACGATGAAACCGCCGCTGGCGTTGGCGTTGTTGGCCTCCAGGGCTTCGAGGACGTCCTTGAGGGAGATGCCGTACTTCAGAAGCGAATCAGGGTTGGGCACCACGTGGAACTGCTTGACGAAGCCCCCGAAGCTATTGACCTCGTTGACGCCCGCCAGGCGGCGCAGCTGCGGGGTGATCAACCAGTTCTGGAGCGTACGCAGACCGGTCAGGTCATACTCGCTTTTGACCAGCTGTGCCTGACAATCCTTGCAGGCACCTTCCACGCGGGACCAGGTATCCGGGTGTTTGGGGCAGTAGAAGCCGGACTCCAGGGCGTACTGGTAGATCTCGCCGAGGCCGGTGGAGATCGGGCCCATTTTCGGCTCGACGCCCGCGGGCAAGCGGTCCTTGGCCTGGGCGAGTCTCTCGAAGACCACCTGGCGGGTGAAGTACGTGTCAACGTTGTCCTGGAAGATGACGATCACCTGCGACAACCCGGCCTTGGAGGCGCTGCGGACCTGGCGGACCTTGGGCAGACCGCCCATCTCGACCTCGATGGGCACGGTGATGAGGCGTTCGACCTCGCTGGGGGCCAGCCCGGGCGCCTCAGTCAGGATCATCACCTGGACGTTGGTGGCGTCGGGGAAGGCATCGATCGGCAACTGCTGCCAAGCCACGGCGCCGGCGACCAGCAAGAGGCCGGCCGCCAGGACCATCATGAACCGCTGCTTGAGGGCGAACTGCAGTATACGGTCGAACATTTATGCACTCTCCTGGCGAAAACACCGCCACGGGGGCGAGTGAATCAGACACTCCGCCGCCGGGGATTTCAGTCGTCCCTACGGGACTTAACAATAACAAAATAAAAAAACGTATTGCTTGGGCCTTTGGGTCTACGGTCAATCGTGCCTACGGCACTGTGGAGGTCAACGGCACCGTAGAAACAACAACTAGTCGGCGCAGCCGGCGCCCATCTTGGCCTTGAGCACGTCGCTCTTGAGCAGGAAGGCCCCGCTGGCGACGACCCTGGCGTCGGGGTCCAGCCCGGCCAGGATCTCCACGCGGTCGCC
>JANYLN010000228.1 GCA_025357795.1 Planctomycetota bacterium
GCAATCGTCGGTTCCGCCATCGTCCGCCGGCTCAACGAGGCCGCCGACGCCAACCTCAGCCCCGAGCAGATCGCCGAGCAGATCGGCCAGCAGGTAGCTGAGTTGCTGCACCCCGATGTCGTCGCGACAAACTGACCGCCAACCTCGCAAGAACAAAAACGGCTCCCGCCACTACCTGCGACGGGAGCCGATGTCCAAACCATCTTCTTCGAGTCCCACTTTCAGGCGGGTCTTTGCCGCCGTAGTTGTCACTGGTCACGGACAACGGACAACAGCTGTTACACCCCATCCACATACTGGTTGAGATACTTCAGCGAGATGGCCAGCCCCCAGTCCTCGCGCTTCGGACCAGTGGGATCCTCACTCCGGTTCGCCTGCGGGTCGCGGCACACGTTGTCGTGCCAGCCCTCGATATTCAGGTAGCTGCTGTAGTTTGCCCGTCCCAGTTCCTTTATACCCCACGGCTGTGGAACGCATAAGCTTGCCACACCACAAGATACGCGCCATCTATGATGCCCCGCCGCAACGCCCGGCAAGGGACAACTAAGGACCGGCGCTTCGCCATGAACGAGCGTGTTCCAGCGACCCTCTTTCTTCTGCGGTGCGTACCTGCGCCGCCGATGCGTGCATAGTCTTTCGAAAAACCTTGCAATGCTTGGCTCGATCTGCCTAGACTGGCACCAACCGGCCGTGCAGTGGCGCCAGCAAGCAGTGTGATTCTGATCCCCAGAGGGAAAGACCGATGCGTAAGCGCGAAGTTCCGTGGTACCAGGCGGCGACTCTCCTGTTTCTCCTGATGTCGACTTCGGCTGTGTGGGCGGACCAGTCCGCCGTGATCAAGCAGGCCCCGCCGCTGCCTCCCCCAACCGGCACCGTCGTCTCCGTCTCCAACACCTCGCAGCTGGAGTACCAGATCGCCACCGCCACCGCCGGTACGACGATCATGGTCAACCCCGGTACTTACTACACCACCAAGAATCTCGCGCCCAATGCCGGCGTGACCATCCGCGGCGCCACCGGCAACCGCGATGACGTCGTGCTCGTAGGGGCCGGCATGAACAACGCCGACGCCCAGCGCCACGTCTTCTGGCTCCGTTACAGCGACATCACCATCGCCGACCTGACCATCCGCGACGCCTTCTTCCACGGCATCCAGATCGCCGCCGAGTACCTGACCGACCGCATCCACCTCTACAACCTCAAGATCCTCGATTGCGGCGAACGCTTCATCAAGGGCAGCACCAACAACAATGTGGCCTACACCCCCGACGACGTGGTGATCGAATACTGCTGGCTCGAGCAGATCACCCCCCTGGCCAACCACAGCGATCTGAACTACATCGGGGGCATCGACGCCATGTGGTGCAACCGCTGGATCGTTCGCGACAACGTCATGAAGAACATCCGCGGCGCCACGGGTGGCGGCCGAGGCGGCATCTTCCTCTGGAACAACTGCCAGAACACCACGGTGGAGCGCAACTTGGTGATAGGATGCGACCGCGGCATTGCCATCGGCAACCCCTCCGGGCCAGGGGTCGGCATCTACCATATGACCAACGGCCTCGTCCGCAACAACTTCATCGTCCGCGGCGCCGGCATCGCCATGGAGCTGTGCTACACCAATAACCTCAAGGTCTACAACAATACCATCTACAGCAGCGATGCCAGCTACTTCCGCACCCTGCACGTGAGCAGCTCGGTTACTACCGGGCTGGAGTTCTACTCCAACATCCTCCGCGGCCTGGCCTTCTGGTCAGGCGGTGCCGTCGAGAACACGCACGGCACCACGACAGGCAGCATCATCGGTTCGACGCCCCTGGCCTCCTGGTTCGTCGAGCCGCTGGTCGGCGACCTTCGCCTCACCTCCGCCGCCACCGCCGCGATCAACACCGCTTCGGTCTTTCCGGAAGTGACGAACGACTACCTCGCCGGGCCCCGCCCCAGCCAGCCCGACAAGGGCGCCAGCGAGTTCCGCCTGACAGGCGACTTCAACCAGGATCTGTCTGTGGACGTGGTGGATCTCTTGACCCTCGCAGCCACTTGGACCCTGACCTCGGGCGACCCCGGCTTCGATCCGACATGCGACCTCAATAGCGACGGCTCGATCGACGTAGTGGACCTGCTGATCCTGGCGGACAACTGGGGCACATCGTACCCGTAAGCGTCCCTGTAGGGACAACTCGCCATTACCGCCAGAGCGGTTCCAGTGGCGGCCTTGCATGCTCGGCCAAAGGGATTAGAGGCTGTTTCAAGAAACAACGCTCTGGCAGGCAAGCTGGCAGTGGCACACCGAGAACACGGGTACTTGAAGCAGTCCGTTAGCGGCCCGGCTCTACGGTCGGGGCCTGCGGCTGAGCGGCGATCACAGTTCCGCACTCGGGGCAGCAGGGCGATTGGAGCATGTAGAGCAGGTAGCCGCACTTGGGGCAGCGGGGGTCCTCGATGGCGACCTCGATACGCAGGCCGCAGGTTCGGCAGGCGGCGCCGCCGAGGGCGATCTTCTGGCTCTTATTGCAGCGGGGGCAGGTCAGGCCAATGTCGGTCATGAGCATCGAGCCCTCCTCGGGCCGATACTCGAATCGCCGGTTGATCCGCGCGAGTACGAGCAGCGCGAGGCTGCCGCAACCGGCGACGATACCGCTGCCGGTTGCGAGGCGCCCCCACAGATCCTCGTCGGGCGAGTGTTCGGTGGCGATGAGCATGTTGATTGCGCCGGCACAGACGGCGGCGGCGGCGATAGTGCCCCAGCGGACGAGATGCTGCTGACCGGCGAGGGGGGCGAGCATTGCCAGGTTCGTGAGGGCCAGGACGCCGGAAAGGCTCACCAGGAGGGTGAGGATCTGCCGGCCGACGTACGAGTCCGTCTCCTGCCAGATGCCTGTGACGGCGACGATGTAGGCGGCGCAGGCCGCGGCGACGCCCACCCAGCGCCACCATCGCCTGTCGTTCGTGCCGCCGTGGACGAGGTTGGCGACCGCCAGGATGGCCAGGCCCCCCAGAACCGAGCCGCTGACCCACATCTTGTTGCTGGTGGACCAGTCGGACAGGAAACTGACGGGCAGCGACAGCATTAGCAGACCGAAGGTCGCCGTCGCCAGAAAGACCCCCGCACGGGCCGCCAGCCGGGTCTCGGGGATGGCCGAGAGGGTCAGCAGCAGGATGGCGGGCAGGCCGCAGAGCGTCCAGGCCACCAGCGTCCAGGCCGTCGCTTCCCAGTGCCAGCCCAGGAGTTCGAAGTCCCAGATCAGGCCGATGACCAGGACGTAGCAGACGACGGTCCAGACCATGCCGCCCAGCCCGCCGGCCCGCCATTTGTGCTTGTCCATCATGCTGGAGAACGGCAGCAGGATCGCGACGGCGCCGGCTGTGGCGCTGGCGGTTCCGACGATTCGCCAGATGGTGTTGCCCGCGGCGGTGACCACTCCCACGACACCGGCCAGGGCCGCCAGGGCCAGTGCCGCCAGTAAGACTCGCAGCAGAATGCGTCGAAGTTCCATGATCGGGCCTTTCCTCTTGCAGTGCCGATTTCTACCATAGCGGCTAGGCACGGCGGGAACAAGTCGAGCGGCCCGGGGGCGAGTCGCAAAAAGGATAACTTGGGACCTGGCGGGTTTGGGCGTGGGGGCTTGCGGGCTGTGGCTGTTGGCGTGGGGTGGGCGATGCGTTACACTCCCGGTACTGCGTTCCTTTGCGGCAGTGACCCTGCGGGAAAGGGACGGCTACGGGGCGGATAGATTACGGGAGAGATTGATCATGCTGAAGTTTGCGGTTGTCGGTGTGGGCATGGGCGGCGCGCACGGGGCGAACCTTCACCAGAATAGCGGCGGCGCGGGTATCCTCGTAGCCGTGTGCGACAAGAACCCCGAGCGCCTGCAGTGGCGTGTCGAGACGTACGCCAAGGAAATCAACCTCCAGGTCCGCGGCTACACGGACTTCGAGGAGATGCTCAGCAAGGAGCCGCTGGACGGCGTGATCATCAGCACGCCCAGCGGTCTGCACCACCAGCAGGCGGTGGTCGCGGCCTGCCACAAGGTCAACACGCTGGTCGATAAGCCCATGGACATCACCCTCGAGGCTGTGGACCAGATCCAGCAGGCGGCGGCCAAGGCGGGCATTCTGGCCGGGGTGAACTACGGCATGCGTCACAAGCCCGCCCACTGGAACGTCAAGCAGGCGATGCAGCGCGGGGATTTCGGCAAGGTGCTGCTGGCCGACGTGCGTATGAAGTGGTATCGCGACCAGGCCTACTACGACAAGGGCGCCTGGCGTGGCACGTGGAAGATGGACGGTGGTGGCTCGCTCATGAACCAGGGCGCGCATGCGATGGACCTTCTCACGTGGTTCGCGGGGTGCCGGCCTGTGAGAGTGCGCGGCGACTTCGCGGCACTGAACCACAAGATCGAGACGGAGGACTGGGCCAGCGGCATCGTGGAGTTCCAGAACGGTGTCCGTTCCACGATCAGCACGACGACGAACGTCTTCCCGAAGGTCGACCGCACGTACGTCGAGATCCACGGCACGAAGGGCTCGTGCTTCATCGTCAACGATGAGATCGTCGAAACGAATATCGAGTCGCTCCAGGCCCCGAACCTGGTTACGCCGCCCCACAAGGACGCCATCATCGACTTCGTTCACGCCGTGAAGGAGAAGCGCTCGCCGCTGTGCGACCTCACCCAAGGCCGCTGGTCGGTCGAGTTGATCCTCGCGGTGTACGAGTCCGCCCGCCAGGGCAAGACCGTGACGCTGGCGTAGGGGGGCTGGGACAACTGCTTTCTTCACACAGGCCCGAATGGGCACGACCCCTGCAAAAGGGTCCAGGCCATTCGGGCTGTGTTTGTTTTGGCCTCGAGCATACCTGATTCAAGTTGTCGCACGAGGCTATTCGGCCGACCTTCTCGCGTTCCCAGAGCCCCAGGTTACTGACCGCACCACACAACTGTACGCGACCCTCTCTGTTGCCGAATCCCGCCGGTCAATCTGAGCCTGACGGGATCGCCGACGATCGGGTAGCTTCCGGGCCGCCGGTCCAGACCTGGCCGCCGACAGGGGGTGTCGTATTCCGGCCAGGTCCGGCCAACCGCGGTCATCATGTCCCCGTGCGCATTGCGTTCGGTTCGCTTGCGGGTAAAGTCAGATACTCTATTGTGTGTATTTCGCAGGTTTTTTTTGGAGCTGACGTCAATGTCATCGGCTGTAAGCCTTGAAGTACGGGGGATGGAGATCCCCACCTACGTCGTCGGTCCGGACAGTCCTTACCCCTCGCTGATGACTCGCTGGGAACACGGGTACTACCCGTACTCGACCCAGCTGGACATCCGCACGGACAAGCGGCCCGTCAAGCACCGCGTCGTCGTGCTGGAGAACGACTACGTCCAGGCGATCGTCCTGCCGGATATGGGCGGGCGGCTCTACAGCCTTTTCGACAAGGTGGCGGGCCAGCACACCTTCATGGTGCCGCCTTCGGTGAAGTACCAGAATATTTCGCATCGCGGGGCGTGGATCGCGGGCGGCATCGAGTGGAACTTTGGGCATCGCGGGCACAACGTCAGCACGGTCAACCCGGTCTCATGGACCACGAAGACCGAGGATGACGGCAGTGTCGCCTGCTATGTCGGCGCGGTTGTCCGGCCGCTGGAGGCCCGCTGGTCGGTCCGGATCAGCCTCAAGCCCAATCGGGCCGCCATCGACGTCGATATCCAGACGATGGCTCCGCAGAGCGTGCCGGGGCTGATGTACTGGTGGAGCAACTCGGCTGTTGAGGTCGGCGAGCAGAGCAAGTTCTACTATTTCGGCTACAAGGCCAGTGGTCACGCCATCCACTCCTGGCCCATCACCGACGGTCTGGATTACACCTGGTATCGCAACCGGCTGTTCGGCTCGGACATGTTTCTGATGGACCCACAGCGAGATTACATGGGCTTCTATGACTTCGAGCGGCATCATGGCCTGGCGCAGGTTGCCAGCCGGTATCTCGCGCCGGGGCAGAAGTACTTCACCTGGGGTACCGATCCGCGTGGCCGATTCTGGGACTGGCTGCTGTCGGACAGCGAGCAGACCTACTGCGAGATCCAGCGCGGCCGACTGCAAACCCAGGGGGTTACCGAGCCGATCCCGCCGATGTCCGTCGATGGCTGGACCGAGTCCTGGATGCCGATCAACCAGACCGAAGGGTTCGGGGGCCTGGAAAACGACATGGTCATCTCGGTGACGGCGGAGGGGGAGACGGCTGCGATCGTGCGGTTGCTGAGCATTGTCCCGCGCGGCGGCGTGCGGGCCGAGGCGATCGTGGACGGGAAGGTCGTTGATCGTTGGACGATCGGCACGATGACGCCGGGATCGCCGGCCGTGCGGACGGTTACGCTGGCCAAGGGGCAAGCCTGCAAGTGCGTGAAGGTCTATGGTGCCGACGGCGCGATCCTGATGGACTGGAAGGAGTTCGAACACAGCAAAGACGACTGGACCCGCCAGCATAAGCCGTTCGAGGAGGCGTCGGCGAGCCTGGAGGAACTCTTCCTCGAGGCGGAGCGTCGCCGGTTCGACTGGTGGCCGTACTGGCTGGATGCGGCGGTGGGATTGTACGAAAAAGTCCTCAAGCAGGATCCGGGCCACAGCGGCGCCCTGCGGGCGATGGCGGACATCGAACTGATGTCCGGCCGCTTGGACAAGGCACTCGCACAGGTCAACGATGCCCTCAATCGCCGGCCTGCGGAACCCAGTCTGCTGATGCTGCAGGGGTGGATCCTGGTCTACCTCAACAAGCCTGCCGAGGCGGTGGCCGCGTTCATGCATGCCGGCCGATACGAGCCTAACCGCCGGAACGGCCTGATCGGCGCGATCTCAGCTTACCTGCGGGCGGGGCAGTTTGTCGAGGCCGACCGCGTCGCCGACCAGCTGCTCTCGAGCTACCCGAACGACCGGTGGGCGATGCTCTGCAAGGTGACCACGGGCCGCAAGGCGGGCGGCAGGGAGTGTGCCGCCAAGCTCGTTGCCGAGCTGCTGAAGGTTGATCCGATCTGGAACCGTGCGACCGCCGAGGCACTGCTGCTGGGCTCACCGGCCAGACTTGCCGACGGCGATCGCCAGCTTGCAGACGACAGCGTGACCGCGGCGGTGCCGTACCTGGAGCTGGGGCTGTGGGAAGATGCCGCCACGATCCTGCAGATCGATGAGTCGGACGAGGCGTTCAGCCCGGCCATTCGCCTGTCGCACCTGGCGTACGCCCAGCACATGATGGGCGAGAAGGCGGCCGTGAAGGCGACCCTGAAGAAACTCGCCAAGGCGCCGGTCGAACTGGCGCACCCGTGGGCGACGGTGTCGATCTTCGTGCTGAGCGAGCTGGCGGCTTGGTATCCCGACGAGGCGATGGTGCACCTGATGCTGGGCAATATCCTGACGGGTCGGCGCCGCCAGGACGATGCCAAGGCCGCTTGGGAGAAGGCCCTCCATCTTGGCCTGGAGCACACGGTGGTGTATCGCAATCTGGCGGGCATCGAGACGGTGCAGGGGCAGAAGGATGCCGCCCTGGGGCACTACCGCAAGGCGTGGAAGCTGGCGACGGGGAACTTGAACCTGTTCGTCGAGTTCGACCGGTTCCTGGCTGGGCAGGGACTGCACAAGGAGCGAGAGAAGGTCTACCAGCAGATCACGGCCGAGGGGCGCGACCGCTCGCTGATCGCTCTGCGTCGCGCGCCGCAGTTGCTGGACATGCAGCGCTACGACGATGCCCTCGAGGAACTCACCATCCGGACGTTCCTGGCGGGCGAAGGGGCGGAGCGGATCACGCGGATCTTCTGGACGGAGGCCCTGCAGGGCAAGGCCATCCAGCTGATGAACAAGGGGGATTGGCAGGGGGCCGAGCAGTACCTCAACAAGGCCCTGGAGTACCCGCGCAACCTGAACGTGGGCCGGCAAGTCGTCCACGCGAGCGAATCGACCATCCTGTACATGCTGGGCGTGGTCGCCGAGGCGACGGGCCGCGCGGACCAGGCTCGCGATTATTACACCCGCGCCGCCTGCGAGGTGCACTACGACGGTGAGCCGGCGCAGGCGTACGAGATGCTCGCCTGGCTGGCGCTGGGGGAGTGGCCGCGGGCAATGCAACTGGCCCACAAGTTCGAGCAGATCGGCCGGGGCGAGGTCCAGCCCAACGAGTGGTGCGTGTATTTCAACGGTCGCAGCAGCCCGAAGGTCGGCGTGGGCTTTGCCCTGCTGGTGAAGGGGCGTCCCGCGGAGGCTCGCGCCACCTGGCAGAAGGTTGTGGACGAGGAAGAGCCGGACGCCCGCTGGATTCGCCCGCACCTTCTCATGAATGACGACCTGCTGGCGCGGATGTACGCCCGCGCGGCGGAGTACCCCGCCACGGTCTGGGCGGATTCCGCCGCCCACGTCGCCCGGGTGACCGACGCCGCGCCGATCGGCAATCCGTTTGTGGACGGCACGAGCGAGTCCGGTACTGCCAGCCCCGCCGCAGGGAATGGCCAGGCGAAGGCCTGCTGCCAGGGCGGCTGTGCCTGCAAGCCGGCCGGGAAGTCACCCAAGCCCGGCAAGAAGAAGGCCCGCGCGTAAGCGATGCCCATTGGCTATGTCCAAACAATACCGGCCGGCTGGGTCGATCCCAGCCGGCCTTTTTTTGCGCAAGTGCAGGGTGCGTGCGTTGACAGGCAAGAGGGGGTAGGCACAATGGAGGTCCAGTCTGGGCAAAGGTGACCGGGAAGATCCTGGCACACAGATCCGAGGGAAATCCGTCATGGCCACAGCCGGCAAGCCGCAGAAGGTTACGACCGTCCGCATTCAGAACCGCGACGTCCACATGGACATCGAGCCGAAGACCGGGCTCATTCGCTCGCTGTTCTTCAAGAGGCAGCAGGTGGATCTGTTCGCCCAGCGGCGGCAGAACATTCCGCCGTACGCCTGCGGCCTGCGGATCTACGATGAACTCGACCAGAGGTGGTATGACGACCAGAGCAGCGCGTCTACCGTCGGCGATGTGGTCGCCACGAAGAACAGCCTGACGTTCAGCAAGCAGTACAAGGACGCGCCGTTCCGTGTGGCTGTCACGATGAAGATGGACCGCGACGCCTTCCACTGGGAGGTCGAGGCGACCAAGAAGGGCAAGAAGGTTGCGGATCGCTCGCTACGCGTCTACTTCACGATGCCTCTGATTGCAGGCTGGGACGTCTGGGGGCCGTGCAAGGCGGGGGAGTTCGCCTTCGACGGTATGACTCCGTTCGCGTTCACGCACCTGCAGGTCTCGTACGTGAGCCCGTACGACATCTGCATGCCGATGGTCAGCCACTTCTCTAAGCAGCTCGACGTGGGTTATTCGATGATGGAGCCGATGGACGCGTCGGTTCCGGCCGCGAAGTTCCAGTTCCTTAACGACCGCGTCTTCACGTGGGGCTGCATGGAAAAGCCGCTGCCGAAGGTGCCGCTGCTGGAGGCGATGAATTACTACATCGGCCTGGTGGGCGATCGGCCGATGTCCACGAAGATCATGATGATGTTCCACGAGGGCGACTGGCGTCCGGGCGTGGGCAAGGTCTTCCAGCGGTGGAACGAGTTCTTCGTGCCGCCGAACCCGACGATGTACGAGCACGAGGGCTACTTTGCGGGCTGCCACATGGGGCCGCTGGGTCGGCGGCAGAAGGGCGAAGACTTTGCCGCCTTCAACGTGCAGCCTTGGGTCAAGGGGAAGGTCAAGACCTTCGAGTGTCACGTCCACTTCGAGTACTACTGCGACTACTTCCAGGACGGTAAGGACCGGTGGTTTGACCTCGGGGTGTACGAGGGGCTCTACAAGAAGTGGGGCCAGAAGAAGACCGGGCACGAGGTTCACGAGTGGGTGCACAGCCACACGCCGCAGGAGATCCTCGCTGAACTGGAAGGCAAGAAGCCCGAGGACTACACGAAGCAAGAGGCGGAGCGGGCGATCTACACGACCCGCGCGGCGATGCGCGAGCAGGTCACTTGCCTGGCGGACGCGGGCATCTCGCCGTTCTGGTACTTCAACTATACGGACGGCTTCCGGCCTATCGTTGAGAAGCGCTGGCCCGATGCGATCAGCAGGAACGAGGACGGCACGATTACGCCGTCGGGCTGGATGATGTGCCACAACCTCAACAGCGACCCGAAGCACTCCTTCGGCAAGTTCCAGATCGAGAGTGCCAGGAAGATCGTCAAGGAGTACCCGAATATCGCAGGGTTCTTCCTGGACTGCTTCCGGCACTTCGAGGTGGAGTTCGGCCATGACGACGGCATCACCGTTTGCAACAATAAGCCGGCCTACAGCATCAACTTCTCGTATGACGCTGTCGAGCCGATCATCAAGAAGATCCTGCACAAGCACGACATGTGCACCTTTGCCAACAAGCCGCAGACCATCCGCTCGATGCGGTGGGTGGACGGCATGATGCTCGAGGGCAACGGCGATATCCCGGAGGAGAAGTACTTCTGGACCGCGATCGCCAAGCCGCTGGTGTTCCTGTGGACCACCAACGAGAACTCGGATGACGAGAACTGCCGGCGGGCGGTGCTGCACGGCTGCTTCCCGAAGTTCGTCCCGGACGAGGCCGGTATGGCGCGGCGGGAGCGGTACCATGCGATGTACGAGGCGTTCCGGCGGCGGGTGTTCTGCTTCGAGGCTGACCCGATGCGCGTGCCCAAGGGTTGCCGGGGCAAGCTGTACACCGTGGGCGAGGACTACGTCGCGGGCATCGTCAACGTCAACGTGGAAGAGGGCGTGCAGGTCTCGTACGCCAAGGCCCCGTATGCCATGTTCCGCGTGAAGCGTGGCAAGGACATCGGCAAGGTCGGCGTGCTGCTGCCTGGCGACAAGGAGTTCCGCGAGGTGGCGTTCAAGTTCAACGGCACGTTCATCGCGGTGCCGCTGGAGGGCTTCACCAGTTGCGCGACGGTGAAGCTTTTTGTGACCGGCCATACTGGCAAGGCTATCGGCGAGGACAGGTTCAAGGGGACGGCGGACTCTTGCGGGGACCCGGATAGCTCGTTTGATGTGAAGAACGAGATTTGAGTCGGGTCGCGGGCAGGGAGTAATGGGAAGAGCAAGAAGTGGTCAGGACGAGTGCAGGCTTGGCCCTGGCCGCCCTGTCATGCTGGAGGGGCCGTGGGACAGAGATGGGAGCGCGTAGCGGCCATGGATGGGCAGCATTAGCCTCCCGTGAGGCAGAGCCATGTATGGTTTTCCGCAGGGGTGCATCCACTAGGATAGTGAGGCAAGCCATATCGTGATCCAACGTACTTGGGCGTGTGCAAAGGCGGCCATTCTGCTGATGCTGTGTATGACGGCATGCTGGGCGGAGAATCCCAAGGCCGCGTCCACCGGCCCGGCTACGAGGCCAACGAACATGTGCAACAACGTCTACGTCTTCATTGGCACCTACACGGCTCCCAGGAGCGAGAGCCAGGGGATCTACCTATACCGGTTTGATCCGGAGACCGGCCGCCTGACGCCGCAGGGATTGGCAGGGGAAGCCAAGAACCCGTCGTTCCTGGCGGTGCATCCGAGCGGCCGTTTCTTGTATGCGGTGAACGAGGTAGCGGACTTCGCAGGCCAGAAGACCGGGGCCGTCAGCGCGTTCGCCATCGACTGGCCTGGCGGGAAACTGTCGCTGCTGAACCAGCAGCCCTCCGGCGGGGATGCGCCTTGCCACATCATCATCGACGCGGCCGGCAAGCACGCCCTGGTCGCCAACTATAGCGGCGGCAGCATTGAGGTTCTGCCGATTGGGGCGGATGGGAAGCTGGGCGAGCCGGGCACGCTTATCAGGCACAAGGACCCGGAGCCTGGCGCGAAGCCGAAGCG
This sequence comes from Planctomycetota bacterium, assembly GCA_025357795.1. Lineage (GTDB taxonomy): Bacteria > Planctomycetota > Phycisphaerae > UBA1845 > JANYLN01 > JANYLN01. The sequence goes on from JANYLN010000228.1 coordinate 11,822, forward strand.
GTCGCACTGTCACTCCATTAACCTGGATGCGGCGCAGCGATTTGCCTTCGTCGCGGATCTGGGGCTGGACAGGGTGTTCTTCTACCGCTTTGAGGCAGCCACGGGAAAGCTGACGTCCAATGACCCGGCGGCAGTGGCTCTGGCCGGCAAGGCTGGTCCGCGGCATTTCGCGTGGCATCCATTGGGGCGGTTCGCCTACGTGATCAACGAACTGAACTCGACGGTGACCGCCTTCTCCTACGATGCGGGGCAGGGGAGTCTGCGGGAGACGCAGACGCTCTCGACCTTGCCGGAAGGATTTGCGGGGACCAACGACTGCGCGGAGATGCAGGTGCATCCATCCGGCAAGTTCCTGTATGGCTCGAATCGCGGCCACGACAGTATCGCGATTTTCGAGATCGACCAGGCGACCGGGCGGCTGAAGGCCCTGGGGTACGAGAGCACGCAGGGCAAGACGCCGCGGAACTTCGCTATCGATCCGACGGGGCAATACCTGCTGGCGGCCAACCAGGACTCCAACACGATCGTTGTCTTCCGCATCGATGGGCAGACAGGGTTGCTGAAGGCGACGGGCCAGAAGATCGACGTGCCCGCCCCTGTGTGCGTAAGGTTCGTGTCGCCGATGGGTGGGTAGGCCTCGCTACGTGATGACCTCGTATCGCCCGTTCTCGGGCAGGATGTCGAAGATCGCGCACGCCTCGGCGGGGAACGTTTGCCACGGCTCCAGCACTTGGCCCGACGGGGAGCGGAGGCGAGCCTTTGCGTCACCCCGCACGCGGAAACTCACCGCATGCAGCGGCGCGAACGGGATCTTCAACTCGAAGCGCCGTCCGTCCCCGTGTTCCCGCACCTGCGTGTACCGCTCGGTATGCCGGTACATCGCGATCTGGGTAGGCCGCATCCAGATAATCTGCTCACCATAGAAGCGATTCACCCGCCGGCCGAGTTCCTGGAACGACGCATAACCGATTCCCGTATCGGGCCGCACGCCCTGCCAATGGCCGTAGAAGCCCATCGTCTGGGTCCGCAGGTTGACCAGGTCCACGAGCCGACCTGTCTTGCCTTCGGCGTCTATGTATGCGTCGAGGTCGAGATATTGCGGCAGATTGTCCCAGCGGGCGAGCATGTCGCCACCCACACCGGGGGGCACATCGTAGACGGCATTCGGGCCATCCTCGGTCATCATCTGGACGTCCATTGGCCCCTGGTAGTACTTGCCGATAAACAGGCTGACCACCGGCGTGCTGAAGCGGCCCGCCTTGGCCATCCGCAGCAGCGCTGCCAGCAGGTTGCGGTTGAGATCCGAGGCCTGCGGGCTCTTGATCGCCAAGCCGCGCTTCAGCGCCAGGCATGGCTCGCAGCCGCAGCCTGGCAGGGTCAGGCCGGCATGCCGGAATCCTGCCTCGTGGGCGAGTGTCGCGATGCCATCGAAGTATTCGCCATACTCTTCGATCGTTCGATTGCGGTCCAGCAGCCAGACGCCCTCGTGTGAGCCGCCGTCGCGCATCCGTCCGGAGGCGAAGTCGTACAGGAAGTTGTGCGTCATGACCTCCATGTGTGCATCGAGGTGGCGGCTCGACGCCCGCTCGAGTTCCCTGGCGTAGCTCTTCTGCAAGGGCCGGGGGCGACCGTCGGCCGTTCGTTTCAGGCCCAGGATCGCGCTGCACTCGCCCTTCAGGCCATTCTCCTCGACCCAGGCGCTGAAGCGCAGGAACGCCTCGGCATCGGCGGGCTCCTGACCGCAGACGTCGTCGATGAAGAATGTTGCCATCGCCCGGTCGTGATAGCGTGTCAGTTTCTCGATCATGTACTAACCCCTGTCGCTGGCCACGGCTTGCAGGATGAGTGCCCGGCTACGGACGTCGGCGGGCTTTTCGCCCGCTGCCTCGATTTCGAACTCGAACGGCAGCGTTGGGACGATCTGGTTGACCTCGTGCTCCTTGCCCTTGGCGTCATCCCAGATACAGGTCACGCTCAGGTCGTACCCGGGCTTGATCTTCGCGGCCGTCACGTGAATCGTGTTCTTGCCGGGCATTAGCCGGGGCAGGGCCATTATGCCTTCCTGGAACCGCACCACGAAGCCCAGGACATCCATATCGACCGTGGACGTGTCCGTCGCCGCGGTCATCTCCACCTTGACCAGGAACTTGTACTCGCCTCGCAGTTGAAGGTCGGCCTCGCGGAGGCGCATCACCTGCTGGCCCTCGCCCTTGGACTGCCAGACGACCTTCCACTCGGGGCTGGCGGGGACCACCTGGTCGAACGTGTAGTCCTGTTCGCGCCACTGGGCCTTGGCCACGCAGACGCGGATCGAATCGTCCGCCCCGGTGCGGAAGTTGCCTGCGATTGCCCCGTTGGCGATGACGTATGGTGTCTGGACGAGGTAGACCAGTTCCGCCGGCACGCCTGCTTTGCCGGGCCGCAGGGATCGGCCATTGGCTCCCACGACGACGTTGACCGCCGGGCGGTACACGCTATCGGCAAACCGCGCGTTTACCAGCGGCTTGAAAAAGAGCGTGCCGTGCGCCTCGTGCACCTGGAGTTGATCGTCGACCTTCTCGATGAAGGGCCGCAGCACCTCGTGGCCGAACGCGAGTTTCTCCGGGTCGCCCTTGGCGTACTGGTACCGCTGGAGGCCCCAGCTGGTCATCTTGTCGCGGGCGGCAGGGTTGGCGTTGTAGAAGGCGATGCCGCCCAGCCGCTCCCAGGAGAGAATGTACGTCTCGCCCGCAAAGAGCGGCTTGTCCATCGTGTATCGGCTGGGCCGGACGCGTCGCTCGGGCTGGCAGGCGGCCTTTTCGGCGAATCGTTTGCGGTCGGTGACCTTATCGCCCCAGGGCTGCACGGTCTTGGACGGCTCCAGGGCGCTCAGCGGATCGGCCTGGATCTCCTCCCAGGATGCGATGTGCGAGCCGGTCTTGTCGTAGATCACGACGCCCCAGAACGGGTCGAGGCGGTGCCAGCGCTCCTTGCCGTCGGCGTCCTTGTAGAAGGCCTCCAGCTGGGTGTGGCCCGGGACGTGCGCCTCTTGGGTGTTCAGACCGCCGGCGTGTCCCAGCGCGGCGGCGGTCACTCCGAAGTCCGAGCATTCGCCGTAGGGGTAGATGTTGAGTTTCTTGATGGCATCGCACTCGACGAGCGTCTTGCCTGCTGTGCCGTCGTGGCATTGCTCGCCCCAATGCTGCTGCAGGCGGACCCACTTGTACAGGGCGAGGGTCTTCTGCTCGCCGGTTGCCGCCTTCTCGATCCGCCAGACGTCCTCGATCCAGCTTTTGGCGTCGTACTGGCTGGGCCAGCGGTCGCAGGTGACCCGGGGGTTTTCCACTACGGGCGAGCCAACCGCTGGTTCCGATGCGGGAGGTTTCTTCCACTCGGGTATCTTCTTCCCCTCGGCAGGCTTGTCGATGCTGGTGGTCGTCTTCGGCGATGGCCTGGCCTGGATGGGCTTGGCTGGTTCCGTTGTCTTGCGGGCCTCGGCGGGCTTGGGTGCGTCCGCGGTTTTCCGGGTCTCTCCGGTGGGCGCTGCCCAGACCTGCACCGCCAGGCATGTTCCGACCATTGCTGCGACGATCTGTACGCGCGTCACTGCCTTACTCCCGTTTTGCTCTGAGTGTCCTGCAAGCCCGGGACAATTCATGGCACCCGTGTGGCCAGGCAGGTCGAGCCATTATCACCCTGTAACCCCGCACGCTCAATGGCTGCCGCAATGGTAGTGACAGTCTGGCTGGGGCTGTGGGCCATTGACTATTGGCCATCGATTGCTGACTATTGACCGTAGTGATTGGAAAGGTGCTTCGTGGACCAGTCTGCCGACATGCTCGCCCGTCGTAGCGACCGGATCAAGCAGATCGCGGGGTCGCTTGGCTTTTGCGCCTGTGGCATCTGCGATGCGGGGCCGATCGCCAGGCGGGACTATGTACTGGATTGGCTCGCTGGGGGCCGGCACGGCCAGATGTCCTACCTGGAAGAGAGCATCGAGACGCGGCTCGATCCGAGCATGCTTGTTCCTGGCGCAAAGAGCGCGATCGTTGTCGCGTGGCTGTATCGCGTTCGCGAGTCGGTTGAGGGTCTGCCTGAGGACGTACAGGCGGGGGCGGAGCAGGGGGGGGATACCGCCCCGGCGCGGTCCGATGTCTCCGGCCGGATCGCCCGTTATGCCTGGGGGCGGGACTACCACCGTGTCATCCGCAAGAGGCTGTACAAGCTGGTGGACCAGTTGCGGGCGGAGCTGCATACACCGTTTACGAGCCGCGTGTGCGTCGATATCTGGCCGGTCCTGGAGCGCGAACTGGCGGAGCGGGCGGGGATCGGCTGGATCGGCAGCAACTGCCTGGTCCTGAGCCGTTCGCTCGGATCGTACTTTTGCCTGGGCGTGGTCCTGACGACGCTGGATCTGGCCATCGATGCACCCGTGCCGGACGGCTGCGGTTCGTGTCGCCGCTGCGTGGACGCTTGTCCGACCGGAGCCTTGCTTGCGCCGCGCCAGATGGACGCTCGCCGGTGTTTGAGCTACCTGACGATCGAGCATCGTAGCGACATCCTGCCTCAGCAGTACCCACGTCTGCATGGCCAGGTCTTCGGCTGCGACATCTGCCAGCAGGTCTGTCCATATAATGGGCCGCAGGCTCCTGTCAGCATCGACTGCGATGCGCAGCCGCGTTTTCCGGCGGGTTCGGCGGATTGCCGTCGGGTCCTGGCCTGGACCGAGGATGACTGGGACGGGCTGACGAAGGGCAGGGCCCTGCGTCGGGCGACGCTGGAGATGTGGCAACGCAATGCCCGGCATGTGCTTGGTGAAGGCAAGACGTGATGGATCGCCAGTGCCCGCCGTGGGTCCGCTGGCTGCGGCATGTCTGTGATGGTTGCAGGCGGCTTGTACGGTGAACACGTCATGAAGATCGTTCGAGACCTGCATTGGCGGTGCAGCAAATGCGGCAAGATGAACCGGCTGCGCGGCGATGGCGACGTATGAGCCGACGACCTTCGCCTGCGATCACTGCGGCACGGAGTAACTTGTGGAGGCGCACGACCTGGGTAGAGTCGAGCGGTGGCGCGGTGGCCGAAGGCAAGGCATAGCATGTTGGCCGGCCCCCTTCCCTTCACGGGCTCCGCCGCCGAGCTTCCGGCCTTGTTCGCCCGCTTCGCAGGTACTATGGAGCCGTCCGACTCCCCGGCAGGCTTGTCCCTGACGAAGCTCCAAGGCGTATTCTCAGGGAAGAACCCGTTCTTGATCGCAAACCCGCTGTACGCCTCGATGAACGCCTCGATCTTCTTGCGAAACGCGGACTCACCCGTCATCATGTGCAGCCAGGACGAGGACCCGCCCGGCGAGGTCCGCAAAGGCTGGGAACGCCGCGCCCCCGTGACCCTTGTCGTTACCTGGACCCCGGAACCCGGCCGTTCCCGCCTACCTCCCCATGATCGCCAGGTGCCCGTTCTCGAACAGGTACCCTCCCGCCCCAGGCCCCACCACGAAGTACAGCACCGGCACCAGGATCAGCAGGCACGCCGTCGTGACCATCCAGCATGAGTTGGCCAGGTCCTCGTCCAGGTGATACAGGCTCGGTGGGATCAACGCGTTGAACGCCACCGGCATCGCCGAAAGCACCACCGCCACCCGCAGCCCCGACTCGCTCAGCAGCCCCAGGCTGTGCAGCACTATCGCCAACAGCGCCGTCACCGCCGGCATCACCCCGAACTTGATTCCCGCGATGTACCCGATCTCCACCTTGTAGCCGCCCACCCGCGCCGGCGCCATCGTCAACCCCACGGCAAACGCCATCAACCCCGTCTGCAGCGGCACCGCCACGTTGTTGATCCCCAGGCAGATCTCCGGCAACTGGAACGTCGGCCCGTACGTGCGGAACAGCCACGTATTCGCCGTAACCCCCCCGATCACCGTCGCCAGCGGCACCAGCGTGATCGGATTGCGCTGGAACGACTGGATCACCCCGCGCCGATCAGGCGGCAGATCGGGCGAATACAGGCTGCACCAGGTGTAGAAAATCCCGAAGTACAGCACCTGCTCGAACAGTTTGAACAGGTACGTCAACTGCAGCGCCCCATTGCCCCAGAAGACAAAGCAGATCAGCCCCCCGAAACTCAGGATGTTCGTCATCGCCGCGCAGCCCAGGAATGCCCCCGCCTCGCGGTCAGGCGGCTCGCGCAGCGCGATGATCGCCCTCCCGGTGACCGCCCCCGTCAGTAGCGCCGTCGCCCCCAGCAGCGCCATCGACCACACCTCGCTGCCCGAGAGAGGCCGCGACAGCATCGCGATCAGCACCACCGGCGGACTGAACACCCCGATCCCGATCAGCTTGAGCACCCGCGAGACGTGCCCCAGCCGCGGCTCGCCCTCCGGCTCCCCCGCCAGGTACCAGCGCCGCAGGATGTACCCGATCGCCAGCCCGCCACCGATCACCACCACCGGCAGCATCAGTTTGCCAATCGCGACGTTACTCATGGAAATTGCACCCGGACCTCCGGAAAGACGCCCCAGAATACAGGCCGCCGACCCTGCCAGCCAGCCTCGCCGTCACACATCTCCTCGCACAGGGTCCGTGGGTTGCCGTTACAAGCCCCCTGCGGATGCCCCGAGTGTAACCAGGGGCGCAGCAGGGGGTCGGCCCCGAACGCACGATAGGCTTTCGAAGGAGGCTTGTAACCAACGACAACCCGCGGATCCTGTCACGGGCCTCCTCGCACAGGTGAGCCGATCCCCTCCAGGCGGTATACTGGTATCAGCAGGTCGTCGCTTTTCGGTCTGGCTCGTCGGTAAAACGTGCACTCGTTGCGGAGGCAATGCCTTGATCGTTCGTGAACCTGCTGTTGCCGGTGCCTTCTATCCTGCTGCGGCCGACCCTTGCCGCGAGCATCTGGGGCAACTGGTCCCCCGACAGATCGATTTGTCCGGCCTGCCCGAGCGGGTCGTCGGCGGCATCGCCCCGCACGCCGGCTGGATGTTCAGCGGTCGCGTCTGCGGCCAGGTCTTCGCCGCCATCGCCGCCCGGGCCCACCCGACCACCTTCGTGCTCTTCGGGGCCTCGCACCGCCGCCTGCGCCGCAGCGCCGTGCTCTTCCCCGAGGGCGCCTGGGAGACCCCCCTGGGCCTGGCGATGATCGACGCCCGCCTCGCCGAACGCGTCCTCGGCAGCTCGTCCCTCATCGAGGACGACCCCTACCCCCACCAAGACGAGCACAGCATTGAGGTCCAGGTGCCCTTCATCCAGTACCTGTTTCCCGACGCCAGGATCTTGCCGATCCTCGTCGAGCCGTCCCCTCGTGCCGCCGAAGTCGGCCAGGCCATCGCCCGCACCGTCCACGTCAGCGGCGCAAACGTCGTCTACGTCGGCTCGACCGACCTGACCCACTACGGGCCTGCCTACGCTTTTCAGCCCGAAGGCCCAGGCGAGCAGGGTCTCGCCTGGGCCAGGGACGTCAACGATCGCCGGCTCATCGAACTGATGCGTCTCATGAAGGCCGACGACATCGTCCGCGAGGTCGCCGAGCATCGCAACGCCTGCGGCGCCGGCGCCCTCGCCGCCACCCTCGCCGCTTGTAAAATGGCCGGCGCCGACAGAGGCGTCCTGCTCGCGCATGTAAGCAGCTACGAGGTGGCCCGCTCGCTCCGTCAAGGCCCCGGCGACGACGCGGTAGGCTACGCCGGTATGGTATTCGGCTAAGAAAACAAGACCCGGGCCGGCTGGCAGGGTCGTTACCGCCACGCTCGGAGTTCCCGCTTCTGCGGGCGTTTGGAGTCCGGGCTTCCGCCCACGCCGTGTCTTTCTTGTCGTGCAGTGCTACATCGAATGGAGACCGTTGTGTTTGGCCGCAAGAAACCTCAGTTCCAGATGACCTTGGACCAATGCCTCTCCGCCTTGGTCGTCCGCAACCCGCAAGTCCAGGCCAAGGACCTGCCCCAAGGCCGGATCGAACTCTCGCTGCCTTATCTCAAGCCCTGGCTGATCCGCTGGCTCCAGCGCAAGGATCGCAAGACCTTCCTGCGACGCTTCGAACTCGACTCGATCGGCGCCGACCTCTGGCACCAGGCCGACGGCCGGCGAACCGTCAGCGACCTGGTCCAGCACCTCGCCCGCGCGCAACACCTCGAGCCCCAGCAGGCCCGCGACTCGATGGTCGCCTACCTGCAGATGCTCATGACCCGCGGCCTGGTGGGTTTAGTGGTTTCGCAGGAGTAGAATGCTCCTGCCGTTTTCGGGTGCCACGCCTGTTGTCGTCGTCGCGGCCCCTGGTCACGGCCGAAACGGCGCCTTCAGCGCCACCATCCGCTGCCGGATCCTGTCGCGTACCGCCGCCGCCTTCTCGAACTCCTCCGCCTGGATCGCCGCGCTCAGCTCCTCGTGCAGCGTCTGGGCGATCGAGTGATCCTTGCGGATCTGTTCCATCAGGCGGGTTAATCGACTGACCGTCGGGTCGCGCCGCATCACCTCCGCGTCGCTCCGCTCGTCGTAGGCCTTCCGCAGCCGGTCCATCCCGGCCTGGAGGGCGTTGAGCGCCTCTTCCGGCTCATCGCGGCACAGCCAGTACTGCGCCGTCCCCAGCGTCCGATGGCCCATCACGAACGTTCGGTACTGCTCGTGCGCCTCAGCGAAGTCAGTGTCCTGGTTGTGCCGTTTGATGAAGTCCATGATCTCCAGGTTGTGGTCGGCATCCCGGACCACCCGTGCGTAATCGACCGCCGCTTGTTCCTTCTGTTCCTTCCCGCCCTCGCGCCGTTCCCCCTCCGCGATCGACAGCAGCGCGATCCGCCGGTGGTAGAACTGCATGATCTCGCGGTCCAACTCGTACCAGTGCTCACTGTTCAGTGTCTGGCCCTGGCTCTCCGCCAGGTCGCGCAGCTGCGCCAGGACCGACTCGTGTTCCTCGGGCCGTATCCCGTCCGGCCGGCCGTCCGGGTACACCTGCAGCAGGCCCATCGGAATCCGTAGTTGGATCTGTTCCTGGCCGTCCGTGCCCACGATCCGCCGCGCCGTCACCGTCCCGGGTTCCAGTGCCCAGCTATCCAGGATCGGTGAGACGTCTCGCTCGTCGTTGATCGGGGCCTCTTCGGAGTTGTTGATATCATCTGTGTTCATTGACGAACTCTTTTCCCTGTCAGGCTCGCACCCTGGCCATTGCTGCCGCTGTTGCCGTCCGGCCCCTTTGCAGGCGGCACCGGATCATACCCCCAACCGCCCCCGGGCCGGCACCGCAGGATCCGCTTGAACCCCAGCCAGCCGCCGCGCCACGGCCCGTGTACCCGCACCGCCTCGATGAAGTAGTCGCTGCAGCCCGGCACGTACCGGCAGCTGCCCACAATGACAGGCCGCAGCACCGCCTGGTAGCACCGTACCCCAGCGATCATCGACCCTGCCACCCATCTTCGTACATAATGGAG
>JANYLN010000237.1 GCA_025357795.1 Planctomycetota bacterium
TTCCATGTCGCGCAGGGCCCACGGCGCGCACGCATTCTTCCTTGGCGCGGGCCGTTCGGGGTTTCTGGTGACACATCCCAATCAGGGGGCCGCCTGGTTTGCTCAGGGCGCCATCCGCAAAAAGAGGCAGACTCAGCCCCCCGGCCTGAGTCTGCCATTGTATCGTCAGCCATGCAAGCGATGGCGGCCTTTTTCTCTGTCTGCGGCTTGTGCCTGAACCCGCAGAGCAAAAGCGGTCCAGGCCGCGGGTGCTATGTTGCAGCCTGGACCACCGAGAGACCTGTTCATCAGGCTGTGTGGTGTGTCTTCTAGCTGCTCTTGAGGCCCATGCGCCGCGGCAGGTGCCGCCGGCATGTCAGGCAGTAGTACCGCCCGGTCGTGCCGGGGATTGCGACGGCCGGCTTCCAGCAGCGATCGCAGTGCGGAGGTTCTTCGATGCAGGCACTGGCGTACTGGAAGCTCTTGCAGGCGCGGACCGGTCGGGCAACCGTATCCACGCCGATCCATTGATCCGGGGAGAGCGAGTGGCTGTCACTGTCCAGCTGCGAGCTGGTCTGCAGGCTGATCGGATCGTCCGTGACGGTATCGGTCCAGGGATGCTCCACCTGCTCGCCCAGCGACTCGATGATTCGGTTGAGTTGGCCGCGGACCCATGTCTCGAAGGAGGCTTGTTCCTTCTGGGTTGTGGGAAACGGCCGGACGGAGAGTTTCCAATAGAAGTTGGCCACGGTCTTGGTCGGGGAGAAGGAGTACGTGATGGTCAGGTCGACCGGCCCTTCGCTCCAGCGACCGCCGTTGAGACTCCAGGCGATCTTCTTCATGACGCCGCCACGATCGAACACCTGCCGGTCGGCATCGCAGGTCAGCAGGTCATAGCCTTCGGCCAGCACGCAGGGAAGCAGTAGGTTTGGCAGATCCTGGACGTGTCCGCTGCAGGCCCACCGAGCCCAGTACGATACTCCCATCGTCAACCCCCCTTTCATCCATGAAGTGAGTTCGTTTGTCACCGATTACGCCCTTCGATCCATCGTACTGCCGACTCACCAGGCTGGGTGTCCGCGTTCTTGCGTCGACCTTGAAACGGCCTTGTGAGTGACGTGGCCTATCTAAACAGGAAAACACAACTCGTACAATTGGGAATCTCCCCATATTTTCGGACAGGGCTTAACCTAAGGGGTCATCGGGGAAAACCTCATGGCGTCAGGTCAGCGCCTAGATAGGACGGCATACAAGGTAACGTGTGCGAGGTAGGATGTGCGTCAAATGCTTAGGGGGTCTGATTATGGGTCCTTGGCAAGGCGAACCCGCTCAGTGGCAGTTTGGGGCCGCGTGGTTAGCACGTCTTAGGGTCCGAGGACGTTTAGCCCTGGCTCTGCAGCCAGTGGATGGCGTGCTGGAGCAGTTCGGTAGCACTGTCGATCTGGAGTTTTTCCTTGATGTTGGCCCGGTGCGATTCGACGGTCTTGATGCTCAGGTGGAGCGTCTCGGCGATCATGCGGGTGCTCATGCCTCGACCGATCAGTTCAAAGATCTGCAGTTCACGGTCGCTGAGCCGGTCGACGGAGAGGCCTGCGGCATCGGTTTTACCGCCGACGAGTTTGGAGAGCATCTTGGCGCTCATGCGTTCGCTGAGGAAGATCTGGCCATTGAGGACTTGGCGGATGGCCTGCAGGACGTTCTCGGCGGCCTCTTCCTTGGTAACGTAGCCACGAGCCCCCGCGCGCAGGACGCGCTCGGCGTAGATGGCTTCATCGTACATCGAGAGGGTCAGGACGGGCAGATCGGGGTAGCGGATGCGGATGTCCTTGATGAGGTCGACGCCACTTTCGCCCTTGAGGGAGATGTCAACGACGGCGACATCGGGCTTGAGCTGGTCGATGGCCTTGAGGGCGTCGAAGATGGTTTCCGCTTCGCCGCAGACCATCAGGTCGGGGGCCTGGGAAATCAGCCCCTTGAGACCCTGGCGCACGATGGGATGGTCATCAACGATCAGCACCCGGTTCTTGGTCTTGTTATTGGTCACTTCCTGTTGAGTTGCCATATCTAGATTGTACCTCCGCCTCCGCCAAACTGCCAGGAACAGAACAGGTCACGAGTGTCCCGCCGGCCGGGCCTCGCCGGATCCGCAGGGCGGCGCCGATAGCGTCCGCCCGCTGGTTCAAGATACGCAGGCCCAAGCCCGGCTGCGCGGTCTGCTCAGGAAAGTCCGCGCCATCATTGGCGATCTCCAGGTCCAATCGGCCGAGAGGACTTCTTGCCAGCGAGATCCGGATCTCGGTCGCCTGGCCGTGCTTGACGGCATTGCTGACGGCCTCCTGGGCAATGTGGTACAGATGGCTAGCCAGGTCGTGGTTCGCCAGCCGAATCGCCGGGTCGCACTCGAACCGGCAGAAGACGCCGTACATATTCTCCACATCGGAAGCGTATTCGCCAAGGGCCTTGCGCAGACCGTCGGGTTCGGCGGGCACGGCCTGCAGCCCTTGGGCGAGGAACCGGGCCTGTTTCATGCCTTGGCCGACCAGGTCGGCGATTCGGCCAACGTCGTCGGCCTCGGGGCGTCCCTCCCTCTGCAGTTGCTGCTGAAGGATCTTGCTGAGAAGGGCGATGGCCGCGAGGGTCTGGCCCAGCACGTCGTGCAGATCCCGGCTGATCCGCTCCTGCTCCCACCGGGCGATGTCAGCCGCCCGCCTTTCCAGGTGTTTACGTTCTGTGATATCGGCAATCATCTCGAGTGTGCCGGCGTAGCGGCCGTCCTGGTCCACTATGGGCGTGGTGCAGACGATTGCCCAGAGGTCGCGGCCGTCCCTGCGGATGAACCGCATGTCGTAGGTCTGTGGCGTGTCCTGGCGGCGGAGCAGGGCTTGGCGGATGTCCATCGCGTCGCCGGGGTCGGTGAAGGCGACGATGGACTTGCCCAACATCTCTTCGGCGCTGTAGCCGAGCATCGCCGCCATCTTGCGATTGACGAAGGCCGTTTCGTTGCAGTCGTTGAGGATCCAGATGCCCTCGCCGGCGGCCTCGACCATGCGGCGGTAGTGCTGCTCGCAGGCCCGCTGGGCTTGGTTGGCCTCCAAGAGTTCCTGTTCGGCGTGGTGGTGGCGGGCGACCTTCCGCTCGAGGGCCTGGTTGCTGCGGGCGAGCTGATTGAGGCTGTACTCGCGATGGGGGACGGGCAGGGCAGCTGCCAACTGTGGCCCGATCATGCGCAGCAGCAGCTGCTCGGCCTCATCCAGCCGGGCCTGCAGCTGTGAGATCTCCAGTAAAATCGCCTCCGTTGTCTTGGCCATCGTACTGTCCAGGTGGTGCCCATCACGTCTCGGGCCGCACGCCGTCGCGTGCGGAGAGGACATGTTGATCGTAGCCGTTACTGTGGCGGCCTTCCGCCGGCCGGTTTATCGTCCGGTGCGGTGCGGGCTGCCACCCTCCCGCCAAGGCTGCCAACACATTGTAGGTCGCGAAGTAGGCAGGTTTCTCGCGGACGTCGCCCGGTGACCATCGTCCACAAGGGGTTACGTTACGAAACCTCCAGGGCCAGCCAAGTCCTGCAAATTGGATGAATAAGAGAAGATCCGGTGACGAGCCGGTAACAAATCCCGGCTAGAAGTGGGCTGTAAGCGGCGAGGGAATCCGGTAGCATGGCAACAAGAGGGACCAGTCATGACTTGCATCACTCACATCCGAAGGATGGTCGTTGTCGGGGTGTGCGGAGTATTGCTGGCGTGGTCAGCGGCGGGGGCACAGTCCGTTTCGACCTTGCTGGAGAAAGCGGTCTACCAGGAGCAGACGGCAGGCGACCTGGACGCCGCCATGCGGATCTATCGCCAGGTTGCTGGAGACAGCCGGGCCAGCCGACCCGTGGCAGCCCAGGCGCTGTACCGGTTGGGGCTGTGCCAGATCAAAAAGAAGCAGACAGACGCGGCGGCCGAGTCGTTTCGCAAGGTCGTTGCCCAGTACCCGGACCAGAAGGACCTGGTCGAGCAGGCCAACAAGCAGCTGGCCAGCGGCGGTGGGGGCGGCAACGGCAAGAATGACAACGGCGCACAGCGGCGCTCGATTGGCAAGAACGTCTCGGCCTTTCCCGAGCAGCCGGACCTCTCGACGCCGGAAGGGGCGGCGGCGGCCTGGAATCGGGCGTCCGGCAAGATGGATGCCCAGGCCCTGGCGGGGGTGAACTGGTACCCGATGGACTCCGGCGAGATGGACCGCATCTGGAACTCGCCCGACAAGCAGGGGCTGGAGATCTACAACAAGGCCCAGCTGAACGCGGTGATCGTGGAGGTCTGGACGTACAAGGATGACCTGGCCATGGCAGTCTGCTACCTGTCGTTCCCGCCGGGCAAGGGGCGGGCACCCTATAGTCTGCGGTACCTGGGCCAGGCGAACGGCCAGTGGAAGAACTTCGGCGAGGACCGGGTGGAGAACCTGAACGAGGCCCGCGAGACGTTCAAGCGGAAGATGGGCCCGATGCGCGACCGATTTGTGCAGATGCAGACGGGCTTGGCGGCCGCTTCGCAGCCCGGTGTGCTGAAGGATGTAACGGTCCGCGATATCAACAAGACCGTGCCTGAGTTCCCCGAGGCGGTCGATCTGACGACGCCGGAGGGCGCCTGCGTCGCCTGGCAGCGGGCCAACGCTTGTATGGATGCCAAGGCTATTTCCGAACTCAGCCTGGCCCCGATCGATCCGCAGCAGGAACAGCAGTTCTTCGAGCGGCTCGGCCAGGAGGACCCCAAGAGCGTCTACCTCACGGCTGTCGCCAACTCCAAGGTTGTTACGGTGCTGACATACAAGGACGACCTGGCGGAGGTGATCACCTATCTGCCGTTCCCCTCGGGCGAAGGACGCGATCCGTATAGTGGTCGCGGCTTCTCCCGGGTGAACGGCCAGTGGAAAAACATTGGCGAGGACCGTTTCCCCAGTGTAGAGATGGCGATAGGCAGGTTCAGTGTCAAAAAGGATACGTTGTGGAAGCATGCGCAGGGGCTTCTGGGCAAGCAGGGGCAAGATAGCGCTTCGGTCCCGGCCGGGCGCCAGCGGGCGATCCAGCAGGTCCTGCTGAACCCCGAGCCGATCGTGAAGATGGCCAAGGAGATCTTCGAGGCGATCCGTACCGCGGAGTACGATCGCTGGCTCAGTGGCGAGGGATGGGGCTCGTTCCCGCTGACGCAGTATTACCAGACCTACCAGTGGTACGACGTGCTGGTGCCGTGGATCTGCAAGACGTTCAAGGCGGACCCGATCCAGGACGTGTGGCTGGGGCAGGTGCTGGCTAATGCTGACGGTCTGCCGACGATCCCGTATCGGCTGATTTTGAAGAGCGGACGGGTGCTGGAGGGCAGCCTGCCGTTCGACCTGAACGGTGAGGGCGAATGGTACGCCAAGTGGGGCCTGGACTGGCACCTGCCCAACGGGATGAACCGCACTACGGCCAAGGCCCGCCAGTCGTACGATCCGCAGGCGAAGGTGACGACGCGGACGATCGACAAGCCGGTCTCGGTCTTTGCCGCAGGCGACCTGTCCACGCCGGAAAGCGCGGCAGCGAATTACTGCCGGGCCAGCGGGAACATGGACGCCAAGGCCCTGGCGACAGTGAGCGTCGCGCCGGTGAGTCCCGAGGAGTTCGAGAAGGCTCGCCAGAGGGGCGGCAAGGACCTGGAGGTCTACAACCAAGCCCAGTTGGATGCGACGGTCGTTGAGGTGCTCGTCTACCGCGAGGCCCTGGCCAGGGCAATCGTCAAGCTGAACTTCCCGCCGGGGGTGGGGCGGCACCCGTACAGCGGCCGGTCGTTCGGGCTGTTCGGCGGGGTCTGGAAGAACATGGGGGAGGACCGCTACCCCAGTGTCGAAGCCGCGCGGGCGGCCTTCGAGAAGGGCCAGGAAACCGCCTGGGACAATTATCTGGAGATGGCGCAGGGGCAGGGCGGTGGGGCGACCGGCGGCAGTGATGTGTACCGTTCCGGCGGCAACCGGGAAGACATAGACGCTCACCAGCGCGAGGCGGAGCAGCACCCGGAGATGATCGAGGCGGAGGCGAGGTCGTTCTTCGAGGCGATCCGGACGGCTGACTACGGTCGATGGCTGGCCCGCAAGGACCGGTTCACGTTGCCGCTCGGACCGATCGGGGTGCGGTACGAGACGTACACGGACTGGCCGCGGCTGGCGCTGTGGGTCAGCACGACTTTCCAGCAGAACCCGATCGTCGACGTGCAGGTGGGCAAGGCGTTCAGGAACAGCCGGGGCCTGATGACGGTGCACTACAAGTTGACGCTCAAAGACGGCGTGGTGCTCGAGGGCGATCTGCCGTTCTACTGGGAAGTCGATCACTGGCATGGCAAGCAGGGGATCGACTGGCACCTGAAGTACAAGGGCAAGCCGCTGGGGGCGGGCCGTGCGGATGGTCCCTGCGGGGCGGTATTGGGCAACGCGTCGGCGGACACGTCCTCGCCGGAGGCCACGATCCGCGGGTTCATGCAGGCCGCGGTGGCGGGGAACGTGCAGCGGGCGATGAGCTATGTGCGGCCGGACAGCCACGATTATGATGACATCCGCGCCATCCTGACCAACACGGTGCGGGCGAGCAATCCATTCGCGCGGATGTTTGCCGCCATCGATCCGCAGGCGCCGGTCGAGATCGTGAAGGTGCAGCGGCAGGCGGATGCAGCCGAGATCGTGTGGCGGGTGAAGTTCGCCCGGTCGTGGTCGGTCCAGGAGCACGGGCAGGCCCGCACGTTCCAGCCGGGCGAGACGTTCGACCTGGACGGGAACCTGAAGAAGGTAGGGGATGGCTGGCTGATCGACAGGATCTAGGGCGCATTCGGGGTTTGGTAACTGTATAACCTGGGTAGTACATGAGATCACTTGCACGCAACAAGATGACAGGCCCGGGCCGGGCGGCGAGCGCCTGGCCCGTGCTGCTGGTCTTGCTGGCGGCGGTGCTGGTGCCATCGGCCTGCGTGGCCTGGTTCATGTCCGAAGCAATGGGGAACGAGGCGCTGGCGGTGCGGCAGCGGCTGCGGGATGTCTACTCGCAGAAGGTCGCCGCGGCGCGCAGGGCTCTGGCGTGGGACTGCGAGCGCCGGCTGAACCGGCTGACGGAGGGGCAGCATCTACCGGCCGGGCAGCGGTTCGTCCTGCTCGCGCGCGAGAGCGGGGCGGACAGCATCGTCGTGCGGGAGGGGGGCGGGCGCGTCGAGGACGCGAGCGATGCCGCTCCCGGTTCGGCCGATGCGGCCGGCGGGAGGGACTGGGGGTCGGCAGAGGAACTGGAGCTGGAGGTCGGCGATCTGGACTTGGCGGCGCGGGCGTATGCGGGGCTGGCGGACCGGGTGGGTGGGGAGGCAGGCTGGGCAGGCCCGCTGACGACCCAGGCGGTGGAGGCGGTGGATGGCGTTGATCGGCGGGCCTTGGCGCTGCAGGCGCAGGCACGGTGCCTGCTTCGGGCAAGCCGGCGGGAGGAGGCGCTGCGGGTACTGGCGGAGTTGGTGACGGACGAGTTGCTGGCGGGGGCAATCGACCCGTTGGGGCGGCTGATCGTGCCGGCGGCCCAGCTGCTGCGGTTGCAGTTGCAGCCCGATCGCGACGGCCCGGCGTTCGAGCAGATGGCCAGGCAACTGCGGGACCGGCTGGAGGACTATCGCGAGCCGAGGATGCCGGCGGGGCAGCGGCTGTTCCTGCTGGAATCGCTCGATGAGATCGCGCCGCCGGGACTGGCCCTGGCCACGCTGGCGGCAGAGCGGCTGGCGGCGGCGTACCTGGCGGTCGAGCAGTCGGCGGCGCAGCCCGGCGTTCTGACCGCGACGAGGCTGGCAGGGGTGTGGCAGATGGCCAGCGAGGATGGGTCGGTGACCTCGCTGTACCGGATCGAGTCGTTGTTGAGTCAGTGGCAGGACCTGGTCCTCAGGCAAGAGATCGCCGGCGCAAGGTTGTTGCTGATGCCTCCGCGGGACAGAGCCGGACAGCCCGAGCCGTTCCTGGTCAGTGCGGCCGGAGAGCACCTGCCTGGCTGGACGTTCGAAGTGCAGCTGGCCGGGCAGGAACCGCTCACCGTGGCGGCGGGGCGCAAGGCGCTGTACCTGTGGACGGGCGGGGCGGGCATCGCGCTGATCGCGGTCCTGGCGGTGGCCCTGGCGACTCTCGTCGGCCGGCAGATACGCCTGACTCGGCTGAAGAACGATTTGATTGCGACGGTCTCGCACGAACTGAAGACGCCGCTGGCGTCGATGCGGATGCTGGTCGACACGCTGCTGGAGGGGCGTACGCGCGATCAGCAGCAGGTCCGCGAGTACCTGCAGCTGATCGCCAAGGAGAACCAGCGGCTCAGCCGGCTGATCGACAATTTCCTGACGTTCTCACGAATGGAGCGAAACAAGCGGGCGTTCCACTTCGCTATGTGTAGCATTCAGGATATTGTGACAGATACAATCGATGCTGTACGGGATCGCTTCGCCGCCCCCGGTTGCCGACTGGAGGTCGAGGTCGCCGGGGACCTGCCGGGCGTCCTGGCCGACCGGGACGCGCTGGTCACCGTGCTTCTGAATCTGCTGGACAACGCGCATAAGTACACCGCGGACGCCAAGTGCGTTCGGGTTTGCGCGTGGGCCGAGTCCGGCCAGATCGTTCTGGAGGTAACGGACAACGGCATCGGTATCCCGCGGCGGGCCCAGGGGCGCATTTTCGATCGGTTTTTCCAGGTGGACCAGTCGCTGTCGCGTAAGGCTGGCGGGTGCGGGCTGGGGCTGAGCATCGTGCAGTTCATCGTCGCGGCGCACGGCGGGACGGTGTCGGTCAGCAGCGAAGTCGACAAGGGGAGTCGTTTTGCGGTGAGACTGCCGCACGGGCAAGGGACAAGCCATGGCGGATGAGACGATCCTGATCGTGGAAGATGATCCGACGATGCTGCGGGGCTTGAAGGACAACTTCGAGTTCGAGGGCTACCGCGTGGTCACCGCGGTCGATGGTGAGACGGGCCTGCAGGCGGCCGTGGAGGGCAGGCTCGACCTGATCCTGCTGGACATCATGTTGCCGAAGGTCAACGGCTACGAGGTTTGCCGGCTGATCCGCCGGGAAGGGATCGAGACGCCGGTCATCATGCTGACCGCCAAGGGCCAGGAGTCCGATATCGTGCTGGGCCTGAACATCGGGGCCGACGACTACGTGACCAAGCCCTTCAGCATCAAGGAACTGCTGGCGAGGGTGAACGCCTTTTTGCGCCGCAGACGGGAGCAGCAGGATCGCATATATCATTTCGGAGATTGTGAACTCAACCCGGCTGCCCGCAAGCTGCTGCGGGGCGGGGTGGAGGTGGTCCTTACGCCCAAGGAGTTCAGCCTGCTGATGCTGCTGGTTGCGCGGCCTGGCCGGGCGTTCACTCGGGATGTGATCTTGCGGCGGGTGTGGGGCTATGACGTGATCGTCACGACCCGCAGTGTCGATCGATGCATCAATACGCTGCGCGGCAAGATCGAGCCGGACCCGTGTGAACCGATTTATATCAAGACCGTCCGGGACATCGGCTATCGGTTTGAACTGCCGGAGTAGGTGCGTCCGGGCCGTCGGCGACTCGGCAGCAGCCAGTAAGATGTTAGAGCCAGTAAGCTTAGTACCTGTCGCCGGTTAAGGGCTTTGCTGACACCTGCATCTGCGTGGAAGGTGCAGGCCAGGGGGCTCGTGCCCCCGGAGCACGGGCTACGCGGCTGTCTACAGCGGGCTCCGGGCGGGACAGGTGCTCCATGCCCAGATCGGACAGTTCCTCCGCCGAAATCGTATCGACGGCGCTGCCATCGGCCCGGATATCGGTTCCGGACAGGTCTCGCAAGTCGGCCAAGTTGATCAGGTGGCTGAACTTCAAGCCGATCTCATGGATCATCCCGCACACGTGTCGGCAGCGGACGACATGGCTTTCGACCGTCAGCCAGTTGCCATCCTTGGTCGCCAGGTCCACGCAGCAGGGCTGCTTAATGTGCATCATCTGGCCGTGCAGGAACGACAGGCCGCCACGGGAGATGTTGCGGGTCGGTACGATGAACGCCACATCGCGCTCGGTCTGTTTGGTGTACAAAATCACCTGCCGGCCGCGGTACTGTAGACGTTCGTGCCGCCTTTTGTTCGGGGCGAGTCTGCACAGATTCTTGTCCAGTGCGTCCAGGATCCTGCGGAGCAGGGCCTTGTCCACGCGGACAGATCGGATGTTCAGTACGTCTGGTAGCCACCCATTCATTGTTTGACCCCTTGCCCGACGACAGACATAACCTTCTCAGAGATACGATACAACCTGGCGTGTGCAAACTGACGGGTGCGTTTCAGTGAGGAACTGTGGCAGAAAAACGGGCTGTCCCCTGCGGACCGGCTGGGGAATGGTTCCGTCCCCGGACGGGCAGGCCATTGGGTGGTGTTTGTGGCTCGGGCCGGGTGTATTTGGTCCGCTACAACTGGCAGCGATGCATTTATCGGTCGCAGTGATCGGTGGGGCCTCAAGCAGGTTGCCGCGGACGCAACTGCTTTGGCAGGACCGGAAACGGTCAGGGGCGGTGATGGGGGCCGCAGATTTTTTCCGCGGAAATAGTTTCCCGGGCCGCTTTCAACCGCAGCGCGGGTCTATAATGAAATGCCGGACGTGTCGGGTTCTGACCTCCCTCTCTCCCTCCCCTGGGCCCGATGCTTCCGGCTATTTTTTGTGCGATCCGGTTAGTTCGGTGTATCTGTGCGTTGTTCCTCCTGTTTACTGGCCGGCAAAACGGTCCCTGATTGTTATCTGACCTGCAGCGGTACCCCCGCTGCTGGCCTATACTCCCCTTGTGAAAGAACGAATGAAGGAGGAGCATCATGCGGTATTGTCGGCTGGGCAAGACGGAGTTGGAAGTCAGTGTTGTCGGCGTGGGCACGTGGCAGTACGGTGGGGAGTGGGGTAAGACCTTCCGTCAGGACGAGGTTAACGCGATCCTTGCGCGGGCGTATGACCTGGGCATCAACCTGATCGATACGGCGGAGTGCTATGGCGATCACCTGTCGGAGGAACTGATCGGCCGGGCGATCGAGGGGACGCGGGACCAGTGGATCCTGGCGACCAAGTTCGGCCACAAGTTCCATAGGCCCTTCGAGCGGGACACGCTGTACGATCCGCAGCAGGTGCTGGAGCAGTTGCAGGGGTCGCTGCGGGCCCTGCGGACGGATTACATAGATTTATACCAGTTTCACTCCGGCAACGACGAGCAACTGGCGACGCCGGGGTTGTGGGCGATGCTGGCGGAGCAGGTGAAGAAGGGGACGGTCCGGCATTTGGGCCTTTCGATCGGGAATAACGACAATCTCGCCCAGGTGGAGAAGTCACCCGAGCTGAACGTACAGGCGATCCAGGTGGTGTACAACCGGCTGAACAAGAAGTCGGAGCCCCGCGTGCTGCCGGCGTGCATGGAGCTGGACCTGGGTGTATTGGCGCGGGTGCCGCTGGCCAGCGGGTATCTGAGCGGGCGGTACACGACGGAGTCGGTTTTCGCGGAGACGGACATCCGCGGTCGGGGGCAGGAAGAGTGGCGGCTGGATGCGCTCCGCCAGGCGCAGGTCATCAAGCAGACGGAGGTTCCGGCGGGCGTGCCGATGGCGGAGTGGGCGCTGGCGTGGTGCCTGAAGCACCCGGCGGTTACGTGCGTGATCCCTGGGTGCAAGAGCGTCGAGCAGGTGGAGTCGAACGCGGCGGCGGCGGATCTGGACGTGCTGCGCGATGACATCCCCGGCGTTGGGGCTGGCAAACTCGACCCGAGCGTCTGAGTAAGGGCTGGATGCCACTTCGGGATCCTCCGTTTGTGTTCGTAGTGGTGCCTTTCCAAATAGAAGTAGGCGCTGCACGCCCATAGTTGGGGCAATTCGGATACGGGGTGGGTGCCACCAACGGCGCCACTGGAGAGGTCTGGGCCAGGCGAGGGCGGCGTGAAGCTGGGCTGGATGGGCGAGCTGGGCGGGAGCGGCCGAGGGGAATTCAGACAACGTATGGGTGCCACCAACGGCGCCACTGAACAGGTGACAAGGAGACAGGAATGGCGATGGTCGAACGGTTCAGGAGACGGTCAGGGCGCAGCCGGGAGGTGCGGTCGGCGGGGCTGGCGGGGGGGCTGTAATGTCTATACAAATAGCGTTTGATGACCCCGATCTTTCCGATCTTTGTCCCAAAGGACTTTGTATGACCTCGACACCGGCCACCGCACAGATTCTGGAGACCAGCGCAATCTCTCACGCGGGGATCGGAGTAGTCCGGCACCCGGAGTACAACGTTGACATGCACAGCCAAACCGTGGTGCGCTACCTGCGATTTGGTCAGCATGTCCATGTCCACAGGCTCGAACTCAAACCCGTTCGCTCCAGCCGGTGGATACCCTGCGTGCCGACTCACCCGGCGCATGTACTCGTGTCCATCCCCGATGAGGCGGCTGGCGGGTGGTGCGAGACATCGATTTGCCCGCGGTGGGTTGTTTTTCGGGCGAGGGCTTGCGGCAGGACATGCCGATCGAGGAGATGGAGCGCGTCATCGCTGCCAGTTTGGACGTGACGCACCAGATCGATCTGGGCGACCTTTGGACGGATGTTCTTCGGGTGGAATGCGATCGCGAGCACCCCGTTTGGCCAAGTCATGGGGAGTGCAACGGCGTGCCGTTCAGCGTTCCATTCGCTACGCTGGATTCTTTGGTGGCATTGGGCGAGCCCCCCGCGCAGCCGGCTGCCCTGCCGTGCAACTGTCCTTCCTTGCGTCAGGGGCCGATCTGCCCGCAAGCCCCAAGCGGCATAACTGTGGAACTGTTGCCGTGGATGGTCCTGTTCCGAGGGGCCCGGCTGTCGGTGGGGTTCTCTTTGCGCAGACCCCAACTGATGCATCTGGGGTGGGACGGCACCGAGAGCGGCCGGAGTAACCAGAATCGCCTTCATGTCGGGATCCGCAGAGTCGCGGGCCTGTTCGGCGGGCAGAGCGGGCCGGTGGTTCGCACGTTCCGAGGCGACTTTGGCGCCAATGTGTGGACGGGGGCGGTCGCGGTCGAAGGCAACCAGGTTCGGTACTGGGATTTGGACTGCGGCCAGGGTCTCCTGATCGACGCCACCTTCACCGTAACGGCTGAGGCGATCGAGGTACACCTTACCCAGCGAACGCAACGTGCAATGCCTGTCATTGAAGCGGAGGCCTGGCGGCTGAGCTTCGACTGTGCGGCGACGATGACCGCTGCGGCCGCGGTTCCCACGCTTCGCAGCGGACGCAACGGCGAGGTGGAGTTACCGATGCTATGGGCTGGCGATGGGAACGGCTGTCTGCAATGCGAGAAACTCGACGGGGACGGATATCTGCAGATTGAGAGTTATCGTTGCGCGAACCTTGTAGTGGGCGGCATGGTCCTGGGGGATCGCGGCGGGGACGGTTCGCTGTGGCTACCGGCGGGCACCCGCACCTCGCGGTGGCGGTGGTCCGTAACGGCCCTGCGCCCGGAGACCGGCGACGATGCTCCGCTACCTGCTGCCATTCGTGAGCACTGGGGCTCGGTCTATTCCTGTTTCCGGCCGGAGCTGGGCGGCTTTTCAAACAACGCCGTATCGTGCAATTGTCACGTGAATCAGCATTCCCCGACGGAGATCGTGGCCTTGACGCGCCGCCCGGAACGAGGCCCCGACCCCTTAGCCCTGCACCGCTTCACCGTCGAGCGGGCACTGCTGGGCGGTGGCGGTTACGGTTACTGGCGAAACCTCTACTTGGACTCAGACCCGATCCTGGTCAGCGCAGCCGGGCGACTGTACCAGGCCAGGCCGGATGAGCAGTGGTTGGCGAAGATTGGACCGGGTCTCCTTGGTGCGACGCGGAGAATGCTCGCCACCATTGGGGAGGAAGGCCTGGCACTGTGTCGCGACCTTTCGGGCAATAGCGGCTCGTTCCGCTGGAGTTCCAACGCGATGGATGTTGTGGGTTGCGGGCACATGGACGCCTACGTCAACGCCTGGACGTATCGTGGGCTCGGCAACGCGGCGTCACTGCTGCGTGGGTTGCAGGAAGGCTCGCTGGCGGACGCATGTACCAATGCCGCCGGACGCCTTCGCCGCGTCTTCGCCGACCAGTTGGTGAACCCGCGGACCGGCTGGGTTGCGGGCTGGCGCAGCAGGGACGGGATGCTGCACGATGCCGGGTACCTCTGGATCAACGGCGTCGCGTGCGCATTTGGCCTGCTCGATCCGGGCGTAGCGACGGAGGCGCTGCAGCGGCTGGAGGCACTGCGTCAGGAAGGAGCGGCCGCCGGCGCGCACTTCGGCTTGCCCTTTAACCTTCTGCCGAT
>JANYLN010000263.1 GCA_025357795.1 Planctomycetota bacterium
CCCCGCTGATCGCCAAGTACGCCAACCTGCTCGTGCGCGAACTCCCACCCCAGCCGTAACCCACCGCCGCATCGGCCCAGCACGCCGGCAGGCCACTCACCTCCCCAGGCCTGCCGGCTGCCGAACCGATTCTCCTGAACCCACCGCCCCCTCCGAAGGCTACCTGCAATCCGGCCCCCCGGCCGGCCTCACCCAAGAGTACGTGTCCCCCAACTGTCCAGTAAGGGAGTCCGCCAAAACTGGAAAGATCATGCTCGCCAGCCATGTCGTTAACTCCCGCCGGCACAAAGACTAATACTCCGACACATCAGCAATCCGCCCCGACGTTTTTTCGCGGATCGCCCAACCCGTCGGCTTCTTTGCCCGCACCGGATACAATGACCCCAAACGGTTTGAAGGAACACCGGCAGGACGAACCACGCATGATCCAGATCAACCAATCGCTCGCGATTCCCGACGAGGAACTGACCTTCTCCGCCTCGCGCAGCGGCGGCCCCGGAGGCCAGAACGTCAACAAGGTCAACACCCGCGTCACCCTTTGGTTCGACGTAGCAGGCTCGCCCACCCTCTCCGCCGAGCAAAAGCAGATGCTCCTGACCCACCTGGCCAACCGCATCACCCGCGAAGGCGTCCTGCAGATCACCTCGCAGCAGCACCGCACCCAGCCAGCCAACCGCAACGCCGCCGTCGAACGCTTCGTCGAGCTGCTCGCCCAGGCCCTCGCCCGCCCCAAACCCCGCCACAAGACCCGCCCGACCTACTCCTCCAAGCAGCGCCGCCTCGAAACCAAACGCCTCCGCAGCGACACCAAACGCCTCCGCTCCGACCCACACTCCTAAGATTCTTTCCCTTGCCCGTCGCATCTTGCCTTTCGTCGTTGTTATTGTTGTTGTTAGGTTCTGCCGTTTTTGTGCCCTTTGCGGCTATTCTTGCCGTTGCTGTTGTTGCTGTCTGTAGCACAGCCGCCCTCGACTGTGGTCGTTGTTGTTGTTGTTTTTGGATGCCATGCCCTCTGTTGGCCATTCCCGCAGATTGTCCCCCCATCCCCTGTTTCCCACCCCGCCGCATCGCGGTACACTTGAGGCTGTATAATACGAATGCCTCAGGAGGAAAATCCTATGCGTATACAGCGTCTCTGGTTCTGCCTGGCCGGCCTGGCCCTGCTCGCCGCAGGCTGCGCCAGCTCCGGCAAGCCGCCCAAGTACGTCACCAACTTCAACAAGGTCCACCCCGGCATGACCAAGTCCCAGGTCTCCAAGCTGCTCGGCATGCCCACCCTGGCCTCCACCCGCTCCGACGATCAGGTCCATGTGAACGTCCCCGACCCCCAGGACCCCTGGGCCGCCTTTCGCCAGGACGTCGAAGGCGTCTTCAGCAATGGCGAACTCTGGCAGTATGGCAAGTTTGGCCTCAGGGATTGGCAGGAGCCCCCCGAACTGATGGACGGCTCACCCAAGGCCTTCCGCATCTACTTCGACAACCACGGCAAGGTCACCCGCGCACGCACCCCCGCCGAAGGCCCCTATGCCAGCCCTGCCCAGCAAGGCCCCCGCCGCTCCTCCTCGCCCGCGGACCTCTGGGAGGGTGACGCCTTCGGCCGCGACAAGGCCAACGTCGGCCCCACCACCCAACCCTGAAAGGCCGGTACAATCGCCGTCATCTGTACGGGAAGCAGTGGACCATCAAGGTTGATTCTCTGACTGCTGCAGGAGGCAACCACCGCCATGAACCTTCGATATGCCTGGCTGATCTTGCCGCTCCTGCTCGCAGGCTGCGGCCAACCAACCGCCACCCCCCAGTACGCCGCGAACTTTGACAAGCTCAAGCCCGGCATGCCCCGCCTCAAAGTCCAGGAACTGCTGGGCGAACCCAACCGCGCCGACTACAACAAGAACACCCCCAAGCCCATCGTCTACGCCCCCGGCGGCTCACCCTCCGAACGCGAAGAGCTCGCCCGCTCCCTGGGCGGCCCCGCCGAACCCCCCTGGGCCGAACGCTGGCAGTATGGCCGCTTCACCCTCCGCGACCTCTCTAACTTACTGTACGGCGCGGACCAGGCCTTCATAGTCTACTTCGACCGCGACGCCGCCGTCATCGCCTTCCGCCGCCCCCTGACCGGCCCCTTCGCCCCCTCCACCCAACCCGCCCATCAGCCGCTGTGACCATACCTGTCATACCTCCCCACCACAATGGGGCAGTTGTAGTTGCGCGCTATGGCCGGTAGGCTGTTGGCAGCTTTTCAACGAACGATTCCTATGTGCAACGCTCAAAGCTCGGCGGCACTTTGGGAGGATCATCCGATGACCGATGACACATCGCCAGGCGTTTCGTTCAATCTGCTCAGCGAACCATGGATCCCGGTGCTCTGGCGGGATGGGCGCTGGGGGCGAGTGGGAATCCGGCAGGCTCTGGCCGAGGCAGGGCATATCCGACAGATCGCCCTGATCGCGATTGCCCGACGGTGTTACTCAGAGACGGGGAGCAGATCGTGAGCCTCAATGGCAAAGCCGGGACTGATCGCCGCGGCTCCATCGGGCTGCGGTTGTGGGCCAAGACGGGCCAAGGTGGCGACGACTGCAGCTATCACCCCTTGCTGTGCCATATGCTCGACGTTGCAGCGGTGGCCGGTCTCGTCTGGGACCATCACCTGACTCCCGAACTTCGGAAAAGGCTGAAATGTGCGCTCGGAGTTGAGGACGCGAGATCTTTGCTGGTGTTCTTGACGGGAGCGCACGATATCGGCAAGGCCTGCCCTGGCTTCCAAAAAAAGATTCCGAATCTGTGCGAATGCTCAGGTCTTCCGTTCTCGGACAATGACAAGGAGTGTCCGCATGGGTTTGCCAGTGCCTTTGTCTTGACTGAGGCTTCTGGCCGTTGCTCAGTTTCTGCCCTTTTGGGCCAGATCGCCGGCGGACACCACGGGGTCTTTCCTCGCTCAGGGGACCTCCAGATCGGAAGGGACTCGCTGGGGAACAAGGATTGGCAGACGGCCCGACGTGAGATACTGAGCGAATTTGCCGGGGTTGTTGGCTTCGACCTCAAGCAGGCAACCCAGCCCAAGGCCGGGATTTCCGACCCGTTCATCGTTCCTACGCTTGCCGGGTT
>JANYLN010000313.1 GCA_025357795.1 Planctomycetota bacterium
GCCATCGAGTCTTCATACTCGATGGCTCAAATCAGGCATTCCGCGCAACTGCGCTGTCGGACGCGGCGAAGCGGTCAAATCCGGAGGGAAAGAAACATGGCAGCAAAAGCAGTCCCGAAGAACCGCTCCGACCGTCGGCGAGGGGCGGTCGTCATGTTGGTGGCCGTCACCGGCGCCGTGATGGTGGGCTTTACAGCCCTGACCATCGACATCGGCAACATGTGCGTCGTACGGACCGAGCTGCAGCGGGCGGCGGATGCGGCTGCGCTGGCGGCGGTCTCGAAGCTGGGCCGGTACCATTCGGGCTCCAGCGAAAGGACCGCCAGGGATGAGGCCCAACGGATCGTCCAGGCCAACCCCGTCGATGCCAAGACCGTCAGCCTCGATCTGTCGAAGGACGTGGAGTTCGGACAGGCCATCTGGAACAGCGCCACGGCCGCATACGCCTTCACGCCCGGCGGGACGATCCCCAATGCCGTGCGCGTGACGATCCGCAAGACAAAGGACTCGCCCAACGGTGCGCTGCATCTGTTCTTTGCCAACTTCTTTGGCAGCGACACGAATATGAAGGTGCGGGCCGCGGCCATGCTCGCGCCACGTGACATTGCTGTCGTGGCGGACCTGTCGGGGTCGATGAGTTCCGACAGCCAGCTGCCGCATTACCAAGTCAACCCGAACCTGTGGAACATCTGGGTGTGCCTGCCGATCGAAAAGGGCAACAACGGTGTGGGGAACGGGATCGACCCGCCGCCGCCGGGCAACCCCCCACTGAACGACGGCTACGGCACGAGTCCGGGCGACCCTGGCAACCGTGGTGGGGCCGATCCCAAGCTCGATCCGGGGCTGACAGGGCCGACCTGGGGCCGCCTGCACAACTGGGGCACGTTGGAGGTCACCAGCAGTTACGATCCAACCACGGATCCGGGGCTGGAGTACCTGCCGTACAAGGCCAGCTGGAACAACAACGTCGCGCTACAGCAGTGGTACCAGACCGTCGGCTATAATGCCAGCGAAATTGGCGCCCTGTCGGGCAGCCAGTTCGATCAGGCAGGCTACTGGAAGTACCGCGCGGCGGTGGCCCTGGGGCTGGCCCGCTGGGACAGCGGCAAGAACGGCGGCCTGTCGTCGATGCTGCCGGACAATTACACCAAGAGCACCAAGGGCAATTCCAATGACAAGGTCGAGCCGGGCGAACTGGCCTGGCTGGTGGAGTTCCCATTCAAGAACGACTCGAGCCGCTCGGACGCCAGCTATTGGCTGGACTACATCGACACTTACATGCGCAGCACGAATACCTCCCTGTACCAGGCAAATGCCAACTTTGCGTGCCGCTTCGGCCCCAAGACCTTCGTCAACTACCTGCTGGAGAGCTGGCGAACCTACTCGCAGTGTCCGGAGCTGTCCAAGACGCCCGAGCAGCCGCTCCAGGCGGTCAAGGACTCGGTTCGCTACTCGATGGACCTGCTGACCGAGAACGAATGCGACGACCATGTGTCGCTGGAGGTGTATGCCAGCACCGCCTATCACGTGGTGAACCTGACGAGGAACCTCGGTGACGTTGCGACCGGTTTCAAGGCCATGCAGGCAGCGCACTACGATGCGGAGACGAACCTGGGCGGCGGCATCGGCATGGCAATCAAGGAACTGAGCAGTTCCCGGGCCCGGCGTAACGCCAGCAAGATCATCTTCCTGATGACCGACGGCAACCCGAACGTCACCGCCACCGGCGCCATCGATCCGGTCGGCGGCCAGCAGTGGGCGCTGACCAAGGCGAAGGAAGCGATCGACAAGCACATCCAATTCTACTGCGTCAGCATCGGACCCGACGCCAACCGCATCTTGATGGAGCAGATCGCCAGCAATGCCGGAGGCGAGGCGTTCGATGTCTCTGGCAGCAGCAGCGAGTACTCCGCCCAGCTGCAGCAGGCCTTCAGCGAGATCGGCGGCAAGCGAGGGGTTCGTTTGATCGAGTAAGCCGCCACGAGACAGGTGTAAAGAAGGATCGCACAGATCGGCCAACCGTGTCGCTGCAAGGCACGGCTGGCTTGTTTTTTTGAGGCGATTCTGCCGCTGCCCGCCGTCGGGCGCCGTAGCCCGCATCGAGCTGGCCGGCCCGGCGGTATTAGAGCGTTTTCCGATTATCTCTAGCGGGAGCGACAGCATGGTCCTGCAACAGCGCAGGACCAATGGCACCCAGCGTTCATGTCTGACGCTACACATAAACAGAATCCGATCTAGAGGACACTGCCCGCAGGGGCCGGAGGCCTTTTTCTCGTGTTTGCCGGGTCAGGGCTGGCCGGCGCGGGTTCCATATCGTAGGTACATAGCAGGCAATGTGGCGCCAGGGCGAGCCCGGCTACGCACCGCTGGGCAAGAGCCAACTGGCCAATAAATCCGGCCGGAGGAGGTATCAGAAATGTTCAAGAGAATCCGCAAGACCTGGGGAACGGACCGTCGAGGGGCTGTGGTGGTCCTGGTGGCAGTGACCGGCACGGTGATGGTAGGCTTTACGGCCCTGACCATCGACATCGGCAACATGTGCGTCATCAAAACGGAGCTGCAGCGGGCGGCGGATTCGGCCGCGCTGGCGGCTGTCAGCAAGCTGGGTAAGTACCAGGCCGGCCTGAGCGAGACGGAGGCCAGGAACGAGGCCGAGCGGATCGTCGAGGGCAATCCCGTCGATGCCAAGACGACCAAGCTTGACCTGTCCAAGGACGTGGAGTTCGGCCATGCCGTCTGGGACGACAGCGCAAAGAAGTACACGTTCCAGGCCGGCGGCACGATTCCCAACGCTGTCCGCGTGACGATCCGCAAGACCAAGAATTCACCCAACGGGAGCGTCCAGTTCTTCTTTGCCAACATGTTCGGCTCGGGCACCGGCATGCAGGCTCGCGCCGCGGCCATGATGGTCCCACGCGACATTGCCGTGGTGGCGGACCTGTCCGGTTCGATGAGCTACGACAGCCAGCTCATGCACTACAAGGAGACGAACGTCAACCTGTGGAACATCTGGGTGTGCCTGCCGATCGAAAAGGGCAACAACGGTGTGGGGAACGGGATCGACCCGCCGCCGCCCGGCAATCCGCCGCTGAACGATGGCTACGGCACGAGTCCGGGCAACCCCGGCAACCGCGGCGGAGCCGACCCCAAGACCGACCCGGGACTGGCCGGTCCGACGTGGGGCCGCATGACCACCTGGGGCACGCTGGAGATGGGGTCCAGCTACAACCCGGTGGACGACCGAGGCCTGAAGTACCTGCCGTACAACGCCAGCTGGTCCAGCGACACGGAAGTCCGGGGTTGGCTCCAGCAGGTGGGCTACTCCAGCGACGAAGTCACCTCCCTGACCAGCGCCAGCTATGACACCAGCGGCTACTGGAAGAACCGCGTGGCGGTTGCTCTGGGCCTAGCTCGCTGGGACAGCGGCAAGAATAACGGCCTGTGGTCGAGCCTGCCCAAGGGAAAGACCAAGAATACCAGGGGCAATGGCGATAACAAGATCGAGTCGAACGAGTTGGCCTGGCTGGTGGATTTTCCCTATGGCAACGGCTCCTGGACCGAGTATGTCGACACGTACATGCGCAGCACCAGCACGCGCCTGTACGAAGCCAATTCCAATTTCCAATGTCGCTTCGGCCTGAAGACCTTCGTCAACTACATGCTGGAGTATCGACGCACGTATGCCGAAAACCCGGACCTCTGCAAGACGCCGGAGCAGCCCATGAAGGCCGTCAAGGACGCCATCGACTATTGCATGGACTTGCTGACCGATGTTGAAAGCAACGACCAGGTGTCGCTGGAGATCTACGCGAGCACCACGCGGCACGTGAAGAACCTGACCAAGAGCTTCAGCACGATCACCGACGGCATCAAGGACCTGCAGGCCGCCCACTACGACCCGTTCACCAACATGGGCGGTGGCCTCGACCTGGCCATCAAGGAGCTGACCAGCTCTCGCGGTCGCACCAATGCCGCCAAGGTCATCTTCCTGATGACCGACGGCCAGCCCAACGTTGATGCCAACGGCAAGTTCAACGAGACCTCCGGGGTGAACTACGCCACGACGAAGGTCAACGAAGCGGTCTCCAAGGGCATCCAGATCCAGTGCATCAGCGTGGGCGCCGACGCCAACCGCACCCTGATGCAGCAGATCGCCACGCTGGGCAGCGGCCAGGAGTTCTACGCGGCCGGCACGATCGATCAGTACTCCGCGCAGCTCAAGCAGATCTTTGGCGAACTCGGCAACAAGCGGATCGTCCGTCTGATCGAGTAACCGTGACGAAGTTAGTGTAAAGGGGGAATCGCATTGATCGGCCAGCCGTGCCGCGAGGCACGGCTGGCCGCATTGTTGATAGGGCGAGGGCTTATCGGGTCTTGCGAGTGTCCCCGGCCGCTGCCGGCGGGGGAATCCTCTTTTTTGGTCTGGCCAGTCGGCCGATAGGTTCTCTGGCTGGGATCGGCCGGCAGCATGTGTTTCTCGGACCTTCGCTCGGGCGGGGCGTCCTGAGTCGATCGTGGCGGCCGAATACGCCGCCAAACGCGATCAGGCTGTGGAAGTTGCCGATAAGCCCGGTGATGCGGCTCCCGCCGCCTTGCTGTACGAGCGTCGGGATCCGTAGCGAAGGCGAAAGCCTCTCGCAAGCAGAGGGTGAGTTTTCGTTGGGACAGGTTGCAGGGACGTGCGAGTTGTTGGAGTGTGGCCGAGGGGTCGGCGACCCCGGTCGCAAGATAGAGGCAGGCAAGATTATGGCGCAGGCATTACGCCTGGTCGTGTTCAACGCGGATGAAGACTTCGGTCCGGTCTTGCGGAGCGAACTGCTCACGTTTGACGGCATCAAGATCGTCGCCGAGGTCGATGAGCCGGCCCTGTTGACCGAGGTGGTTCAGCGCTTCCCGGTCGACCTGCTGGTCGTACACCTCGATCCGTACCCCGACCAGATCCTCGAGTGCGTCAAAGAGCTGATCGGCCAGCGGGCCGACCTGCCGTGCTTCGCCGTCAGCGAGTGTACGGACGGCCAGCTCATCCTGGCGGCGATGCGGGCCGGTTTCCGGGAATTTCTGACCAAGCCCCTGGACAAGGACGAACTCGAAGCGGCCCTGAACAAGATGCTCGCCCAGAAGCCCACCAAGCGCCAGCACGGCCAGTTGATCAGCGTGATCGGCACGGTCGGCGGGGTAGGTGGCACGACGCTGGCGGTCAACGCCGCCGTGGAACTCGCCCAGCAGAAGGCCGGGCGGGTCGTCCTGGTTGACATGGACTTCCGGTTCGGGCAGGTCGCCACGTTTCTGGACCTGCAGCCGAAGTTCACCATTGCCGATCTGTGCGACACCCCCGAGCAGCTCGATCCGCGGATGATCGAGAAGGCTATCATCAAGCATTCTACGGGTGTGGAGATCCTCGCCCGGCCGCACCAGTTCGCGCAGGCCGAGCAGATCACCGCCGCGCACGCCGCCTCGGTGGTCTCTGCGCTGCAGGAGTTCTATGACTTCGTGGTCATCGATGGGCCGATGCGCTATGATTCGGGCGGTCGGGTCGTGTTGGAAATGTCCGATATCGCCTTGCTGATTCTACAGCTGATCGTGCCGAGCGTGCGCAACGCCGACCGGGTGGTGCAGGAGCTGGGGCGGCAGGGCTACAACCTCGACCGCCTCAAGCTCGTGGTCAACCGTGTCGGTCGCGACAACGGTTCTCTGGAAGTCGAGCAGGTCGAGGCCACGCTCAACCAGAAGATGTATGCCTGCATCAGCGACGACTGGCAAGCCGCCAGCACCGCCATTAACATGGGCGAGCCTCTCTGCATGGCCGCCAGCCGCTCGAAGGCCCGCCAGGACATTGAAGCCCTGGCGCGGCGCCTCTGTCCCGATGCCGCCTCTTCCATCGCCGCTGCGGACCCGACAAAAAAGGTCGTCGCCAGCGGTATCTTCAGCCGGATCTTCAGTACGCCGAAGAATGAGTAGGCGCCTTCCTGCTCGCGATGCGCCGTCGCATCGTATGTTGAATAACGGGGAGGGCGTGTCTGCTTGCAGAAAGGAGGCCGGATTTGTTCGGCAAGTTCAAAGGCATCCAGCCGGAAGGTAAGCCCACGCTGCTGCGGCCCACGCAGCCGGATCCCAATAAAACCATCGTTGCGGCCGCCGCCCCCGCTACTGCCGGGGGGGGAAGCGCCGCCCCGCCCCAGATCCAGAGCCGCGACAAGCGGATTAACAAGGAGCGGATGGACCAGTTCTACGAGATGAAGAACCGGATCCACCGCAACCTGGTCGACAAGCTGGACCTGTCCCGCATTTTCGACCAGAACGACGAGGAGACCCGCGAGCAGGTCCGGGAACTCGTGGCCGAGTTATGCGACAAGGAGCAGGCGGTCCTGAATTTCACGGAGCGTCAGCGTCTCATCAGCGAGATCATCGATGAGACGTTCGGCCTCGGACCGCTCGAGGTCCTCTTATCGGACCCCAACACCAGCGACATTCTGGTCAACGGGCCGCGCCAGGTCTATATCGAGCGCAGGGGCCGGCTTGAACTGACTGACATCCAGTTCAAGGACGACGCCCACCTGATGCACATCATCGACAAGATTGTGTCGGCGGTGGGGCGGCGTTGCGACGAAGTCAGCCCGATGGTCGATGCGCGTCTGGCCGACGGCAGCCGCGTCAACGCGATCATCCCGCCGCTGGCGATCGACGGGCCGAGTATGTCGATCCGGCGGTTCGGCCGAGACCCGGTCACCTGGGACGACTACGTCCGCTTCGGGTCCTGCACGCCGGAGATGGTGCAATTTTTCCAGGCCTGTGTCGAGGCGGGCCTGAACATCCTGGTCGTCGGCGGCACCGGTTCGGGCAAGACGACCCTGCTGAACAACCTCTCGACGTTCATCCCAAGCGACGAGCGTATCGTGACGATCGAGGACGCCGCGGAACTGAAGATGCGCCAGCCGCACGTGGTGCGACTGGAAAGCCGCCCGCCCAACATCGAGGGCAAGGGCCGGATCAGTATTCGCGAGTTGCTGATTAACGCCCTGCGTATGCGGCCGGACCGGATCGTGGTCGGCGAGTGCCGCGGCCCGGAGACGCTGGACATGCTCCAGGCGATGAACACGGGCCACGACGGTTCGATGACGACGATCCACGCGAACAATACCCGTGACGCGATGCAGCGCGTCGAGACGATGGTGATGATGGCGGGCTTCGAACTGCCGTTAAAAGCCATCCGCAACCAGTTTGCTTCGGCGATCAACCTGATCATCCAGGCCAGTCGGCTGACCGGTGGCCCGCGCAAGATCATCAATGTGACCGAGGTGACCGGCATGGAAGGCGACATCGTCACCATGCAGGACCTCTTCAAGTACGAACAGGTGGGGGTGAACGCCAAGGGTCGCGCTTTTGGACGGTTCATCGCGACGGGTCTGCGCCCCTCCTTCCTCGACCGGCTGAGGGCGGCCGGCTGCGAGATGGACCCGAGCATTTTCGAAGGCCGCGTCCTGGCCGTAGATGAGGAGCAATGACATGCTGGCGGAGATGACGTTCAACGAAACGCTTAAGGGCATGCTGTTCGTGCTGCTACCGATCGCGGGCTCGTGCCTGCTGGTCTTTGGCGTCTGGCAGGTCTTTACGGACATGAAAAGCACGAACTCCCGGAAGCTCATGGAGCGTCTGACCGACGGCTCGGCGCCGAACAAGAAGAAGGAAGCGGCGATCGCCAGCCTGCTGCGCAAGAACAACGACCAACAGGGCGCCATCGACATAGTGCTGGGCAAGATCTCGCTGGTGTCCAATCTGCAGAAGGTCCTCGATCAGGGCGACCTGGACTGGCGGGCCAGCCGCATGCTGATGTATCTGGCCGGGCTGTCGCTGATCGCGCTGGTGCTCCTGCTGCTGGTGCAGATCAACATCATGTGGTGCGCGCTCACCTCCCTGGGCGTATTCTTCCTGCCGATCTTCTATGTTATGTTCCGCCGTCGCAGGCGGATCAGCCGCCTGATCGAGCAGTTGCCGGACGTCTTCGAGCTGATCGGCCAGGCCCTGAAGGCGGGTCACTCGCTGGGCAGCGGTATTGGCCTGGTCGGCGAGCAGTTGCCCGATCCGGCCGGCATCGAGTTCGCCCGGGTCTTCCACGAGCAGAACCTTGGCGTGAAGGTCGAGGATGCCCTGGTCAACATGGCCGACCGCATTGACCAGTTGGACCTGCGTTTCTTCGTGACGGCCGTGCTGATCCAGCGGACCACGGGCGGCGACCTGGCGGAGGTGTTGGAGAAGATCAGCCACGTGATCCGCGAGCGGATCCAGCTGTTCGGCCTGGTCCAATCGCTGACCGCCGAAGGCCGGCTGTCCGGCTGGGTGCTGCTGGCGCTGCCGATCGTGATGTTCTTCGTCGAGTTGTACATCAACCCCGAGTATGCCCAGGTGCTGCTGCAGGATCCGATGGGCAAGATGTTGATGTTCGGCTCGGTCTGCATGATGTTGATGGGTATGGCCCTGATCAAGAAGATCGTAAACATCAAAGTGTAGCGGATAGTTGTCAGTCGTTAGCTGCAAAGGATGCTCGCTGTCGACTCCTGCTGCGGCGCTGGGCGGCGGCGAATACTGACAACGAATGAGAAACAAGGGATTCCCTGCGAAAGCAAAGTCGCGAGAAGCACATAAGGGGTAAGAGCCGTGGAAATGATGATGCTGGGATTGCTGCTGGCCATGAGCGTCGGGCTGATCGCTTACAGCATGATGCCCGGGAGCAAGCAGCGAGAGACGCAGATCCTGCGCCGGGTCGCCGGCAAGCGTGGTGAGGGAAAGGATAAGGACAAGGATACCGCGACGCGGATGCCGCAGAAGGCGTCGGCCGCGGAAAACCTGATGAAGATGGCCGCGCCGTTTCTGTCCAAGCCGGTCATGCCCAAGAGTCAGCAGGACCAGTCGACCCTGCGGATGAAGCTGGCGCGCGCGGGCTACCGAGCGGATGGGGCTCCCATGATCTTCCTGGCCAGTAAGACGGTGATGGCCGGGCTAATGGCCCTGCTAGCTCTGGTCATGGGCATCAGCGGGGGCAATGCGGTCGCCAACGTCCTGGGCCTGGTCGTGTTCCTGGGCGGTCTGGGTTTCACGCTGCCGAACGTCTGGCTGTGGCTGGGCTGCAGCCAGCGCAGGGATCAGATCCGCAAGGCCTTGCCGGACGCGTTGGACCTGCTGGTCATCAGCGTCGAGGCGGGCCTGGGCCTGGATGCCGCCATCCAGCGCGTGGCCAAGGAACTCCTGCATGTCCACCCGATACTCTCGGAGGAGATGACGATCGCCACGATGGAAACGCAGATGGGCGTGCCGCGTAGCGAGGCCCTGGAGAACCTGGCCGTCCGCAGCGGCCTTTCGGAGATGAGGAGTCTTGTGGCCGTGGTCAACCAGGCCGAGAAGTTTGGCACCAGCATCGCCAAGACCCTGCGTAACCAGGCGGACGCGATGCGCGTCAAGCGTCGCCAGGTCGCCGAGGAGAAGGCTCAGAAGACGGCGGTGAAACTGATGATCCCGCTGATCCTGTTCATTTTCCCGGCCATCATGGTCGTGCTGGGTGGCCCGGCCATGATCAAGCTGGTCAGTTCGCTGGGCGGGATGTAGAAGGCGTTCTAGTCCTCGCTGGCGGCGCCGCAGCCGATGTGGCTGTGTCGCGTCAGCGACTGAGAATCGCATAACAAGAACAACGCGGCTGGCGATAAGCGGCCGCGTTGTGTTTTCTCGGACCATCCAGCCCGCAAGGGGCTGCAGATCCCCAACGGATCGGCGATCCGAACTGGACACCACTGGGGGCGCCGGCCAGCAACCTTCCCGTGCGGCGGTCTGGCCGGTAGCCGATAGCCGCGCCGGCGCCCCAGCGGCAAGGCGGCGTCACTGGTTGATGCGATGCGTACGCCCGCGAAATACGCCTGTGGCAACGTTACGGCGAGGGCCCCGCGCGCCGGGCCCTCGCGGGTGATACTGGTAGCAGGGTCGGGCGAGCGGCGCGGGTCCCAAAACAATATTCAGGAAATGCGTTCTCTTGGGGAAAGCCCCCTGTATACGGCTAAAGCGGCCCTCTCGCCGGACCGAAGAACTGTAGGGTCGTACGTGTGTGGATCGCCCGGCCTCTCCCGTGCAAAAGGTATTGGGTTGGTCCGCACGCCCGCAAAGGAGGCGCCCGTATGAAGTTGCTATCCGTCCTTGGTCTTCTCTCCGTGGTCCTGGTCATGGGTTGTCAGGAGCCCTCGCCGCGGCTCAACAGTCCGCCGCAGGGAGACACCGTTAACCGCAGCCCGCTGCAGAAGCCGTTTGCGGCCATGGTCGACAATTCCGTGCGCAATGACATGTCCGTCGCGGACATTCACTTCGCCGGCTGCACCGCGCAGCTCAGCGGCACCGGCGAATACCGCCTGCGGCAGCTGGCCGAGGTCTGCAAGACCTATGGCGGCGTGGTTCGCTATGACACCCGGGTCGATGACGACAAGCTGGTTCAGCAGCGTTTGCAGCGGGTCGAGCAGTACCTGGCGTCCGCAGGCTGCGACATGGACAGCTGTTCGGTCCGGCTCGGCATGGCTGCCAGCGCCGAAATGCCCGCCGACCAGGCGGTGCAGGCCCAGAAGGTCGGGTTGCCAGTGGCGGAGTCGTCGAGAGCCGGGGCGATACCTGAGCTTCCAGGTGCGGACAAGAACGGAGCCAGCAAAAAGTGAGATTCCCTATGTATAGTATCCGTATGCTGGCGAGTGTGCTGATTGCTTCGGGCATGCTGCTGACGGGGTGTGCGCAGAACAACCAGTCAGCGACGGTGAAGGGTCCGGGCAAGGACCTGGCCAAGCAGTGGGCCAAGGCGGCCAAGGAGCCGGTCGAGGCGGAAAACACCACGCTGGAGCCGGAGCCTAAGTTGTTGCCCATGACGCACTTCTCGGCCGGCAGCCTGTATGAGAAGCAGGGCAACTACGTCAAGGCGATCGATCAGTACAACAAGGCGATCGAGCTGAACACGACCTTCGTGGCTGCGTATAGCCGGGTAGGCCTGTGCTATGCGAAGGCAGGTCAGTATGACTTGGCGATCCAGGCTCTCAAGCGGGCCGCGGATCTGCAGCCGGCGTCGGCGACGCTCTGGAACAACCTAGGCTTTGCGTACCTGGCCAAGGAAAACTACGTCCAGGCCGAGGAGTGTTTCGGCAAGGCCTTGCTGGCCAAGCCGAGTTTCGCTCGTGCCCGAATGAACATGGCGATTGCTCTGGTCCAGCAGAAGCGGGACACGGAGGCCCTTGGGCACATGCTGAGGGTGGCTGCGGAGCCTTTCGGGTATTACAACCTTGGGGCGATGCAGATGGCTGCGGGCCGGTGTGTCGATGCCAGGGAGTCCTTCGAGCATGCTTTACGCTTGCGGGTGGACTTCCCTGCCGCTCGCAAGGGGCTGGAAGAGGCGATGGCCAGGCTGCCGAAGTCGCCTGCGGCACCCGTCCCGGAGCAGGCGGCCGCGGTTGGTGCCGGTGTTGTGCCGCCTGGCGAGACGTGCCTGGTCCGGGCGGCTCCGGCGACTCGTCCGATCGAAGGGATCGATGACGAGCCGGCGATTGCCAACGCACCGGTCCGGTGCACTGCGGCCGAACTGACGGCCAGGCCGGAGGTTACGCGGGA
>JANYLN010000323.1 GCA_025357795.1 Planctomycetota bacterium
CCGCGTGCGTGTCCGTGGGCAGCCCCAGAGCGGCCGAACGCCTGGCAGATGATCTCCGCCGCATGGCCAGGGATTCGCGCGGGCTGCTCCCGGCCCGGGTCAGATCCGTCGCGTAGAACCACTTCCCGATTTGCCGAAAGATCTCGACCGCGGTCCAGCCTCGCTTGTCTGTTACCGGTAATTATATCAGGAACGCTTGCGGTGCCCCGTAGCACCAGGGGTGACATAACATGAGCGAACAAGATAAGGGCGTAACTCGCGAAGCGTGCCCCTATAAGATCCTATAATACGGGCGTTTACGAACGCGTGGCGTTTGATATAAAGGGCCTCCAGAGGTGGAACATTGCTGATCAAGGCGGATGTTCGCCCTCTTGGTAAGCAGACCCAGGCATGATTTCGATCCTGGTGCTGACGGCGGATGGCAAGGGGGTTCCGATGCGTCGAGACGCCCAGACCCCCCGGCTGTGCGGGAGCGTCGCAAGAAGGGCGAGAAGGCCAACAAGAAGCGGATGGCCTGCGTGGGCGAGGTGTATACGATCGATCCGTTCGTGCGAACCGCGAAGAATGTCGTAGATGAGGTCCTGCGGGATAACCGCAATCCGGATCGTCCGAGGCTGCGGCACAAGCAGTTGCATGCGGAACTGACGCGGATGCTGGAGGGCCAGGAGGTCAACCGCAAGCAGCGGATCTTCGCATGGATGGGCCCAAAGGCCCGCCTCGTGCAGAGCACGGGGTGATAATGATGTCTGAGTGACAGCCTGTCAACGCGGATCAATCGGTCCTGCCGGCTGGTTGCACACCGGCCTCTTCGCTGACGGCCAGCGCCATGGCGACCATGTCCAGATCCCCCCGGCCACGGGCCAGCGACGACAGCAGCCGCTCGTGCAAAATCGCCGCCATCGGCAAAGGCACCTGTGCCGACTCCGCAGCGTCACGGACCAGGTTCAGGTCCTTCATCGCCAGCGCCAGCTTGAACCCGACCTTCTCATAGTCTTCCGCCAACAGCAGTCGGCTGTAGTTCTGGTAGATCGGACAGTTGAAGATCGTCTGCGTGAGGAAATCCGCCAGCGTCGCCCGGTCCAGGCCGTTCTTGCGAACGAAGGTGAACGCCTCCGCCAAGGCCTCGATCGCACTGAGGATCAGGAAGTTGCTCGCCAGTTTGGCGACGTTGCCCGCCCCCGGGTCCTCTCCGAAGTCACAGGTCCCCTGCCCCATTGCCTCCAGCAGCGGCCGGACCTGCTGCTTGGCCTCGGCCGGGCCCGAAAGGCACATCCATAGCCTTTTCGCGACCGCCGCTTCGGGTCGTCCGAGCACAGGACAGGCGACGTACATCGCCCCAAGCTGCTGGTGATGCTCCGCCAGGCGGCGCGAGGTGGCCGGCGAAATCGTGCTCATTGACAGGTGGATCGCGCCGGGCCCCAGCGAGTTGTACAAACCGTCGGTCCCCTCGACAACCATGTTCAGTGCCGCATCGTCGCTGACCATCGTGATGACGATGCCGTCAGGGTCCAGAGCATCCGCCGGGCCCGGCACCTCGATCGCGCCCAGCCCGGCCAACTCGCGGGCCTTGCTCGCAGTACGATTGTAGATCTTCAGCCGAAACCCCGCACTCAGCAGGTTGCGGGCCATGGGTTGGCCCATGTTCCCCAGACCGATGAACCCGACGGTATGCGTTCTGTCCATGGCGATTGTCCCTTTCGCGTGCTGCCCCACATGCCCCCGAAGCGATTGGCTTACTGGATCATATTCCGGCTGGGAGAGGGACGTGACAGTACCGCGACCATTTCGGTAGAATAGTCGCCACTATGACCACCATACACGCAAGCCAATTCGGTCGGCTGCCCACGGGTGAGCCGGTTGACCTCTACGTCCTGACCAATGCGGCCGGCATGGTCGCCAAGGTCACCAGCTACGGTGCGATGCTCACCGAACTGCACGTGCCGGACAAGTCCGGCCGGCTGGCCAACGTCGTGCTGGGCTTTGACAACCTGCCGCAGTACTTGGCCGGCCATCCATACCTGGGCCCGACGGTCGGCCGGGTCGGCAACCGCATCGCCAACGGGATCTTCACGCTGGCGGACAAAACCTACACGCTCGCCCGTAACGAAGGCGGCGTACACTTCCTGCACGGTGGCAACAAGGGTTTCGACAAGGTCCTCTGGAAAACCGAGCCCGTAGCAGGCAAATCCGAGACGAGCGTGAAGTTCACCCACCGCTCTCCTGATGGTGACGAAAACCTGCCAGGCAACCTCGATGTAGTTGTCGCCTATACGCTAACCGATGCGAACGAACTGAAGATTGAGTACGCCGCCACCACCGATAAGCCCTCGCCGGTGAACCTGACGAACCATAGCTACTTCAACCTGGCCGGGGCCGGCACCGGTGACATCCTCGACCACGAGTTGACGATCGCCGCCGACCAATACACCCCGGCGGATGAGACTCT
The DNA here is from genome assembly GCA_025357795.1 of Planctomycetota bacterium. Lineage (GTDB taxonomy): Bacteria > Planctomycetota > Phycisphaerae > UBA1845 > JANYLN01 > JANYLN01. Next base: position 2,447 of record JANYLN010000323.1, read on the forward strand.
CATTCCCACGGGACAGATCGTCGAGGTCCGCGACACGCCGTTTGACTTCACCCAACCGGCCCGGATTGGCGCGAGCATCGACCAGGTCCCCGGCGGCTACGACCTGAATTACGTGCTCAACAGCACCAGCGGCCAACTCGCCTTAGCTGCGCGCCTGCGAGACCCGAAGTCCGGGCGGACCATGGAGATCCTGACCACCGAGCCCGGCATCCAGTTCTACACCGGCAATTTCCTGGACGGCTCGATCACGGGTTCGGGCGGGACCTACAAGAAGCACTACGGCCTGTGCCTGGAAACCCAGCACTTCCCCGACTCAGTGAACAAGCCGCAGTGGCCCTCGATCATCCTGCGACCAGGGCAG
>JANYLN010000006.1 GCA_025357795.1 Planctomycetota bacterium
GTGCCCGTGTGTTGCACTATCTTGAGCAGTGTGACTCTTGGGGTGCCCACCTCGCGGTCCACCTGATACAGGTCCTCCTTAGGGGTGATGACGGCCTTGAAGTTCACCTTTACCGATTCAGGCCCAGTGGATATCGTTTCCCAATCAAGGTTGTCGAGCGACAGAAACGCGGGCAGGCAGGCGCGCACCGAGTCCTGTAGCATCTGCTTTGGAGGCGCTGGGGTTGTCCTTCCCAGCAAGGCTCGGAGCGGAGATCTGTCTCCAGCTGACAGGTACGCGATCGCTCCTCCGGCAACGACAAGTAACGGAACAAGCCAGAGCGCCAGCCTTACTCCACCTCGTACTCGCGGCGCCTTCTTGATCCGCGACTGGCCCGCTGTAGGGGCTGGTGGCCGCGGCAAAGGACGCGATGTCGAATCGCCCGTCACTTGCCCAGCAGCAGGCGGCACGCGAACGACCGTACCACATTGCTTGCACTTGACGTTGCTCCCGGCGAATTTGCGGGCCATACTGATCTGGTTGCCGCAGGTACAATAGAAATGGATCAGGGCGGGGTCCTGCCTTACGCGGAGCATCGCTGTTGCCAAGGGCTCAGCTTCCACAAGCTGGACCCACTGGGGCATGCCCTCCCGCCAGCAGCGCGTGTTATCGGGGAGGCTGCCGCTGAGCCAACGGCGCAGAATCTCGTCCTCATCGAGCTGTTCAACGGTCTGGGTTCGGGCGTTCTCTATGTACCAACAAGGCTTGCTCACAGCTCATCCCTCCCAGCGATCCCCCCAAGACGCCAGCCCGCCGCGCCTAAAGTCCCGCCGCCGGCATGGGGCCCATTCTGCCTCCCGAAGCGGAGTGCACACTCAGGCTCGGAGGGGGGGTCGAGTAATCATTATCTTTGTCTCAAGGTCAACGACGGGGCAGGTCCGACGTTTGATCGGGTGCGAATTGCCTCCCCGCGATCAGGATCCGATTTCTGCCGTTGCATCGCCGCACTGTCCGAAACCCTCAGGACGTTATCTGTGACATGTACGACTCTCAGTAGCTATCAGAACCCGCGATATCTAGCGATGGCTGTTCACTATGAGAGGCTTGGCAGCCAAAGGATTAAGGTATATTGCCGGGGGGCGCCTGTCAATAGCACCTCTCCTGCGTCCTAAACTCCAGACCTCTGGCAAGGGCACGATGCCCACGTTGCTTTATGCAAGCGCCAGAGGGGTCTCCGCCGCGCCGGGGTCCAGGACTACGTGAGTCGCGGCCTGCTCTCCCGCGTGTGGCTACGGGCGTAAGGACTAAACTGCTGCCTACGGCCACGGGGGCGGCCGAGAAAGGCTTAAAAATCTTCCTGACACCTTTGCTGTTCTGAGTCGATTTCCGACAGTATACGAGTTGGGACAATCTCCTGTTGTCCGATCGGGTTTTGCGCTTGAGCGGGACGCCGTTTGCCGCTATTGTCTTGCGAATTGCAGGGCTGGATCTTGGGCTGGACCCAGGAATGTTCATGGCCAGGATGGCCATGCCACAAGGACATGCGATTGCCCTGTGGCTGGACCCAGGGCGATCGCATGTACGTGGCGCGGGCATCGTGCCCCGTGAGTAACACAACCGTCAGGATCATGGTTCTGTCGGGCCTTGGGGCCGCTACGGGCGGGACCCTTGGAATGTTCATGGCCAGGATGGCCATGCTACAAGTGCATGCGATTGCCCTGGGGCTGGACGCCGGCCTGAAGAAACTTACAGAAAAAGGAATACGAGAATGACCAAGGTTCAGGCAACGAATATCACCTGGCATCACGGGCACGTTTGCAGGGAAGATCGCGAGAAGCTGCTCGGCCAGAAGGGCGTGACGGTGTGGCTGACCGGGTTGTCGGCCAGCGGCAAGAGCACTATCGCCTACACGTTGGAGCACGCCCTGATGGAGCGGGGGCACCTGGCGTACGTGCTGGACGGCGACAACATCCGGCACGGCCTGAACAAGAACCTGGGCTTCTCGCCGGAGGACCGCGAGGAGAACATCCGCCGGATCGGCGAGGTCGCCAAGCTCTTCACCGACGCGGGCGCGATCACGATCACCAGTTTCATCAGCCCGTATAAGGGCGACCGCGACAAGGTTCGCGAGCTGATGGCGCCGGGCGACTTCATCGAGGTATACGTGGAATGCCCGGTGGACGTCTGCTCGGAGCGCGACCCCAAGGGTCTGTACAAGAAGGCGATGGCGGGCGAGATCAAGAACTTCACCGGCGTGAACGCCCCCTACGAGACCCCGGACAAGCCCGAACTAGTCATCCACTCCGATACGTGCAGCGTCCAGGAAGCAGCCGTGCAGCTGCTGGAACTACTGGAGAAGGCCGGCAAGATCCCGGCGCCGAAGGAATAAGCCTTCCGATAGAATAAGAACACGGCTCCGCGTCGGTCAGAATACCGCGCGGAGGTCCGTGACAGAATCCGCGGGGTTGTCGTTGGTTACAAGCCCCCTGCGCAGGGGGCTTGTACGCTTCACCCCCTTCCAAGCCTATCGTGCGTTCGGGGCCGACCCCCTGCTGCGCCCCTCGTTACACTCGGGGCATCCGCAGGGGGCTTGTAACGGCAACCCGCGGAGCCGTTCTTTTTGCCTGCTGGCACGGTATGCATCCCCCGCTTAGACTGCCTGCGGTTGGGCTACGCTCCAGAGGACTCGATCCATGCGCATCACCATTATCGGAACAGGATACGTCGGACTGGTCACGGGCGTCTGCATGGCTGACAACGGCAACGACGTCGTCGCGCATGACATCGATGCGCGGAAGGTCGAGGCCCTGCAGAGCGGTCAGGTGCCAATTTACGAGCCTGGATTGTCCGACCTTCTCAGGGCCAACCTGCAGGCCGGCCGGATCCGCTTCATTGCTGACAGTGATGAGGCCATCCGCCATGGGCAGGTCATCTTTCTGACTATCGGCACGCCGTCCAACCCGGACGGGTCGGCCGATGTCACGACCCTGGAAGCGGTCGTCCGCCAATTGGCCGGGGCTGTCCAGGAGCCCAAGATCCTGGTCATCAAGTCTACCGTCCCGGTCGGCACGTGCGACCAACTACAGCGACGGGTCAATGAACTGAGCCAGCATCCGGTAACGGTCATCAGCAACCCGGAGTTCCTCAAGGAAGGCTCCGCGCTGGATGATTTCCTGCGGCCGGACCGCGTGATCATCGGTAGCGAGGATGCGGCTGCGGGAGATGCGATCCGTCGGCTGTACCTGCCGTTCGTGCGAAGCGCCAAACCGATCCTGATGATGAGCCGGCGCGCGGCCGAGATGAGCAAGTATGCCGCGAATGCTTACCTGGCTGCGCGGATCAGCTTTATCAACGAGGTCGCCGGCCTGTGCGAAGTTCTCGACGTCGATATCGACGAGGTGCGATCAGGAATCGGCAGCGACAGCCGGATCGGCCACCACTTTCTCTACCCCAGTCCCGGCTACGGCGGCTCGTGCTTTCCCAAGGATGTGCAGGCCCTGGCGGACACAGCGCGGCGTCACGGGGCCCCCGCGGACCTGATCGAAGCGGTTCACCGCGTCAACCAGCGCCAGCAGGGTCGGCTGTTCGAGAAGATCGTCGCGAGGTTTGGGACAGACCTGGCTGGAAGGCGATTTGCGATCTGGGGCGTCACCTTCAAAGCCAAGACCGATGACATCCGCGAGTCCCCTGCCCTGCGGCTGATCGACTCGCTGCTGGCGGCGGGCGCCCAAGTTGCTGCCCACGATCCGGAAGGGTTGGAGAACCTGCAGAAGCGGTACGGCGAGAGGGTCACGTACCAGGCCGACAGCTACGCCGCGCTGAGCGGTGCCGACGCCCTGGTCATCGTAACCGAGTGGAACCGCTTCCGTTCGCCGGACTTCGGTCAGATGAAGTCCTTCCTCAAGGCGCCCCTCATTTTCGATGGTCGAAACCTCTACGATCTTTCCCAGATGCAGGCGGCAGGGTTCGAGTACCACAGCATCGGGCGGAGGTCTGTAATTCCGGCAGGATCTGTGCCATAATAGGCCGTTATGGACGTGACCGAACTTCGCCAACAGGCCGAGCGGGGGTCTGCACAAGATCCCATGCCCAATAGACTGACCGACATGGTCCGGCTGATCCGGCCTAACCAGTGGGTCAAGAACGTCTTTGTTTTCCCGGCACTGGTCTTCGCCAGGCGGACCGACCCGCAGGCCCTGCTGGCCGCCGGACTTGCCTTCGTAGCCTTCTGCCTGCTGTCCAGCGGGACCTACGCGCTCAACGACGTCCTGGACCGCGAGGAGGATCGGCTGCATCCGAAAAAACGGATGCGTCCGGTCGCGTCGGGCCGAATCTCGGTGGCTGCTGCGCTGCTGGCGGCAATCGGCTTTACCCTGGCGGGTCTGGCCGTGGCGGCGTATGTGCATCGCGCGGTCGCGGTCACCGGCCTCGCCTACGTACTGCTGATGCTGGGCTACAACCTCGTGCTCAAGCACAAGGTGATCGTGGACGTCATCACGATCGCGATCGGTTTTCTGCTGCGGGCGATCGCGGGCGGGCTTGCGGTGCAGGTGGCAATCTCCCCCTGGCTGTTGGTCTGCACGTTCACGCTATGTCTGTTCCTGGGCTTCGGCAAGCGGCAGTGCGAACTGGCGGCGTTCCAATCCAGCAAGGAGGCCGCTAACCACCGCGCCACGCTGATGCACTACAGCCCGCACCTGCTGTCACATCTGTTGACGACCTCCGCGGGTATTGCCATCGTGACGTTCCTGGTCTACACGCTCGACCCGCAGACCCAGGCCCGCTTTCACAGCAACCTGCTAGTCTACACGACACCTCTGGTCTTCTACGGGGTCTTCCGCTACACGATGCTGGTGCAGGCCGGCCGGACCAGCGGCCCCAACGAGGTCCTGCTCAACGACAAGCCGTTCCTGCTGACCGTGATCCTCTGGGTGGTCGCCGCGGTGGTCATCGTTTACTGCGGTCCCCAGATCGAATCGTACCTGCGTGTGTGGCTGGATCTGCAGCCGAAGGTGTCCGCCTGATGTCTTCCAGTGCCGTCCAATCCGTACCGCCTGCTCGCCTGCTGAGCATCATCATCCCAGCCTACAACGAGGCCCGCATGATCGCCGCGGTCCTGGACAAGGTCGCGGCTGTCTGCCTGCCGCTGGCGAGGGAACTGGTCATCATCGATGACGGCAGTCAGGACGAAACATGCGAGGCCGTCAACCGGTGGATCGAGCGGAACAAGCAGGTCCCCGCCCGGTTGATCCGCCACGCCACCAACGCCGGCAAAGGCATGGCTGTGCGCACGGGCATCTCCGCCGCGGCTGGTGACATCCTGCTCATCCAGGACGCCGACCTGGAGTACGAGCCGAGCGATTACCCCGCCATCCTCGCGCCGATCCTGTCAGGGCAGACGACGGTGGTGTACGGCTCGCGGCTGGACCCCAACAGCCGGCCGCAGTGGGTGGGCTTGACCCAGCGAATGGCCAACCGGACGCTGACGGGCCTGACCAACTGGCTGTGCTGGTCGAACCTGACGGACATGGAGACCTGCTACAAGGCCTTTTGCGCGGCGGCGATCAAGCCGCTGCGCCTGACGGCCTGTCGCTTCGACATCGAACCGGAGATCACGATCAAGCTGCTCCGCCGTGGGCACAAGATTGTCGAGGTGCCGATCACCTACCGCGGCCGCAGCAAGGCCGAAGGCAAGAAGATCAACTGGCGCGACGGCGTACACGGGGTGTGGGCAATTCTGAAGTACCGCTTCTTCTGGTAGCTATAGGACGAAGCGGGCCACTGCAGACACAGGACGCGGACAAGCGGAACACAGGCTATGCATGACTACGGCGTGATTTTCGACATGGACGGGGTGTTGATCGATTCGTTCGAACCGCACCGGCGCAGCTGGCAAATGATGGCCCGCGAGCAGGGCGTGGAGATGACCGACGAGCAGTTCGCCACGACCTTTGGCCGGACCAGCCGAGACATCATTCACCATTTCTGGGGCGAGAGCGTCCTGCCCGAGCAGATCAAGCAGATGGACGACCGTAAGGAAGCCCTCTTCCGCCACCTGCTGCGGGAGCGAGTGCCGGTTATGCCGGGGGCGATGCAGCTGATCGAGGACCTCTGGGGCCAGGGGTTCAAGATGGGCATCGGCTCATCCGGCCCGCCGTCCAACGTGCAACTGGTCGTCGAGAGTCTGGGCCTGGGAACTCGTCTGGCAGGGATCGTCACCGGCATGGATGTCACCCGCGGCAAGCCCGACCCGCAGGTGTTCCTCCTGACGGCCGAACGTATGCAGATCGAGCCGCGCCGCTGCGCTGTCGTCGAGGACGCCGTGCATGGCATCACCGCTGCCCGAGGGGCCGGGATGAAAGCCGTCGCCCTGACCGGTACGGCTCCGCGTGAGGCGTTCGGCCAGGCCGACCTGGTCGTCGACAGCCTGAACGAACTAAGCGCCGCCCGGATGGCGAAACTGATCAACGGTGACGCCCAGCACTAGCCGTACGGCAACCATGGCCCGAGGCAGCCGCTATCCCCGGACGCCGAAGATCAGTCCGGTAATCGCGTTGATAATAGCGAAGAGGCCGCCGCTCAACATCAGGTAGCCCAGTCCCAAGCCCAAGCCCAATATGGCGAAGAGCATCGTACATTCTCCTGCGCAAGAACAACGTCAGTTTGTCCAACCCACGGCGACTTGGCGGCCCGCAGACTACTTGCGGGCATAATGCGTAGGGCATATATAGTGCATGCCCTGCCGTGGAGCAAGCGGCCTCTACCGTGGGAAAAGGTGGTTGTCGATCACACGAACCGTTTCTTGAGGATCGTTGACCTGCTCGATCACGCGCAGGCTACGTGGGTCGTCGTGGGCGACGCAGTCGGTAACACCGCGCCAACAGTCGCCCGGCAAAACGACGTAGGCATGTCCCAGGTCCAGCAAGGCTTGCAGCGACCTCCCCGCAAGGGTCTGGGCGTAAGATGGACGCGAGTGTTTGACCAGCAAACACAAGAGGGCGGCGAACCTGACAGGTCCGCCGCCCTCATGGAATGTCCGAGAATATACTGGCTGCGTCTTACGGCTCGAGGACGACCGTACCAAACTGGTCGGGCTGGTGCCACTCGGGGCCCATGTTCACCCAGGAGCTGTTCTCGCCTGCTCCGGCCTTGCGGTCGCGGGCGAAGTTGACGCCCCAGCGCTGGCCTGCGGCGGGCTTGGTCACGCCGAGGCTCTTGAGGGGGATGGCCAACTCGACCGTCCAATAATCCTTGCCCTTGCTGGTCTTGATGACACAATCCTTGCAGTCCCAGGCGGTGTCACCGCTGACGTCGGGTGCGCCGCGCTGGTCAGAGGAGGTGCCCAGGGCATTGACGGCAATCTGGAAGTAATCGGACGGGTCCTTCTTCTTGCCCGGATCGAGGAAGATCTCCAAGTCGTCGTCATTCCAGACGTTGCCGTCATGCTCCTCGGCGGTCGCCTGGAGTTCGGCCATCTCGGGTTCGAGCATCTTGGCGGCGATGTAGAGTTTGTCGTTGTCGTGGAGCATCCAGATCTGGGTCTGGACCTTGGCGGGGACGGGCTTGCCGGTTTCCTCGTCGAAGAAGCCGGTCATAAGCGGTTTATCGCCCCAGACTTCCGGTTCGATCTTGCCATCGATGGCTGGGGCCTTGGGGGTCTTGGCGACGACGGCGAAGGGTTTGCCCTTTTCGTTGGGCAGCGGCTCGAGGACCTTGGCCGAACCGGCTGCCGGCTGGGTCGCCGCTGAGACCTGCGGCTGGGTTGCCGGGGCCGCTGCCGACTGGGCATTGACCTGGCTACTCATCATAAGACCTGCGATTGCCAATACATACAGCACCACCATTACCCGGCTGCTCATACCCGCGCTCCTTTTTAATTGCGTGCACACGACGGCACTTGTAGACCTGGATACCGTACTGCCTCGGCTGTAGATATCGTAAACCTGTAATCGCCCAAAGCCAAGCGAGACAGTCAGTTAATTGGGGATACGGCACCGGTGACAAAACAAAGGCGACCGGCTTTTGGCCGGTCGCACCTTGGGTTGCGTTCGTCGGGACCGCCCCTCTCCCAATGTGGTTCGAGGAGCAGCCTATCCAACGGTTTTGCGAGCCGCATCGTCCCGTTTACCAGCCACGGGTCGGCAAAATGCCATTTCCGGCGCCACTTGACGGCCCGGAGTCGTTGCGGGGCTCACTCAGCACTGAGCAACCACAACAACGGCAACGACAATTCGGACACGTTTCGGGTGCCACCAACGGCGCCACTAAACGTGTGGCGGGCGATCTACTGGCCGGCGGGCTGGGCAGGCTGGGTGGGCTGGGCCGAGCCGGGTTGGACGGCACCGGGGGCGGCACCGGGGGCGCCTAGGCCGCCTAGGCCACGGTTGCCGCGGCCTTCGCGCATGGCGGTATTGGTCAAGAGGACCTTCTGGCTCGGTTTAAGGCTGGAGAGGACTTCGGAGGCGAAGCGGTCGTTAAGGTCGGCCTTGGCGGCTTCGTCGGCGTGGGTGGCCTCGCGGCTGTAGCGTTCGAAGGCGGCCTCGATGGTGTTCTTCTGGATATCGGAGAGGGTGGTGATCTTGAGGGCGGCGGTCTTGAGGGCTTCCGGCCGATCGATCAGTTGAGGGGGGAGGCCTGAGGCGCGGAGTTTCTTCCACTGCTCGAATTGCTGGCGCTGCCGGGTATTGAGGACCTGCTCGATCTGGCTGTAGACCCGCTCCTGCATCTGGGCGCGTTCCTGGGAGGTCGAGAGGGCGTCGATCTCGGTCTGGATCTGCTGGACGCGGGTGTCATCGCCTGCCTGGGCGGCTTCGCTCAACTGGCGGCGAAGCTGCATGGCCTTCTGCATGTTCTCGTTGTTGGCCTGGCTGGTCGCGCCGGAACGGCGGTCGCGCATTTCACGGAAGGAGTTCTGATAGATCTCGTTGATCTTGGTCTTCTGTTCCTCGGTGAGTTTGAAGCTCTCGGGCAGCTCCATCATGCCGCCTGGCCTGCCCTGCCCCGGGCGCATTCCCTGCTGCCGGTTGCCGCGCCGGCCACCGGGGGCGTTCTGCTCGCCGGGGGCGTTCGGGGCGCCTGGCGCGGGCGAAGGGGCTTCCTGCGCAAAGGTGTAAGAGGTCAATGTCATGAGACCCACGAGCATCCAAACCGCCTGCCGCTTCATGAGGAATCTCCTAAGATCCTACGGTTCCACTTGCCACGCTTCGTGTCCGAATGGCTGAGACGCGTGCCATCGAGTATAACGATATTCCAGGGAAATCATTGCATCGAGTGGCGAGACACTTGTCCAGGCCACGAGCCATTTTGGGTGTGAGCCACATGCAGATAGTTCTGATCGTCATCTTTGCCTCACTGCTGAGCCTGCCGAAGAGCAACCTGTTGGGGCCATTCGGGGGGGCGGTCAACGGCCTGACGGCCACGTTAGGGGTCGTGCTGGGGGCGACGCTACTGATCCCGGCCGTGACGGGGCTGGTCTGTTGGGTGTGCCTGCGGAGGCTGCGGAAGCCCGGGGGCTTTTCGTATGCGGCGATGTTGTTCGGGCGGATCCACCTGGGGGTGCGGATCGCGCTACTGGGGCTGTTTGGCTTGCTGGTGTTCGAGACGGGGTGGGTGAAGCTGGTGCGGGTGGGCTGGCACCTGGGGCGTTACCCTCTAATCGACGAGCTGGTGCTGGTAGGGCCGGTGCTGCTGGCAGCGGTGCTGTGCTGGCTGGTGATGTACCCGACGGACCGGGCACTGCGGGTGTCGGCGAGCGGCGGGTTGGGCGAGGCGATCGGCCAGCCTGTCTGGACGCTGGGGCAGTACCTGGACTTCCAGATCCGCTACCAGGTGCTGACGGTGCTGGTACCGATGTCGCTGTTCATCCTGGCGAGCGACCTGATGAGCCTGTATGGGCGGCCACTGGTCGCGGCTACGGGGGTTGTGTGGCTGCCGGAGCTTCTGCAGGCGGTTGTAGCGGGGACGGTTTTCGTGTTCTCGCCTGTGATGCTGCGGCACCTGTGGAAGACGCAGAAACTACCGGCGTCGGCGCTGCGCAGCCGCCTGGAGGCGACGTGTCGGCGGCTGGGCCTGCGGTATCGGGAGATTCTGGTCTGGCAGAGCCATGGGGCGATGGTGAACGCGGCGGTGATGGGGCTGTTGCCGCAGATCCGGTACATCCTGCTGAGCGATGGACTGCTGGACCATCTGAGCGAGGAGCAGGTGGAGTCGGTATTCGGGCACGAGGCGGGGCACGTGAAGGAACGGCACATCACGTATTACATGCTCTTTGCGATCGCGAGCATGATAGCGGTGGGGCTGGCGGGCGAGTGGCTCGAGCGGGAGCTGGGCCAGTCCGAGGACGTCACGAACGTAGCGGTGATGGGGATGGTGGTGGCGATCTGGGGGATCGGGTTCGGCTGGATCTCGCGACGGTTCGAGCGGCAGGCGGACCTGCACGGGGTACGGTGCGTGCAGAAGGATCCGCTGGCATGCACGCAGCCTTGCTGGGTGCATAGTCCGGGGGCGGCGGAGACGGCGGGGGAACGACTCTGCGCGACGGCGGCGGGGGTCTTCGCGTCGGCGCTGGAGGCGGTGGCGATGCTGAACGGGATCAGCAAGTACGCCCGCAGTTGGCGGCACTCGTCGATCGCATCGCGGCAGGCGTTCGTGCGGCAGGCGGCGTTCTACCCGGAGATCCTGCGGCGGTTCGAGGGGACGGTCAGCAGGATCAAGTTGGGACTGCTGGCGGTGACGCTGTCGCTGGCGATCGTGTCGGCGTGGTTCTACTGGCCTATGCTGCAGCCTGGCGGGCAGCATCTGCGGTCGCGGGAGGGGCAATACCGGCAAGGGCCGGCATACCGGGTGGAGGGGAGACGGATGGGGGGCACAACAACAACAGCAACAGCAGCAACAGCAAGATTAGCCACAAAGGGCACAAAAACTGCAACGGCAACAGCAACAACAAACGACCAAGAGCCGTTGGCGGCACGCTGGTTGAATACGCACATAAGAGGAAACGGCTGCACAACGCAAGCGGCTGTCGGTCGGCACATCAGAGGCAACGGCTGAACAACAGAAGAAGCTGTCGGTCGGCAGGGGTTCCGTCGGGTTGGACACATATCCTCAAGTTCCGGGAGGACGGCCATGGCGAAGGATGTCCTGCAGATGTGCAACCTGATCCGGGAGGCGGGCTATTCGCTGCACAGGCATCTGCGCGGCGGACACTTGGAGAAGGTGTACGAGAACGGGCTTGCGCACCGCCTGCGCAAGGCGGGCTTGCAGGTCCAATCGCAGTATCCGCTGAAGGTCTATGACGAAGATGGGACGGTCCTGGGGGACTATGTTGCGGATCTGCTGGTGGAGAGTTGCCTGCTCGTGGAGATCAAGGCATGCGACGCAATCGCGGGCGAACACGTCGCGCAACTTCCGGGATATCTGCGGGCGGCACGACTGGAGCATGGAGGGGTTGCGAACTTCGGGCCGGGCTGCTTTCGGATCCGCAAGTTCATCCTGTCGGGAGAGGGTTTGCATGAGCATCCGCAGGCCCATGACTCGCTCCTTTGGATAGATACTATCCTATCTTGCGGCGCGCCCACTAATTGTGGGGAAGATCACTACCAGTCCCTACTACCAATCCTTCCAATCCGGCACATAGTGCGGATTGTTCGCGGACCCCACGGCACCGAGGTTGTACTGCGGTGCGGCGATGCGGCCCCCCTCGGGGTTGAACGAGTCGACGTGGCCGTCGCAGCTGGCGACGTTGGTGAGACCGCGATGGCGGAAGGAGGTCGTAGGGTTGTCGTTGGGAATCCAGCGGTATTGGGTGCCCTTGGACGGGCCGGCCCAGTTCGGCTGTGCGAGGAACGGCGGATCGAGCAGTGCGTCGTTGCAGAGTTCGTCCTTGGCGGCGAAGTAGATCATGGTGTCGGCCAGCAGGAAGACCTGTGCGGGCTGGGGGACGGACTCCATGCGTTGCCAAGGGCGTTTGGCGATACCGGGGCCCCAGCCGGGGGTAGCGGCAGGGGTGAGGTAGTAGCCGTTATAGCCATAGGTGCTGGTCGGCTTGTCGGGGGCGTTGGTGCCCTGCGGCTTGTAGGTACCCCAGGGCTGATCGGGGCACTCGTAGACGGTTTCCTCGCCCAGGGGGCTGCGGATGTACTTGAAGAGCGGGGAGACGGTGTAATCGACCTTGCCGTTGTTGATCTCGCCCCACCAGTAGCCGGGGATTTTGCCGCGCTTCCAGCCGCAGGGGGGAAACAGGCCGCGGTTCTCGCTGGTGTACATCACGATGGCGAGGGTCAGTTGCCGCAGGTTCGAGGCGCAGACGGTACGGCGGCCCTGTGCCCGGGCGGCGGAGAGCGTCGGCAGGAGGAGACTGACCAACAGGGAGACGATGGCGACCACTACGAGCAGTTCGATCAGCGAGAAGGCGCGGCGAGGATGTGGGCATCGCGCGGGGCCGCCTGCCGGGGAAGCGGCCATCGAGACAACGGGACCCTGGCACCCGATTACGGGAGTGGTCCTGCTCGCAGATGTCCGTGGTCGATGCCCCATGTGTCAGCCTGTCCCGTTTGCGTCGGTGCGTGGTTACTGGCCCCAGATCTCGGCGAAGGTCAGCAGATCGATAATGTCGATGGCGCCATCATGGTTGAAGTCGCAGTCGGGGTTGAAGCCTTCGTCGGTCGAGGTGAGGCTCCAGCTGTCGGCGAAGATCAGCAGGTCCACGACGTCGATGGCGCCATCACCATTGAAGTCGCCTGGCATCGACGGTTGGGGTCCGAAGGCGACCAGGCCGTAGGGACCGGTGCCGTAGACGTTGCCATCGGAGACGGCGACGCTGCAGGCGATCTGGCCGGTCGAGGCGACCTGGAAGCCGGGCTGCGAGGGTGTCTTGGTCAGATCGAAGGCGCGTAGGGCGCCGCTCATGGGACCGGTTTGGCCCAGCACGGGCACGTAGGCGATGTTGCCGGCCGCGACGGGCTGGCAGGTCCAGCCGCCGGCCAGGGGTGTTTGCCAGAGGAGCTGGCCGGTGGCCTTGTCGAAGGCCCAGAAGCCGGGATCGTCGGTGTCATCGCCCATTTGGGGGTAGCCGTCCCCGCCGCTGACGAGCACGAGGGTGTCGGTGATGACGGGGATCGTATCGGTGCGGGGGGCCGGGGTGGACCAGATCACCGCGCCGGTAGCGGGGTTGACCTTGAATATCCTGGTGGCCTCGCCGCCGCCGAAGGTGAAGTCCACCGTGTAGGCGGCGGTCTCCTCGGCGGCCACGCCGCCGAAAAAGCCGTTCTGGCTGATGCGTACGCTGACGTCGAGGGCGCCGGTGGTACGGTTGAGGGTGCGGAACCAGCCGTCGGAAGTGACGATCACCGCGCGGGTAGTAGTGAGGGCGACGGTGTTGGCACCGCTGATGTAACCGACGATGGTCTGCCAGCGGATCTGGCCGGTGGCGGTGTCGATGGCGTAGAGCATGGCGTTGCCGCCGAACTCACTGATGTAAGCGGTGCCGGCATCAACGGCAGGTGAGGCATTGATGAAGGACTTGCCGGTACGGGCGGTGATATGCCAGAGTTCGTGGCCGTCGGCGAGGTCGAGGCCGACGACCTGGTTGCGCTGGGCGACGACGACGACGCGGTTGACGAGGTCGACGGCCGGGGTGGTCCAGCTCTCCCAGAGCAGGTCAGGGGCGGCGCCGGTCCAGAGGACGGTGCCGAGCCGATCATCCACGGCCACGACGCCGGTGTGATAGCCGACCGTGTCCTCGACGAGCGTCAGGCCGATGACCTTCTTGTCGGCGACGACGACGCTGGACTGGTTGATCCACCAGAGGTCAGGACCGGCCACAAGGCGGGGGCTGGACAGATCGGTGGGCCCCCCTCCGGAGGCCACACCCAAATGTCCAGACCCACCGCCCAGTTGGGAATAGGATCCCGAGGCCAGGGCCTCGAACGGCAGCATGCATGCACAGACGGTCAGCACGAGCACGAATCGCTTCTGCATGGTTTTCAACGCTTCTTTCCTCCGGAAGCAAAGGGCCGCTCACTGCGAAACGCTATTGGCCCGCCCTTACACCACGCGGCGTCGGGCGAAGGCGCCGAACCCTGCAACGGCCAGCAGCAGGAGCGAAGCGGGCTCGGGTACGGCGGCGAAGCCATCGACTTCCACGGTGTAATGCGCACCGACGGGGACGGTGACGCGGACGTACTGGATCATGTCCAGCCCGACGGCCCCGATATCGACCGGGGCGCCGCCGGCGGAACCATCGTAGAGGGCCATGGCCTGGCTGAAGGTGAGGCCATCAAAGGCCGCGAGGGTCAAGGCGGGGTTGACGGGCCTGGTGAAGTCGGCGGGCACAAGGCCGGGGGAGACGTCGGCTGGGCCGCTGTCGAGGTAGGCCTGGGTCGGGAAGAGCGAGTCGGCCCAGACGCCGGGGATGGTCCGCCAGTCGAGGCCGTCGGCGCTGACCTCGATCTTGCCCTTCTCTTCCCAGAGCATGGCGGGCGAGTTGATCAGGCCGTTGGGCCAGTCCATGTCGGTGAAGGTGGCATTGCCGAAGACGAGCAGGTCGACGCCGTAGAGGTGCGACGCATCGTTGCGGATCGGCTGGTCGAACGAGACGACCAGCTGGCCGCCCGAGGCGACGCTAACGACTTCGCCACCTGTCCACGGGCCATTGAACATACTGACCACCTGATCCCAGCCGGTTCCGACACCGGCCATGCGCGACGGTTCGCCCAGCGCGGCAGCCGGGTTGCTGTACATCGCATCGTCATTGGCCGGATTGGCGTCGCCGTCGTAGTTGTACTGCACGACGGTCGTTGCCCACGGCACCACACCAAAGCCCTTCCCCCACAACCCCGCCACGAGGCAGGCCGCCACTACGCACAACTGGAACTTCTTCATTTCTTTCCTCCTGAGGTACTGATTCACTAGAGCGTTTCCGATTATCTCCAGCGGGAGCGACAGCATGGTCCTGCAACAGCGCAGGACCATGGCACCAGCCTGGGATGTTCATGGCCAGGATGGCCATGCCACACGTACATGCGATTGCCCTGCGACGGGGGGCGAGGCTGTGCTGCTGTGGGGGGAGCGCATCCGACGTATTGGGTGTGCACTGGCCATCTCGACCCGAAGGACCGAATGCGGCTGGTCCTTCCGTCGAGGATCCTTGAGACGAGCAATCCGCCGCTTGCCTCACTCATGGGTGCTCCTCCAGCACGACGAGCCTGGTCGGCCGGCAGGACACTTGGCGGGATGGTTCGCGCCGCGGGGCTAACCCGGGGGCAGCGCGGACTGGGGGCGCAGCATAGTTACCATGCGGGGATCTGCAGCGAACAGCTGATGAATTAAGCAAGAATGCATGGCAGCCTCACCCTTCCCACGAGGGTCCGTTGGCCGATACATGCGCTTTTGGAAGGTCTTCTGACTTCCGGGTTTATAGCCTACTAACCGTCCTTCCCGACCCGCAGGGTTGCGGACCAGTGGTATTACGGCGTTCGTGCCCGGTTACAGCGGCGGGGCCATTCCGGATTTGCACCGGATTCCCTTGTTAAGCCGCCGGCATACGACCGGCGGCCGCCAAAAGCGCTAACCTATATCTGTACGACGTTAAAACTCTACACGATTCTATTTTTCTGTCAAGGCGGGTATTGCTCGAATGTGATCCTGGGCAACAGATTGTGGATTGCCGCGAGGTGGTACCCATCGCGGGGGATGCACGGTCCCCCGGCCCAACGGCACGGGCCTGGGGCGCAACCGGCGACTATCGCGCAAACCGCGTCAAATTCATCTGTTACACACCTGCCTGAGGTGCAGGCATATTCCCAACAACGGCAGGAAAAGCGAAATCCTAACCCTGACCTGCTACCAGCCCGCGAACCGGCGAAACAGCCGAGACGGGAAATGCAATCATTTCGTTTTAGCACGGTGTCGCGGTTACACAAGGACCCGGCGGCACGGCAGCGAGATGTTGAGTTTCCGCTCGGCGGCCAAGCGGACCAGGCAAGACATGTCGGGCACGCCGAGGGTGCCGGCATTGAGGATCAGGTCGTACTTGCGGGGATCGTAGGGATGGGACCCGAAGTGGCTAGCCAGGAAATCCGCGCGGCGGGACTCGATGTCGCGGAGTCGCCGGCGGGCCGTCCGGTCATCGAGGCCCTCCTGCTGGCGGAGCCGTTGGACCCGGTCCTTCAGCGGCGCGATGATTCGCACGGCCAGGCCGCGGTTGCGGGGCAGGATGAAGTTGGCGCCGCGGCCTACGAAGATCGCGCTTTGCTGCTGCGCGATGGCGACAATCGCCCGCGTCAGGCGGCCGAAGTACTCCCCCCTGGCCAGGGAGGCGTCGGTGCCGAGCGGTTCGAGCAGGTCGATCAGTTGCTGGAGCCAATTGCGCTCCCGTTCGTCCAGCAGTTCGTACAGCCGATGGCGGACGTCGGCCTTTTCAGCCATGTAATCGAGGATTTCGCGGTCGAACTTGGGCCAGCCCAGGCACTGACAGAGGTCCTCGGCGAGGCGGTCGGCCTGGGGGTCAAATTCGCGGCTGATTGCGACGTAGGGATGGATGGTCTCGATGACCTGGCTGGGCTGCTGGGTGGCTTCGTGCGCGCGGCCTATCTCCCAGTTCCTCATCTGTTGTTCGACGTAGCGGGCAATGTGCAGATCATCATGAGGCACGACACGAACCTCCGCTAAAGACCCAAGAGACGACTTCCAGTGTACCTATCTCCAATTCTACCGTCAATCTTTTGCTCGGATGTGGGCGGGGCGCAGGATGTTGGTGATCTTGGGCTTGGCGGCCCTGCGCATCGCGGGCGGGGTTGGCTATAATCCCGTAATTCATCGTAAACCGTGAGTGCCAGAGTACTACATGCTTTCGTCGACACAGAAGAAATGGCGTTTGTTCCGGACCTGGTCCAGTCGGTACCCCATCTGGTGCGCCTGGCAGGTGACGTATCGCTGCAATTTCCGCTGTGGGTTCTGCCACTACTGGAAGGACCCAGCCGGGCTGCTGCCCGAGCAGACGCTCGAGCAGGTGCGGATCGGCAGCCGGAAGCTGGCGAACATGGGGACTCTGATGGTTTCGATCGCCGGGGGGGAGCCGACGCTGCGGCCGGACCTGCCGGAGGTGGTCGGGGCGATCGCGGAGTACCACTTCCCGTTCCTGACGACCAACGGGTACAACGTCACGCCGGAGCTTGCTCACAGTTTGTTCGACGCGGGGCTGTGGGGGGCATCGATCTCGCTGGATCATGCCGAGCCGGCGCTACACGACATGCGACGGGGCACGAAGGAGGCATTCGCCCGGGCGGTGAACGCGCTGGACTGCTTTGCGAAGGCGCGGCGGTACGACTGGCAGCGGGTGAACCTCATGTGCGTGCTGATGCACGACAACCTCGATGAGATCGAGAGGTTGATCCAGTTGGCGGCGGCGCACGACGCATACTTCATGGTGCAGCCCTACTGCACGCGGAAGACGGGGTCGGAGCAGTTCGTCTGCCAGGAGCCGCAGATCGGCCAGCGGCTGATGGCGCTGCGGGAGAAGTACCCGAACTTCCTGTCGAACCCGGTGTTTCTGGGGCGTTTCGACGAAGCGATCCACAAGGGGATCCCGGGGTGCAAGGCGGGGCTGGCGTTCTTCAACATCGACTCGACGGGGGATGTGGCGATCTGCGTCGAGCAGCGGAGCACGCCGGTGGGCAACCTGTACAAGCTGCCGATCCAGACGATCGTGCAGCGGCTGCACGAGGGGAGCCGGCAGAACAAGTGCACGGACTGCTGGTACAACTGCCGCGGCGAGGTCGAGGCGCTGTATCACCCGGTGGGGGTGCTGCGGTCGCTGCCGACGTTCCTGTTCGACCGGGGCCGGCCGCCGAAGATGATGCAGGGCCAGCCCGAGCCTGTAGCCGACGCGGCGGAGTGAATGCCGTGAACGCACTGGACATCACCGGGCTGAACGGCTGGCTGGCGGCGCAGGGGTCGGGCGGGCGGATCGCGGTGAAACAGGTCGTGGTTGAGGAGGACCTGTTCGGGCGGCTGCCGGCGCTGTTGGCGTGGCAGAAGGCGGCGGAACGGCCTGTGGTGGTGGTGATGGACCACACGCCCATGCGGCGGGGCAGGGCGGACGCGAAGGGGGAGTTCCTGCGGATCATCGGGGAGGCTGGCCGGGCGCAGGTGGTTCGGGTGGGGACGGCTGGGGAGCCGGCGCACGCGGAGCTGGCCATTGCGGAGGACCTGGCGAGGCAACTGCCTGCGGGGTGCCAGGTAATCAGCTTCGGGTCGGGGACGGTGACGGACCTGGCGAAGCATGCGCGGTTCCTGGCGGATCAGAATCGGCCCGAATCGGAGCGGCGGACGTTCGTCTGCATACCGACGGCGTGCACGGTGACGGCGTTCAGCAGTGCCTTGGCGGTGCTGGGCGTGGCTGGTGTGAAGCGGACCATTCCATCGCAGAATCCCGACTATACGTGGGTGGACCTGGGCATGCTGGCGGAGGCGCCGTCGCCGCTGACGCGGGCGGGCGTGGGGGATCTGCTAACGCGGGGCGTTGCGTATGCGGACTGGTACTTGTCGAGTCTGCTGGGGATTGATGAGTCGTACAGCGATGTGCCGCGACGACTGCTGGCGGATCACGAGGCGCGGCTGCCTGCGATGGCGGTTGCGCTGGGGCGGGGGGAGCGCGGGGCGTTCCGCACGCTAATGGAGGCACTCCTGCTGGCGGGCTATGCGATGAGCGTCGTCGGGCAAACCACGCCTATCTCGGGGTGGGAACATGTCATGAGCCACTACCTGGACCTGTGCAACGGGGCGCGGCACAAGCCACTCAACCTGCACGGGCTGCAGGTGGCGGCGGGGACGTTCGTGGCGACGAGGGCGTACAACGATTTTGTCGGCGGGGCCACGGCGGCGGAACTGGTGGCGGCGGCGGATGTGGACCTGGGGGAGCGGGCGGGGGCGCAGATTGGGAAGCATTTCGCGGCGGTGGACCCTGGGGGGGAGATCCGGGCGGAACTGCTGCGCGATTATCTGCCCAAGGCGGAGCGGTGGCGCGACGCGGCGACGCGGTTGCGGCGGCTAGCGGGGGACTGGTCCAGCGGACGGGTGCAGAAGGAACTGGCGGAGCGGTTAATGCCGCTGGAGCGGATGGACGCGATCGCCATAGCGATGGATCTGCCCCGGTCGCTGCGCGAGATGGAGTCACTCCCCTGCCCTGCCGGGGCGGCGGAAACGGTGCGGTATTGCCATTTGGTGCGGCAGCGGTTTACGTTGGGGGACCTGCTGAGCGCGCTGGGGTGGTTGGGGACGCGGCGGGTTGATCGTTGGCTGGGAGCAGATTGAGCCGCATGCGGCGTGGCGGGCGGATGAAGTCCTGGGTTACGATCAGGTGTCCGTCCGGGACAGTAGGGGCCAACGGCATTCCGTAACGGCAACAACACGCGGCTCGCAAGCGAGCCGGCTAAATGGTCCGTCCACCTTGCTTCCATGGGTCATCGGGATCGGGAGATCTTGCACGCCTGCCAACGGCGCGGGCGTGGCAGCCGGCGTGGTCCTGCAACGGCGCAGGACCATGGCACCCAATCCCTGACGCTACACATAAATGGAATCCCATCTAGAGCGAAGACGGCCACCATCACTCCTGGGTGGCGGCGACCTCCGAGGGTTGCAGGCGGGCGTTCTGGCGGCGCAGGATTGAGGTCCAGGCGACGAAAACGAGTTCGGCGAGGACGTAGAGGCCGATCCAGATCTGGCCCCCGGCGGAGAAGCCGTAGGAGTGGAGGCCCTGGCCGAGTACGAAGTTCACGCCGTAGTAGGTCATTACAACCAATTGAAAACAGACGATCGAGGCGACGGCGTCGCCGAAGGGGCCGAACCAGTTGATGCGGCGGCCGTGCAGGACGACCATGTAGCCCAGCAGCGTGATGAGAGACCAGGTTTCCTTGGGGTCCCAGCCCCAGGGGCGGCCCCAGGATTCGCTGGCCCAGATGGCGCCGAAGATGATCCCGGCGGTGAGGAACGCGCAGCCTGTCAGGATGATGGCGTAGAGGAGGCGGCCCAGTTGGGCGGTGGGTTCGCGATCCTGGGGTTTGAGGGCGAGCCGGACGGCTTGCACGTGTCCGAGGCCCATCGCCAGGGCGTAGGCGCTGTAGGCCATCATGATCGTCAGGACGTGGATGGTCAGCCAGGCGGTGTTGCGCAGGACCGGCTGGAGCGGTTCGGCGGCGGAATCGAGCGAGGAGACGTCGGCGACGATCAGGATGGCGGTGGCAACGCCGGCGACGATCGGAAGGGCGGCCGCGATCCGCTGGCGATTCAGCAGCATGACGATGATGCCGATGATGGTCACGCCCCAGCCCATGAAGACCAGGGACTCGTACATCGTCGCCAGCGGGGCGTGACCGCTGAACTTCCAGCGCAGGACGATGCCGGTGGTCAGCAAGGCGAAGCCGTCTAACAGGAGCACCCAGGCGAGGCGGCGGACCCACTTGTTCGGCCAGGCCAGGGCGAGCAGTCCGACGGCCAGAGCCAGGAAGGTAGCGATCCAGCCTGCGCGGAACGGGCGCATCCAGTTGTAGATGAATTCCAGGGCGGTGGTGTCGCGGTTGGGCCAGCCGACGGCATTCAGGGCTGTCAGGGTCTTGTCGAGACCCTGGGCCGCGGCGATGAAGGCCTTGCGATCGCCTGCGAGGAAGGCGGCGTGCATGCTGTCCCAGGCGGCGCGGATGGGCTGCTGGGCCGCTTCGGGGAGGCCGGGCTGCGAGGCGATGTCGGCGACGGTGGACCAGGCTCCGTTTGGTTCCTTCATGGCGGGGACGATCCGCAGGCGAGCGGACTGGCCGAGTTCCTGGAAGATCGAGAGGCGCTGCCAGACCTGGGCGGCACTGCGCTGCAGGGGCGAGAGGGCGGCCTTGGCCATCGAGGCTTGCTGGGCCTCCATAACCAGTTGGTGCAGGGGCTGGTTGTTCAGGAGTTCGGCACAACTGAAGTGCTTACGGTCGGCGGAAATCGCCAGGTGTTTCTGCAGGTCGGGGTGGCCTACGAGGATGATCGGCTCGTTCTGCCAGGCGTCGTTCTGCCAGGTCCAGGCGAGCAGAAGGCCGGCGGGGTCGAGACCTTGCCAGTCGCGCTTGCCTGTGACTTCCCAGACGGTCTGGCGGGCGAGGGTGTCAACCGGCATGATGCGGCCTGCGTGCTGGACGGGCAGCAGGCGAAAGAGCATGAAGTTCACGGCGGTCCAGGCGGGGGTCGGCGGAGTCATGGGAGCCCCCCCCTGCCCTGCCGGGAGGGTTTGGGCCAGGGAGGCAGGCATGAACATCATCAGCGTCAGCAATGTAACCAGGTACTTATTCATGGTCGGTCTCGATAATCGACGTTTGCTTCGCGTTTCCTATCCGGCAATACGATAACAACAACCCGACAACGGCCACGGATACCACCGGCCTTACTGGGAGGTCACCTTGCCTGGCGAGGGCTGGGCGGGCGAACCGTTGGTTGGCGGGGCCGGCCTTTTCGTCCCGGGGCGCTGCGGCACGAGCCGCTGGCACGACAGGATGACCGTACCGGCGACCAGGAGCAAGGCCCCGGTGAACAGGATGGGCTTGCCGGGGTCCTTCGAGGCGGCCAGGACCGAGACCCGCTGGCGGTGCTGCGGGTCGATGGAGTAGCTGTTCTGGAAGAACGACCAGCCGCGGTACTGCAGGGGCCTGTTCATCTCGATCTGGACCTTGTGCTGCTCATGGCGCTGGGTGTCGATCAGGGTCACGCTGCTGCGGAACATCGCGGGCATCTGCGTGTTGGGGTAGTCCTCGACGTCGAAGCGGTCGAGGCGGATCGCAAAGGGCAGTTCGACCTCGTTGGCTTGCAGCATCAGGTCCAGTGTATCAGGGCCGAGGGTGAGGCTGGCGGGCTGCGCCCAGAGCAGCCAGGTCCGCTGCGGGGCGGTGTCGCCTGTGAGTTCCACCTGCACGGCCGGCTGGGGATCGCCCGGCTGGCCGGGCTGGCGGGGCACGATGACCGTGCTGGCCCGGGCGTGGGGGAGGAACTTGCGAGCGGTGAGGGTCATCGCCATCTTGCGGAGCGTGACGGGCTTGTCCAGGGGCAGGTCGATCTGCTGGGCGATTTCGCCGCCGTCCTGCTCGTAGATTGTAAGGGAGTTCTGGCGGGGGACGAGGGCGACGAGGGTCGCGGAACGGGGGTGCTCGAGGGCGACCTTGATGGGGCTTGCGGGGGTGTCCTTGTGCATCGCGCTCATTTCGCCGATGTCGCCGAACTGGGCGAAGACGATGCGTGTCTGCCTGGTGTCGCCGGAGGCCAGTTCGAGCACGACGGCAGGGTTGGCCGGCTGGGTCGGGTCCTCGTAGAGTTTGTGTCCCTCGACGCGGGTGTGCTCGTAGTACTCGGTGACGCGCAGGGTGGTATGGCCGTCGCCTATGTCGATGGGGGCGGCCAGTGCCTGTTCGACGTCGATCTGGCGGGACTGGCCGTCGATGGTGACGACGACCGTGCCCTTGCCGACGGGGGCGGTCTGGGGGGAGAAGTCGCCAAACATTGCCAAGGTGAAGCCGGGCGTGCGGATCGACCAGCGGCCGGTGTCATCGGCCAGGAGCCATTGCTGCCCGGACTGGCCGGCGGCCTGGATTTCGAGCAGGACGGCGGCGGGGTCCTGGGGCGAGCCGTCGATCACCTGGGCGCGCTCTTCGGCATCGGGCAGGTACTGCAGCAGTCGCAGGTGGTACTGGCGGCCGGGGAGATCGAGGGCCGCGGGCGCCGCCGCGAGGTGCGGGGGTTGGCCGATGGGGATCTGGGCGGCGCGCTGCTGGCCGGGCGAGCCGGTCATGGCAGTGATGACCCAGTCGTCCAGGACGATGTGGTTGTCCTGGGTGCCCTGCTGCAGGGCGAGCCGGCCGTTGATACCGAAGCGGTTGGTCCCGAGGCAGCCGCCGAGGATCACGAGGATTCCGGCGTGGGTGATCAGGAAGCCGATGTGCCGAGCCCGCCAGGGCCAGCGGGTCAGGGCGGCGGCGGCGACGTTGATCCCGAGCACGAGCAGGACCAGGCTGAACCAGGCGGATCCGTAGACAAAGTGGCGGGCGGCGGCGGGGCTGACCTTGGATTCGATGATCGTCGCAATGGCCAGGACGACCGCCAGAGTGCCTAGGACGATCACCGCCAGCCGGAGCGAGCCGAGCGTTTGCAGCACTGCCTTTGCCTGCTTGGAAGTAGGAGCCATGAACGTCGCACGCCTCATTTTTTACCAGACGGACTCGGTTGCCGGTCAGGACGTAACAAAGATTGTATGACCGTCGTACGAATTGTCGCCTGGGGGGCCATGGGAATCGAAAGCGATGGGGAAAGCAAGGGTAACGCCACGGCGGGACTCAGAGATGGGAGACGGCAAGTGGCAGGGCAGGACGGAGGGCCTGGTACGCCGCCATAGCCTGCTGCGCGGGGGCTTGTACACTTCACCCCCTTCAAGTCTATCGTGCGTTCGGGGCCGACCCCCTGCTGCGCCCCTCGTTACACTCGGGGCATCCGCAGGGGGCTTGTAACGGCAACCCGCGGGTCCTGTCACGGACCCGGACACAGGGTCTGAACGACAGCGTTTGCCCGTGGCGGGCTTGGGTTGTATCGTGTCGGGCATATGGATAATCGATTCGACATTCTGATTCACGTACAGCCTTGGCAGGGGCTGTTGTACAACCCGGAACAGCTGCTGGACCTGGCGGTCGGGGAGTTGGGCGCGACGGGCATCACCTTTTCGGTCAAGGCGGCGGAGAGCCAGGACGCGATCGCGCTGTCGCCTACCGGGGAGCTGCTGGCGATGCGGCTGGCCCCTGGGGCATTGTGGCAGCCCGATGCGGAGCAGTACGCCAGCACGCGGCTACGGCCGCAGACCAGCGCGACGCTCAAGAGCCGGCAGCCTGCGGGGCGCCTGGCAGAGGTGTGCCGGGACCGCGGCCAGGCGTTTCGGCTACGGCTGAGCGTGTTGCGGGATGCAGGCTTTGCGGCGCGGCATCCGGAGGCGGTCAGCTGCAATGCGCTGTCGCTGCCGGGGCATTCCCTGTGCCCGTCGAACCCGGATGTGGTCGAACTGGTCCGCTGCCAACTGCTGGATCTGGCCGGGCAGTTCGAGCCGGCGGCGATCGAGATCGAGAACTTCACGAGGCCGAACCGCTACCGTGCGGCGGCGGGGACGGCGGCGTGCTGGCCGACGGCGCCGGGGGCCATCGAGTCAGGATTGCTGGCGCTGTGTTTTTGCCCGTCGTGCCAGCAGCAGGCGAACCTGGCGGGGCTGGACGCGGCGGCGGCGCTGCGGAGCGTGCAGGTGCGGCTGGGCCACTGGCTGCACGACGAGAGGGTCTACGCCGGGACGATGAACAACCTGCTGGCGGATGATGCGATCCTGGCGGAGTACATCGCCCATCAGCGGCATGCCCTGCTGGCGTCGATCCAGTTGTGGGTTCGGGCGGTGCCGAAGGTATCGCTGGTGGTGGCGAAGGAGAAGACGGCGGTGCATCGGGGCACGGCGGGGGCATCGGGGACGGGAGGGGCCGGCTCCGAGCCGGACGCCATTGATCATCTGCCGCGCGGCGGCTCGCCTTGGAACCCGTCGTTCGAGGAACTGGCTGGGGTGGCGCCGCGGTTGACGCTGCTGATCGCGCCGAACGCCTCGGCGCATGCGTGCGAGTGCCCGCCGGAGGGCGAGGCGGGGTCGCGGGTGCCTTTGGAGGCGGCCATCGACGCGACGAGCCCGTCGTTTGCCAGCGGGCCGGACATTGTGCGGTGCCTGAGCGACATTGCCCGGAGCGGCGCGGCGGGGATCGAACTGGAGAGCGGCCTGCACGTGAGCCCGTCTCGCCGGGCGTTCATCCGGCAGGCGATCCGGGCGGCGCGGCGGGAGAGGAGTCCTTGAGGAACCTGCAGAGCGATAGCGGAATGACTCCAACCCACGATACAGCGAGTGAGGGCCGGCCGGAGCGGCGGCTTCCCTGCGAGACCTGCCAGAGCGACGTAGCTGGTGCGGCGGGCCAAGCCTGCCCGAACTGCGGGACGGCGCTGCGGGGGGTTCGCCGCTGGCGGCGCACGCTGCTGGGGGTAGTGATCGGGCTGGCGTTGATGATCGTCGGAGGCGCGGGGCTGGTGTTGTACGCGTCATCGAACGGGATCCCCTGGTACGGGTACTACTCCAGTAATGAACTGCTGTCGATCATGAAGGACAAGCACAAGGGCAGCCCGCAGGTCCGCGCGGCATGGGAGGAGCTGCGGCGGCGCGACAAGGAGTATCAGCTCAACCCGGCGGTGCGCTCCAGGCTGATCGACGCATGCCTGCAGGCGCAGGCGGCGGGGCCCAAGAGGCTGATCGGCGGGGAGACGGAATTCCTTGGGGAGAGTTACCTCAAGGAGCGGATGACGGCGGCGCAGAAGGATGCCTTTCTGCGGCACCTGGTGCAACTGATGTTTCTCGTGCGGTCGCGGGTGCCGGCGGGCTACGAGGTACCCTTCGAGTTGGTCTACAAGGGCAACCTGCCGAACAAGCTGCAATTCCGCCTGGCGGATGTGAAGATCCTGGAACAGGACCGGACACTGGCGGAGTGGCCAGAGATGGTCTGCACTACTGACGGGAACCAGACGCTGCTGCGCCGCTTGCCTGCCCTGGCAGAGGGGGCGCACAAGGTGACGCTGCAGGGGACCGTCCAGGTGCGGATGTGGGGGCTGGGAGGCGACGGCCTGTTTGGCTACCAGGTCCGACACGCGTGGCCTGTCAGCTTGCCGGCGGATCTGCAGGTCACGCCGCCGGGGGTGATGGGCGTGAGGGTGATCGGGGATGCCACGCTCAAGAGCCAGTTCACGCGAGGAATCCGGCCTGCGCACCTGGAATTCAGCAACTATCGTGTGGACTACAAGCCGGGCTACATTGATGGCGACCTGACGGCGCACATCGATCTGGGCATCCTGCCGGTGGGGGTGGCGTTCGAGGTCTTCGCGCGCGTGGGCGGCAAGGAGCACCCGCTGGGCCTGCTGTGGCGGCAGCGGCACCAGGATCGTACGGCGCGCGAGGTGACGGGCCGGTACAGCGGGCCGCTCGTGCAGACGGTCCAGCTGGTGCTTCGGGGCGGTCCGGAGGCGGCCTGCGGTACGGTCGAGATGACGGAGGCGTGGCAGGGCGAGATCGTCTACGAGGATGTGCCGGTGCGAATGTTGCCGACCAGGATGCCGGACTGAATCCGGCGACGGGCGTGCGATCAGGGGGCGTCATGGGTCGGCGGAGATCCGTTGGTTATGTATTGCCAGGCGGCTGGTCGTCGCGGAGGGATTCCGGGATCTCCTGCACGCGGCCGTCGCGGCCTACGCAGCCCAGGACGGTGGCGGCCTCGGCGATGATGCGGCCGTCCTTGTAGACGTGGTACTCGTGCTCGATACGGGCGCGGGTCATGCGGGCGATCCTCACGTGGATCCGCAGGGAATCGTCGTAGCGGGCCGGGCTCTTGTAGCGGATCTCGGCTTTGACGACGACGAAGAAGACCCCCTGCTTTTCGCAGTCGCGGTAGCGCATGCCGTTGCGCAGGAGCAGTTCGGTGCGGGCCATCTCCATGAATACGAAGTACTGCGAGTGATGCAGGTACCCCATGGGGTCGGCTTCGCAGTAGCGTACGCGGACCTCTATGTCGCATTCCTCAACCATCGGTCGCCTCCATCGTCCTCGAACTCGAAAACCTTGGGTGTCATGACCCTGCGCCAGTCCGCCGGCCCTGTACAGGTCTGGGCGGACCGTCTATTGTGCGCGCCAGGCTCGCCTGCGTGAAGGGCTGGCGAGCATACATATAATGTCTGGCCGCAACACCTTCGAGGTCACAGGGGTCCAAACGCCATGTTCGAAACACTGACCGTCCGGACCAGCAAGCGGGCCGAGATGATCGATATTACCGATCGTATCCAGGATCTCGTCCACGGCAGCGACGCGGCCGACGGCTGCGCGATCTGCTATGTGCCGCACACCACGGCGGGGATCACGATCCAGGAGAACGCCGATCCGGATGTCGTGCACGACATACTTTACAAGCTCGAGGCCCTCGTGCCGCACCACGATCCGAACTTCCGGCACGGCGAGGGCAACAGCGATGCGCACATAAAGGCTTCGCTGATGGGCTCTTCGGTTACGGTGCCCTTCCGGGGCTCGGCGATGGTGCTGGGCACGTGGCAGGCTATCTATTTTTGTGAATTCGATGGGCCGCGTTCGCGGAATCTGCACGTAAAATTGATCAAGGGGTAGTTCGTCGCAGCGGTGTACCCGTCACAATACCGACAGTCGTTGGCAGGCTCGTCTTGCCAGTCGTATTCCTGTTCTGCCGCGAAAACGTCCAGGCGCACATGCGGAGATGAGACCATGGCGAACAATCACTCGGTTCTGATCATCGGCGGTTATGGGCACATCGGCCGATTCCTGGTGCCGCGGCTGGTGCACAGCGGCTGGCAGGTCAGCGTGGTCAGCCGGGGCAAGCAGCCGGCGCCCGACGCGGAGGCCTGGGGCAACCTGTCGCACCGCCACATCGACGCCGACTACCAGGATCTTACGGCAACGCACCAGTGGTCGAGCCTGCTGAAGGACGTCGGTGCCAGCGTGGTCATCGACATTCTGGCCCGCCATGCCCCGGCGGTGGTGCAGGCGTGTCCAGCGGAGGTCAATCACGTGGTGGTCTGCGGGTCGGTGTGGATGTACGGTGCGCCGCAGCAGATCCCCACGCCCGAACGGACGCAGGGACCGTTCCCGTTCGAGTTCTACCGCAGCCGATATCAGCACCTGCAGGAGTTGCTGGCTGGCAAGAACGGTCCAGCGATCACGGGGGTGATGCCGTCGAACATCGCGGGTCCGGGGAAGGTCCCGATCGATCCTTACGGCACGCGGGAGGTGGCGGTACACAGGGCGATGGCCAGCGGGCGGGAGATCGTGCTGCCGTACGACGGGCTGATCCTGATCGGGCCGACGGATGCCGAGGACGTCGCGGAGGTGTTCGCCTTGGCGGTGGAGAAACCGGACCAGGCGGCCAGCCGGATGTTCAACGCCGCGGCGGCGTATGCGATGACCTACGCGAGCCTGGTGACCACGTACAGCCGGATCTACGGCGTGGAGATCCCGGTGCGAAGCGTGGAGTGGGACGAGTTCGACCTGGTAGTCCGGCCGACGCCGGACCAGCGGTATCACCACGAGGCGCACATGTGCGCGGACATCACGGCGGCGCGGCGGAGCCTGGGCTACGAGCCGAAGTACACGCCGGAGACGGCGTTGCAGCGGGCGGTGGAGTGGATGCGGAGCAAAGAGATGGTTTGAGGGTGGCGACTGCCAGCAACGGCAAGCGCCACGACGAGGGCTCTGCCTGAGAGCAGGACTGTGGCACGCGGGGTTCAGCGCTATCGCGGGCTGCCTGACCTTTTGCGAGGTTGGCCTACTGCTGGGCGTTGTCGGGGTCGGCCTGGACCGGCTCGACGTCGACGGGCCAGCCCTTGACCTTGCACAGGGCGGCAACGATCTCGTCGAACTTCTGGATCTGCTCTTCGTCGAGTACGGCGGTGCGGTCCCGCCCGGCCTGGTCGCGGTACTTCAGCTGGACGATGCCCTTGCTGGCGAACTGGGTGGCGTCGATGCCGGTCATCTGGTCATAGGTGATCTGGCCGGTAGCCGGCAGGGCCAGGCCCTGGTCATCGAGTTTGAACTTCCTGGGCAACTGGCGGAGCAGCAACGCCAGCGGGAGCATCGCGACCGCCAACAGCGCCGTGGCGAGCAGCCTCTGAACCGCGATATCGGAATAGCCCTTCGCCCCGTCATGCCAGTCGATCTTGCTGGCTGTCTCGCCCTGGAGGGTCGCGCGGATCCAGCCGTACGGGCCTACGAAGAATGCCAACTGTTCGCCGGGCTCGCCCCCTTCGAGCGGGCCCAGGAAGGCGGGTTCGCCGAAGCGCTGGCGGAGATCGGCCAGGGTATGCGGCTGATCTTCCGTGGCCTGCAGGGCGGCGGCGGCCTCTTTGGTCGCGGCCGGATTGACCGACAGCTGCGCCGGGGCCTTGGGCATGGCCTGGCGGGCGGCCTCGAGGTTTGCGAGCGGCCATCTGACCCAGCCGTCGTAGGCGAACCAGCCGGCGAAGATCATGAGCAGCGCACACATGAATCCCAGGCGTACGATCGTTCGTTTGCCCACTCCGCTGACAATCTGCATCGCTCGGCTCCGAATGTTCCCAGGAGTCTTCGATCCGCCGGGGCGGCACGAGGGCCTTCCCGCGCAAGGCAACTGTAACATAACCTTGGCGCGGAACCAACCGGCCGACAGCCGGGTACCTGGATCGGCTGGGCGGGTTAGCTGCGTCGGCCCGGAGATTTATCGACACATGGGGCGACCGCCTGACGTCAAAGTGCCGAGGGTGCGGGTCTAAACACTTCAGGGCCCTTCGCTTGCGATGCAGGGGCGGACCAGCCAAAATGGCCGGCACGCCGGGAACCATCTGGCCGGGGCGCCTAGACTCAGTGCAGGCGGCTCAATCTGGTCTACGACACCGTCGGCGGGGAGGCTCACGCATGTCCACGCAAAAGGCGCTGGCGTATCTGGATGGTCATCGGGAGGATTTTGTCGGCCGCCTCATCGATTTCCTGCGGATCCCGAGCGTTTCGACGCTGCCGGAACACCAGGCGGACATCGTCCGGGCGGCGGAGTGGTGCGCGCGACTTCTTACAAATGCTGGACTTGAAGCGCGGGTCGTACCGACCGAGATGCATCCGGCGGTCGTGGGACGGTACAGGGCGGACCCCGCGGCGCCAACTCTCATGCTGTACGGACATTACGACGTGCAGCCTGCGGGCGACGAGTCGCTGTGGAACAGCCCGCCATTCGAGCCGAGCGCCCGAAACGGCGCCATTTACGCGCGTGGGGCCAGTGACGACAAAGGGCAGGTGCTGGCGAATCTGCTGGGGCTGGAGTGCTGGCTGAAATCCGCGGGGCGATTGCCGATCAACATTGTCGTACTCGTAGAGGGCGAGGAGGAGATCGGCTCGCCTAGTTTCGGGGGGTTTCTGAAGGCCCACGGTGCGGAGCTGGCGTGCGACGACGTGCTGGTGTCGGATTCGTCGCAGTACAAGGAGGGCATGCCGGCGATCACGTATTCGACGCGAGGGCTCGTCTATAAAGAGATCGAGCTGACCGGGGCGAGCCGGGACCTGCACAGCGGGGTGTACGGGGGTGTGGCGCCGAACCCTGCGAATATCCTCTGCCAATTGGTTGCGTCGATGAAGGACCCGTCGGGGCGGGTGGCGATTCCGGGCTTTTACGACGGGGTGCGGCCCTTGGAGGCGTGGGAGCGGCAGAACCTCGAGAGCCTGCCCTATGACGAGCGGGCGATGCAGGAGATGCTCGGCGTGCTGCGTCTGGAGGGCGAGCTGGGGTACGGGCCGCTGGAACGGGTCTGGGCGCGGCCCACGCTGGACGTCAACGGCATTGTCGGCGGTTTTACCGGACCGGGCAGCGCGACGATCATTCCGTCGCGGGCGATGGCGAAGGTGTCGATGCGGCTGGTGCCGGACCAGGATCCGACAGCGGTCAGCGCGGCCTTCGACCAGTTCGTGGCGAGTTTCCTGGAGGGGCACTGCCGGTACACGATCCGCGATAAGGCGAGCTGCGCGGCGTACTTGGCGCCGGTCGAGGGGGCGGGCATCCAGGCGGCCAAGGGGGCAGTGAAGGCGGCCTGGGGGGTCGAGCCGGTACTGGTCCGCGAGGGCGGGACGTTGCCGATCCTGCCGACGCTCAAACAGGGGTTGGGGGCGGACAGCATCCTGATCGGCTACGGGTTGCCGGACTGCCCGGTACACGGGCCGAACGAATTCTTCCATATCGAGCACTTCCTGGCGGGGATCGGCACGGCTGTGCAGTTCTTCGAACAGTACGGGCGCCTGGCCGGGGACGAGACGCGGTCCGCCCGATAACAGTTTTGCAGGAAATGGCTACAAGGGCGGTGTTTATGGATGGGCCCGGTTTGCCGATAACAACCATGCAGCCATGGGGCGCCCCGAGCAGTTGATTTGGTTGTCCCAGGCGAGTAAAGTGACTTGCGAGACATGAATCGAGCCCTTTGGGAGGCTTTAAGATGCAAACGAAGCGTTACCTCTGTGCGTCTGTCGCCATTGCCTGTACGCTGCTGACAGCGGGGAGCGCCCGCGCGCAGTTCAGCGAGATCAGCCGGGGCTTGTACCTGGCGGGCTTCCAGATCGACGCGACCAAGAACCCGATCACCAAAGGGGTGGACTTCCGCTCCAGCCGCAGTTTCTTCCCGGGCAGCAACACGCTGAACTTCGGCGTGGGCACGTTGACGCTTAACGGGCAGCTGGGCTTTGACGGCAGTTTCACCCGCCGGCCGATCCCGGGCGTTTCGTTCGGCGTCCACAGCACGACGACGCCGGGGGGCACGGCGCAGCCGCTGGCGTACACGCTGACGATCCCGCGGGCGGTGGAGTCGCTCACGGTCACCGGGCAGGTGACGATCGACACGAACATCACGGTGGACGAGACAGGCTTCTACCACCGGGTGATCCGGATCGACAACCGCGGCACGGTCGTCACCGACGGCGCGGTCGATACGACAAACAACATTGACTTCACGCTGGGGCCGATCGACCAGAAGGGCAACATTTTCCTGGAAGGCCTGAGCAGCCTGACGGGCGGCGGCAAGGGCGGGCTGTTCGGCAACCTGACCAACGCCAGCGCGAGCAAGGCGATCGACCTGTCGGACGTCGAGTCGCTGGACCTGAACGACCCGGAGCAGCTCAAGGCGTATGTGAATGCCGCGCTGGTCGAGGGCATCACCGAGGCGGCGATGGATCCGAGCTTGGGGTCCACCAGTCCGATGATGGTGCCGGAGCCGGCGACGCTGACACTGCTGGCGCTGGCTGGGGCGATGTGCATGGTCGGCGTGCGGCGGCACCGGACCGCGGCGTGAGCAGGCCGCGATCGAGCCAATACGCAAGACATTATGAGCCGCCACCTGTCGGAAGGACAGGTGGCGGTTTTTGTTTGGGCGAAGGGCGAGGGCGACTGTCAGCCAGGCTTTTTCGCAACAACGGGAACAGGCTGGACGCGGTCCGGGGGCGGGGCAACTGGCTGGCGCGGGGCTCGAGCCGCTATAATGGCTGACGGTCGCAATCTGACGACGGAAAGGCGGGACGCGTGCTGCAAGGGTGGTCTGACAAGCTGACGAGTCTGAAGCCGTGGGAGATGTTCTGGCTGGGCTTCGGATTCGCGGCCCAGAGTTTCTTCGCCGCTCGCTTCGTCTGGCAGTGGCTGGTCTCGGAGAAGAAGGGGCGCAGCACGGTGCCGCTGGGCTTCTGGATCCTGAGCCTGCTGGGCGGGGGGATGCTGCTGGTCTACGCGTGCCACCTGAAGGACCCGGTCTTCATCGCGGGGCAGGGACTGGGCATGTTCATCTATGTCCGCAACCTCATGCTGATCAGCCAGCGACGGGCGATCGTGCGGCAGCGCCACGCGGCGCTACTGGTCGGGGGAAACGGCAAGACGCATGCGGATGATTCCGCCGCACCGCGACGGATCGACGTTTCCTGAGGGGCGTCTTGAACGGCCACTATCAGGTCCGGAGCACGAGCAGGTATACCCACAGCGCGGCGGCCATCAGGGCGGTGCCGACCGCGACATAGCCCAGCAGTTGCCGGACGATCCCCGGCAACCAGCGCGACGGCAGATCCAACACCCTTATCACCAGGGCCAGCGGCAGGAAGAGCAAGTCCACGATCCGCATGAGTTGGCGCAAGAGGCCCGGGCGCGGCGGACGGGCGGCGGCACTGACGGGGTTGCCGCCCTGGAGCTGCTGGATCGCCTGGTTGAGTTCCTGTTCGACCTCGACCTCGGGTGAGAGCGGGGCGTCGGGCGGTTTTGCGGCGGCGGGTTCGGTTGTTTGTTCCGGCTGGACATCCGGTGCGGCGGACTGTGCCGGTTGCTCGGCTGCAGGGGCGACGGGTTCGCCCGCGGCGGGGGGCGCAGCCGATTCGGGCGACGCGGCGCCGGACGGCGGCTTGCCGATCTCCTGCACGAGGGTCGAAGTCATGGTCTCGAGTTTCTCGAGGGTCTTCTCGACATCGGCCTCGCTGATCGTCTCGTCCGGACCACCCTGCGACTGCGGTTTGCTCGCACCTGGCTGTTCCACGGGATCTGCCTGCCTCCTCCACGCGACAACGTCCGCTAACCATTTCAGTCAAACGTCACATGTTCATCGGCCCGGAGCCGCTGGATGTGAAGCAAGATCGGGCCGGCAGGTCGGCTGCGACAAAGTCGCCCCATTACCGTAACATACGGGGCCATGAGTGACCATTGGCTTTATTCGCAGGCATTGCCGGCAGGGCCGGCGGACTGGACGCTACAGGGCGACGAGGCCCAGCACGCGCGGGCCAAGCGGCTCGAGGCGGGCGAGGCCGTACACCTATTCGACGGGCGCGGCCGGGTGGCGGCGGGACGGGTCGTCGCGTGCGAAAAGCGAGCCCTGTCGGTGCGGATCGAGCGGATCGAGACGGTCGGGCCACGGCGGCCTGGGGTGACGGTGGCGGTCAGCCCGCCCAAGGGCGAGCGGCTGGACTGGATGCTGGAGAAGCTGACGGAGCTGGGGGTTGCGGCGATCTGCCCGCTGCAGTGCGAGCGGTCGGTGGCGCAGGCAAAGGACGAACGCCTGGACCGCTGGCAGCGGCGGCTGGTCGAGGCCGCCAAGCAGGCGCACGTCGCGTGGCTGCCGACAATCGAACCATCCCATAAACTGGCACAGATATTGGCGCGGGCGGGCGAGTTCACGGACCTTCTGGTGGCGGACACGATGGGACCGACGGCACCGATCCTGGCGCCGGCCTTGCCGGGGGAGGCCCGGCCTGTGGTGCTGATCGGGCCGGAGGGGGGCTTTAGCGAGGGCGAGCGGGAACAGATGAGCCGCGCGGGGGTGCGGCGGGTGAGTCTTGGGCCTACGGTGCTGCGGACGGAGACGGCGGCGATCGTCGCGGCGGCGTGTTTGCTGGCCGGGGCGGACCTGGCCAACTGGAAGGGCACGAGCCAGGAGTCGCGGCCTTGATCTTCGAACCGACGCTCAAGCAGGAGGAACTGGCGGGGGCCCTGCGAACACGGCGGATCGGCCGGACACTGCGCAGCCTGGCGGAGACGCCGAGCACGAACGACTTCTGCTGGCAGCAACTGGCTGCGCGCGGTGAGAAGGCGGACGGGTTCGTCGTGCTGGCGGACTATCAGACCGCGGGGCGGGGGCGATTCAGCCGGGCCTGGCTGGCGCCGCGGGCGTCGAGCGTTCTGCTCAGCGTGCTGATCCTGCAGGCGGAGGAGCCGCTGCTGTTCGAACGAATGAGCCTGATCGCGGGCATTGCGGGGTGTGTAGCGGCACGGCAGGTCAGCGATGCGGAGATCCAGTTGCGCTGGCCCAACGACCTGGTCTATCATCGCAAGAAGGTGGGCGGGGTGCTGGTCGAGAGCCGGCAGGTGTCGCCCGGGCGGATCGCGGCGGTGATCGGCACGGGCATCAATTGTTTGCAGCATCTGGCGCACTTTCCGGCGGAACTGCGTAGCCGGGCAACGTCGCTGGACATGGTCAGTTCCAACCCGATCTCACGGCTGAACCTGGCGGTGGGCCTTGTCCAGCAGTTAGACCGGTGGCTGGGCCAACCTGCCCTGCCGGACGGACCGGCCGTGCGGGCCGCCTGGCAGGAGTTGATGGAGCCGCCTGGCCAACGGGTCTGCCTGATCCACGGGGGCCAGCGGCTGTACGGGACGACCATCGAACTCGATCCGACGGGTGGGCTGCTGGTGCAACTGGAGTCGGGCGGGCGACAGATATTCCATCCGTCGACGACGACGATGGAAGTGCCGGACTAAGAGACTGCTTGCAAGAACAACCGCACTGGCGAGCAAGCCGCCAGTGACACCCAGGCAAAAACCTTTTTGGAAACAGCCCCTAAGCCGACCGCCCGGGGGTCGGGGCCGTTGCGGTCCCGGGAAACTCCAGGCCATCCGCCCTGCCGTTCTTGCCCGAACCACCTTCGTATTCGATATCTAATAATGTGCAACAATCGGCAATCCAGGCCGGGCGGTGAGTACCGCCCTGGCTGGGAATCCCGGGCATGAGTCGCCTGGCCGGCACGCCCGCCTTGCATTGACAGTCACTTGCAACACCACATGGCTTACGACGTCCAGATAAAAAGCGGCTTACTATGGCTGAGAAGACCGGGGTTGCAGTCGCGGCTGGACCGGCAAGGCCGGGGGGTCGATACCAGCAATGGACTAGGTGGACCGCAACTTTCGGGAAGTTGGATCGGAAAGGGGATGTGAGCCCATGCAGTCGGAAGCAAGTAGACAACCTCGTGTGACCTGGATCGAAGTAGCGATCGTCGCCGTGGTGCTGGCGGTGCTGGCGGCGCTGGTCGTGCCGCAGTTCAGCCAAGCGGGCCTGAACCCGCGGGAGCAGGAACTGCGCGCGGCGGTGCA
>JANYLN010000077.1 GCA_025357795.1 Planctomycetota bacterium
GCCGTTGGTGGCATACCCGCCGGCTCCAGAATCAGCCGCGGGTCACCTCGCCAGCTGTTATTTCTTCGGCAACTTCCCGACGTACGGGATCTGGATGGCCTCGGTCAACTTCGCAGCCAGACGGTCAAGGTAGATCGTCCCGTGCTGGCTGAAGTCGGCCTCAGCAATGGTTGTGAACAGATCGCTGGTCGTCGAACTCTTGTAGCTCGGGTCGCCCGGTTCCAGGTAGGCGTACGACGGCCCGTCGTACAGGATGACCTCCCGCCCGAAGTGGTCGAACTCCTCCCCGCCGGCCAACAGGCTCGGCGGCAGGTGCGGTACCGGGTCGTTGCGATTCATAAACCGAAGCAGCGGCAAGTCTTGGAAGTTGGCCAAGCCCGCCAGGTTGGTAATCTTGGGCTGACCAAAGGTCACCACTCGCTCCAGCGGGTAGCCGTCGATCTGCAGGTGCGCCGCCAGCAGGACCGCCATCGCCCCACCCAGTGAATAGCCCGTAACTGTCGTGCTGTAATCTATTTCCAGTCGCGGCAGCAGATCGTCCAGCACCGTCAGGGCCGCATTGTCGAAGCCCCGGTGGACCAGGCTGTTGAAGTCCGGCTCGTTCGTCATCGACAGGTCAAAGTCAAACGCCCACAGCGTCTCGGAATTCGTCCCCGACAGGTACACCGTCTGCGTGCGGGCTACGCTATCCTTGATGAACATGTACCGGCTCGGGCTGGAATCGCCCGGGAACGTCGTGCTGCGGACCAGCACATCGTTCGTGTCGGTCTTGTACATCGCATTCAGCTGCTCATCGGGTATTACCGTGGTGAACGACACGTCGAACAGGGCCTTGGCCAGTTGGTAACTGCCGGCCCAGTCGATAGTTGGTGCGTTGGTGCTGATCTTGCGGTCCGGAAACAGGCTCGGGACGCACCCAGCCAGCAGTGCCGCTCCGATCAATCCGCCCAGCAGCCACGCCGTCTTCGCCGTATGTGCTGACTTCAATGTAATACCTCCCTGGCGGCAGGGGTTAGGGGCCGAACCGCTCGCACGGGCCTTCCCGTTAAGCACGATCAGACAGACCTGCCAGCTTATGAATCGGTAATCCTGAGACCCAAATGCAATTGCGCCCCGGATTGGACGATGACTATTACGGGTAGATCCATTCAGCCATTACAGAGGTGATGCGATGACACAACGGCAACTCTACACGTCAGTCATGGTGGGCATGCTGGCTTTGCTGCTGGCAGGTTGTCCCGCGGCATCTTCTAACTCCACGCCCCTACCGGACTTGGGCGGCCGCATCGTCAAGGTGGCCATGCCGAACGACTACCCGCCCTTCGACTATATCAATCCCCAGACGGGCCAGCCCGAAGGCTGGGACTATGACGTGATCGCGGAGTTGGCACGCCGGCTGAACTTCGTGCCCCAGTATGAGACCGTAACCTTCGCCCAGCTCATAGACAGTGTCTCTGCCGGCACTTATGACCTCGCCTCCAATGGCATCTCGCAGACCTACCAGCGGTCCCTGAAGGTCGATTTCTCTCGCCCGTACATGATCGTCCGCCAGCGGCTCCTCGTCCGCGCCGATGAGAGCCGCGTCGAGACACTCGTGCAATTCAAGGCCGATACAACACTTAGCGTTGGGGCCCTGACCGGTTCCACGAACTACGACACGGCCGCCTCCTTCCTGGACGGCCACCCCCTGACAGGCTACGACAGCATGGACCAGGCGATTGTGGCCCTGCTCACCGGCCAGGTCGATGTGGTCGTCGCCGACGACGTCGCGTTCTATGCCCAGAGCGACCTGCATCCAAATCAGATAAAGCACGTGCCAGGCGTGCTTTACGGCGATCTTCTCGGCATGATCATGCCCAAGGGCTCCGACCTGGTCGCCCCGATCAGCCTGGCGTTGACCGCCATGGAACAGGACGGCACGCTCCAGGCCTTCAACGACAAATGGATTTCGAGATCTGTAATCCCTGGCTGACGGACCGCTGTCAGTCGGCCCCGCTGATGGCCCGCAAACACTCTCATATCATATTACTCTGAGCGCGACTCGCCCCCAGGTGGGTCGCGCTTTTACTTGCCATACACTCACCGTTCTGTAGACTGCTCCTTTCAGGCGTGAGTCTCAGGAGGTCCCTGGCGATGAGCGGCCGCGAAACATGCGGGATCCGGATGAGTCGCTGCACCCGACCGTCCGGCATCCGTCGGTGGACCGATAATCATGGATGGCATGATGCAAACAGGCCAGAGCCTTCCCAATCTGGTGGATCTGCTGCAGGCTAGATCCTGCATCCGTCCAGACCTGCCCGTCCAGACGTTTCTGGCCGATGGGGAGCGGCCCGAGCGTATCCTGACCTGTGCCCAGTTGGACCGTCGTGCGCGGACCATCGCCGCCGCCCTCCAACAGGCGGGTCTGGCAGGCCAAACCATCCTCCTTCTGTACCCCCCGGGACTGGATTTCGTCGAGGCCTTCTTCGGCTGTCTCTACGCCGGCAGCATCGCCGTCCCCGCTTACCCACCCAAGGCCAACCGTACCCTCGGCCGACTCCAGGCGATCCTGCGAGATGCCCATGCCGGTGCGGTCCTGAGCGTAAACGCCCTGCTGGGCGAAATCCGCCAGCGGCTGGAAGGGGAGTCGGCCGTCTCCGTCCGACTATGGCTGGCAACGGATACGCTCGCGGACGCTACGGACACCTGGCACCGCCCGGCTATCGGACCTGATGCGCTGGCGTTTCTGCAGTACACCTCCGGCTCGACGGGCGAGCCCAAGGGTGTCATGGTCAGCCACGCCAACATCCTGCACAACTCCGAGGGCCTCCGCCAAGCCTTCTCGCTGCATCCCGACTCGATCGGCCTGAGCTGGCTACCCAGTTTTCACGACATGGGCCTGCTCTGCGGCGTGATCCAGCCCGTGTTCACCGGCTTTGCCAACACGATCATGGCCCCGGCGGCGTTCCTGCAAAGGCCGGCCCGCTGGCTGGCGGCGATCTCCCGGCTGCGCGCGACCTTCTCCGGCGGCCCTAACTCCGCGTACGATCTGTGTTTGCGGGCGATTCCCCCCGAACAGCGCAGCGGACTGGACCTGTCCAGTTGGCAGGCCGCCTTCAACGGGGCCGAACCGGTCCGGGCCCACACCCTGCAGCGCTTCGGCGAGATGTTCGGACCCTGCGGGTTCCGCGCCAGTGCCTGGCAGCCAGGCTACGGCATGGCCGAGGCCACGCTCATGATCTCCTGCGGGCCCGCCGGCAGCGGCCTGAACCTCCTGCACGTCCGCGAGCGGGACCTCCAGCAGCACCGCGTGGTTCCCGCCGCAGCCGATGATCCCGATGCAGCCGCCCTGGTCGCGTGTGGTCAAGTCGCGCCCGACACGGAAGTTGCCGTCGTCGATCCGGCCAGCTGTACCCGCTGTGGCCCCGGCCAGATCGGCGAATTATGGGTCCAAGGACCCGGTGTGGCCCAGGGGTACTGGAACCGAAACGACCAGACCCAATCAACATTCGTAGCCCGCCTGATTGATACAGGCGAAGGCCCGTTCCTGCGCACCGGCGACCTGGGCTACATTCACAATG
Source organism: Planctomycetota bacterium (assembly GCA_025357795.1). GTDB lineage: Bacteria > Planctomycetota > Phycisphaerae > UBA1845 > JANYLN01 > JANYLN01. The sequence continues at coordinate 3,561 of JANYLN010000077.1, forward strand.
GCCAGGTGTACGTCACCGGGCGGATCAAGGACCTGATCATCGTCCGCGGCCGGAACTTCTACCCGCAGGACATCGAGGCGACGGTGGAGCGCTCGCACCTGGCGCTCAGCGCAGGGACCGCCGCGGCCTTTGCGATAGAGGTCGGCCAGGAAGAGCGGCTCGCGGTGGTCGTCGAGGTGCAGCGGACCTCACGCCGCAACGTCAATAGCGATAATGTCTTATCTGCAATCCGCCAGGCCGTCGCCGAAGAGCACGACCTGCAGATTCATGCGATCGTGCTGCTGCAACCAAACAGCGTGCCCAAGACCTCGAGCGGCAAGATCCAGCGGCAGCCTTGCCGGCGGGCGTTTCTCGCGGGCAAGCTCGAGGCGCTGGCAAGTTGGACCGCCCCGGTGGAAGATCGGCAACAGCAGCAGTTGCCAATGGGCAGTCACGGCAAGCATAAGGATGGGGCGGCGCTGGAGTTGTGGATGCGGGAGCAGGTCGCTCGCCGCGTGGGTCTTTCGCCCGAGCAGGTGAACGTGAGCCAGCCGTTCGCCGCGTTCGGCTTCGGTTCGCTGGAGGCAGTCTCGTTCGCCGGGGAACTGGAGCGCTGGCTGGATCGACCAGTTCCAGCGACGCTCGTGTACGACCAACCTTCG
>JANYLN010000081.1 GCA_025357795.1 Planctomycetota bacterium
CGCATGGGAACGAACTTCTCGCGTCGTGGCGTGTTGCAGTTGGGTGGGGCGGCCGTGCTGTTGGCGGCGACGGATCGGGCGGTGGGACAGACGATGCCCTCCACACCCGCGATGAGCATGGCGGGTCCGGGCTTCGAGGGCGCCTACAAGGACGGCAAGTACATGCTGCCCCCGCTGCCGTACGACTACAAGGCCCTCGATCCCGCGCTCAATGAGCAGACCCTGCAGCTGCACCACGACAAGCACCATGCGGCCTACGTGACGGGGCTCAATACGGCGATGGACAAACTCCAGGAGGCCCGTCAGAAGGGCGATTTTGCGCAGGTTCGCGCCCTGTCGCGCGATGCCGCCTTTAACGGCAGCGGTCACATGCTGCATACGATCTTCTGGCACTCGATGAAGCCTGCCGGCGGAGCCAAGATCCAGGGAGATTTCGCCAAGGCCGTCACTGACAGCTTCGGCTCGGCCGAAGCGATGACCAGGCAACTCTCGCAGGCCAGCGTTCAGGTCGAAGCCAGCGGCTGGGGCGTGCTGGCCTACGAGCCCGTGGCCGACAAGCTGCTCGTCCTGCAGGCCGAGCGCCACGAAGATCTGACGATCTGGGGCGTCGTGCCGATCCTCGTCTGCGACGTCTGGGAGCACGCCTACTACCTGCAGTACCAGAACCGCCGGGCCGACTGGGTCGAGGCCTTCCTCAAGATCGCTAACTGGGACTTCGCCGGCCAGCGGCTGACGGCCGTGCGGAACTATCGCGGCGCATAAACACCTCGGACCGGCCAATACGGCATGAGCGAACATAACAGGGCGGATGCGGCCGCATGTCGGCTGCGTCCGCCCGCTTTTTATCGGATTGCGGTTTGGCAGCCCCGGCAGCCCGGCCAGCGGGCGTATAATGTGACGGATATCTGTATTGCCCTGTCTTGTATTCCAGCCGGGCGATTGCGTAATAATACCCGCTTACGGCCAAGGGGGCCCAATGGGCTGCTTGCTGCGAATCATCCTGGCACTTCTGTTGATCGGGGTTCTTACCGTCTTCGTGCTGGTTTCGTGCGTCGGGGTCACCTGTGATGCCATCTTCCGCTAGCCGGACAGCCGGATCTGATAGGGGCGTCATGCCATGCGAGGAATCTGGACCGTCATCAAGAAGAGCGTGAACGATTTTCTCGAGGACGACGCTATGACTCTGGCCGGAGCCCTGGCGTTCTACACGGCCTTGTCACTGGCGCCGCTGCTGGTGCTGATCCTCTGGCTCGTCGGCCTGATCTGGGGCGGCAAGGCCAACGAACAGGTCATCACGCAAGCCCAGGCGGCCATGGGTCAGCAGGGGGCCGAGATGGTCCGCACTGTCATCGAATACGGCAATCAACCAGGCACGGGCTTGGTCGCCAAGATCGCCGGTATTGTCACACTGCTCCTGGGTGCCACCGGCGTGTTCGCCCAATTGCAGTACAGCCTCAACCGGATCTGGGACGTCGAAGCCAGGCCGGGGCAGGGGACTTGGAACTGGATCCGCAAGCGCTTCCTCTCGCTCGGCATGGTCGTCGCGATTGCCTTTATCCTGCTGGTCTCGCTGGTGATCACCGGGGCGATGTTGGCTGTCTTCGCCCATCTGAGCGGCAATGCCGGAGAAAAGGTCCTTTGGCGCATCCTCGAACTGGCGGCCTCTGTGGTAATCTACTTCCTGCTGTTTGCCGTGACCTTCAAGGTCCTGCCCGACGTGAAGATTGGCTGGCGGGACGTGCTGCTTGGTTCGCTGATCACGGCCGCACTGTTCGCTATCGGCAAGTACTTGATCGGGCTCTACATCGGTCGCAGCGGCACCGAGAGCGTGTACGGCGCGGCCGGTTCGCTGATGGTGATGCTACTGTGGGTGTACTACTCCGCGCTGATCGTGTTCTTCGGGGCGGAACTGACCCAGGCCTACGCTCGCCACAGCGGTCAACAATCGAGCCCAATGACCATGCCGTGCCCATCGGCAAAAAGGTGCTCTGCGAGGGCGACAACCTGCCCGAGCAGGGACCCGGCAAGCAGTAGCCAACCCGGCCGGAAGGGCCGGTTCACTGAGAGGTAGACCCATGAGCAGGATCTGGCGGACAATTAAGACGGCCGTGGCGGACTTCAGCGACGACGACACCATGACCCTCGCGGCCGCGCTGGCGTTCTATACGACGCTCTCGCTGACGCCGCTGCTGCTAATCGGGATCTGGGGCGCCAGCCTGGTCTGGGGCCGCGGGGCCGAGGACGAGGCCGCCAACCGGGCGGCCGAGGTCGTCGGCCCACAGGGTGCCGAGATCATCCGCACGGTCCTGAGCAACGCCAGCAAGCCCACTGCCGGCATCATCGCGGCGATCGTCGGTTTCGCGACCTTTCTCTTTTCCGCCAGCGGGGTGTTCGCGCAGCTGCAGTACTCCCTCAACAAAATCTGGAAGGTGCAGCCTCGCCCCGACGCCGGCGTGAAGGGCTGGCTGCGCAAGCGGCTCTGGACGGTCGTGATGATGGCCGTCATCGGCGCGATCTTCCTGGCGTCACTGGTTGCCACGGCCGTCCTGGCCGCGATGAAGGAGCACCTCAAGGACATCATCAACAGCAGCGTGTTCTGGTGGGCGATCAACACGGCCATGCCGTTCCTGCTGTTCGTGCTGTTGTTCGCGATGATCTACAAGATCCTGCCGGATGTGACGATCCGTTGGGGGGATGTCTGGATCGGGGCGTTCCTCACGGCCCTGCTGTTCGCTGTCGGGCGCTACCTGATCGGCTGGTACATCGGCCGGGGCGGCACCTCGTCGATCTACGGGGCGGCTGGCTCGCTGGTAGTCCTGCTGACCTGGCTCTACTACTCCGCGGTGATCTTTTTCTTCGGCGCCGAGCTGACGCAGGCCTACGCCCGGCAGAGGGGCTCGCGGATCGAGCCAAGCGAGCATGCCACCTGGACTCGCAAAGAGGATGGGCCGAGTGGTGGCACTCCGGGCAGGCAATAAGGGGCATTACTAGCTTCTTGCGTCGGCAAGATGCCTGGCCTGCAAAAAGACCCCGGCAAGGCATGCGCATTGCCGGGACCGTTGCTGGCTGCCTCCTATCCCCTGTAACCTGCCGTTACACCTGCTGGATTTCCTTGATCTTGTGGGCGAGCGTCTCGTCGATCAGGCGGACGTACTTGTCGGTCAACTCCTGGATGTCTTCCTTGCCCTGCTTGGCATCATCCTCGGTGATGACGCTGTCATTCTCCTCGGCGTCCAGGTGCTTGTTGGCGTCCCGGCGGATGTTGCGGATGGCGATCCGCTGTTGCTCGGCCATCTGCTTGACCTGCCCAGCCAGTTGCTCGCGGCGCTCGCCCGACAGTGGCGGGATCGGCAGGCGGATGACCTTGCCGTCGCTCATCGGCGTGATGCCGATGTTGGCCTTTTCCAGGGCCTTGTGGATGTCCTTGATCGTGGTCGGGTCGAAGGGCTTGATCATGATCATGTTGCCCTCGGGCGTAGACAGGGCCGCCAACTGGCGAAGGTCCATGACCGAGCCGTAGCTGGCTACCTCGACCTTGACGTGCTCGACCAGGGCCGTCGTCGCCCGCCCCGTGCGGACCATGCGCAGTTCGTGCCGCAGGACATCCAGGGCCTTTTCCATCCGTTCCTCGGTTTCGAGTTCTATATCATCTAACGGCATAGTCTGGACCCCTTTGCTGCTTGAGTTCCGTTCGCAACATGTCCTTACCGTAGGCGACACATTCTAAAGCCCGCCTCGCTCCCAGACAACCGGTCCGTGAAATAGGGTTTCTTGCCGAGGTTCTGTTGGCCTGGGACGATCCCCCGCAGATGTCCCGAAAGGGTTGTGCAGGGCCCGCCCCCGGACGCAGGAGCCTGTTCGGCCGGCGCCCTCCTGGCAGCCCCCTCGGCTGTCATGGTACAGGATCACCCGCGAATTCTCTGCGTTTCACCGCTACCGGGGGGGGGGAAGGGTGGGGAGAGGGGCAGGCATTACTTGCTCATGACGCCGAAGATCGACACCCGCACCCGTTGTATGTCCGCCACCTTCAGGCCGAGCGTTCGTGCCCCCTTGATGCCGTAGTCGGAGATCCGGACCTCGAACGCGGCCTGGATGCTGACCACCTCGCCCTTGGCCTGCCCTGTGGCAGTGGGCCATCCGCCAAGGCAGGTCAGCGTGGCCGGAACCTGAATATCCCGGGTCACGCCATGCATCCCGCACGTGCCCACGAGCGTCATCGTGACGGAGTCGACGGACTCCTTCCGCACGTCCCGGGCTTGGGTGAGGGTGACGATGATATCCGGGTAGCGGTCGGCATCGAGCCAGTCGGCGCTGCGCAGGTGCCTGTCGCGCAGGCCGATCCCCGTGTGGATGCCCGTTACGGGCATCCGGAACTGGCCCGCGAAGCCCTCCGGGGCTCCGGGGTCGAACTGGAAGTCTCCGGCTACCTGGTTGCACAGGTTGGTGAAATCGCTCAGTGTGGATTTGCTCTCGACGGTCACTTGGTTGGTCCCAGCCCTCTGCTCTACATGGAACGTCTTGGGGCGGGACACTTTGATCTCCCGGGCGGTATCGGGTCCGGCCTGCTGTGCCAGGACTATCGGCGCAATCATTGCACTGGCCACAAGAGCCAGACATGTTTGCCGCATGATCCGTTTCATGCTGGATTCTATGCGTACGGTGGATGTGACGCGGTATCCGTTCGCGGGATCGAAAAACCACGATACGGCGAAACGGCTCCGCGATAGGTCAGTCCGTCGGATGCGTTCGTCGTTGCGACGGCAATGGCCCTAGCTGCCGATCTCTTCGTCCGTCAGGTAGCACGCCGGGTCTGGCGCCCACGGGTCGCCGCTTCCCAGGTCTGCCCGCACCCGCAGCGCACCCCCGCACATGTCCCAGAACGTGCAGGTCCGGCACCGGCCATGCACCTTCGCTGCCCGGTTCCGCAGCCCGGCCAGCAGGGGCTCGCTCTGGTCCTGCCAGATCACGCTGAAAGGCCGCTCCCGCACGTTGCCCAGGCTGTAGTGCATCCAGAACTGGTCCGGGTGGACGTTGCCCACGAAGTCGATGTTGCCGATGCCTATCCCGCTGCTGGACACGGCTCCGCCGTTGCGCAACAGCAGCTGTTCCGCCGGCCCCGCCTGGTCCGACCCCTCCCGCTGCAGTTTCAGCAGGACGTAGGGGCCGTCCGCGTGGTTATCGACTGTCAGCACCTCGACGTTCTTGCCCGATTCCAGCATCTGCCGCGTGCGGTTGCAGATGTAATCCACCGCCCAGCGGGTCTTATCCAGTACCAGGTCGTTGCCCCGGATCGCGCCGCCCCGGCCCGCATAGACCAGGTGATAGAAGCAGATCCGGTCGATCCCCTCGGCCTCCACGAAGTCGAAGATCGCGGGCAACTGGTCGATGTTGTGGTCCGTCAGCGTCATCCGCAGCCCCACCCGCTGCTGGACCGCCCGGCAGTGCCGGATACCAGCCACCGCCCGCTCGAATGCC
>JANYLN010000096.1 GCA_025357795.1 Planctomycetota bacterium
TCAACATCCCCAGGGGCCCGGACAGCGTCTCCGAGGGAGGGTCGGCCCACGTGCAGATGTTCCTGGAGCAGAACCCCGATCGCATCGAAGGGTCCGAGTACCTGCTGAACATGATCCCCGCCCAGTGGGCGATCGGCACCATCCAGGTCAACGGGCAGGCCACGCCGGTCGCCATGGTCGACGGCACCTTCAACGACAGCGCGGTCAACCGCCACGGGATGCGGCCGAATTGCCTGAACAACATGTCGCCCGGCGAGGACTCCGGAGTGGTCCGCAGCGACTTCCTCATCATCGGTAAGCCCGGCGAAGCCGCCCTCCAGCCCGGCGATCCCAACAGCTGGCTCGGCAAGACCGGCTCGGCCCGCTCCATGAACACCCAGTACCTCGTCACCGACTCCGGCATCTTCGAGATCCAGGCCAGCCAGACCGACCAGGGCGTCGACCTCCAACTCGTCCCCTCCAACGTGCCCACCGCCTCCGTTGATATCGCCCAGTACCCGCACAACGGCACCCGCCTGGCCATGTTCGGCACCAACGCCTGCGTCCTGCTCGACAACCCCGGCAGCTACGTCCAGGTCCCCGGCGATACCTACTACCTCCCCGCCTTCGGCGCCTTTACGTTCAATGCCCCCGCCGGCGGCCCCGTCACGCTCTTCGCCCCCGAAGGCTTCGACTCCCTCGGCCCGCAAGGCTTCGACTCCCTCGCCGACCGCGACCAGATGCTCTTCGCCACCGAACCCCCCGGAGGCGAACTCGGCACCACCAACGCCGTCCACTGGGCCCAGCCCCGCAACAACCCCTTCGGCTTTGCCCTCCGCCCCAACTGGCCCACCATCGAGGTCCAGGTCCTCGCGACCACCAACGAGCCCATCCCCCGCGCCGCCATCAACGTCAGCAGCTACGCCGGCGGCTTCTCCGGTCGCTGGTCCGGCGGCTCGCGCCGCTGCACCAGCGACGCCAACGGCCACTGCACGATCCAGGTGCCGCCCGCCGCGCAGTACGTCACCGCCACCATCGACGCGCCAGGCTACGTCCCGACCTGCGTCTCCTGGCGATCTGGCCCCAACCAGCCCCTGCCCACCCAGTACACCTGGGTCCTCGAACGCGGCACAACCATCGGCGGCGTCGTCCACGAGGAACGCGGCCGGCCCATCGCCGGGGTCTCCGTAATGATCCGCGTCCTGCCAGGGGCCCTTCGCCCGGGCGGCGGCTTCCCGACCCTCGACCGGCTCAGGATCCTCACCGACAAACGCGGCAAGTGGCACTGCGATGCCGCCCCCGCCGACCTCTCCCGCGTGCAGATCGGCCTGAGCCACCCGCAATACATCAGCGACCAGCAGCCCTCCCGTTCCGTCGCGGTCAACGAACTGCGCAGCCAGACCTGCGACCTGGTCATGAAGGAAGGCATCGTCCTGGCCGGCAAGGTCGTCAACCACAAGAACAAGCCCGTCGAAAATGCCACGATCAACTACGGCAATTACAGCGTCGTCAAGACCGACCGCCAGGGCCGCTACCGCATCGGCAAGCTCACCCCTCGCCGGCTCAACGTCACCGTCCACGCCCCCGGCTGCGCCCCCGAGCAGAAGACCATCACCGTCGAGGAGAACATGCACCCCGTGGACTTCAAACTCGAACCCGGCAACCTCCTCAAGTCCCGCATCGTTGACCCCTACGGCAACCCCATCCCCTCGGCCCAGGTCTTCCTGCAATCCTGGCGCGGCGCCCGCGGCATCTTCTGGTTCACCCGCACCGACGCCCAGGGCCGCTGGACCTGGCCCGACGCCCCCGCCGACGAGGCCGTCTTCCGCATCACCGCCGAAGGCTACATGCCCCTGGAGGACCTCCGCCTCGCCGCCGACCGCGATGAACTAATCATCACCCTTCGCTCCCAGGTCATGGTCACCGGCCTCGTCACCGACGCCGCCACAGGCCAGCCGGTCGCCTCGTTCACCGCCACCCCCGGCACCGAATACGGCATCCCCGGCTTCTATCGCTGGCAGGACCAGGCCAAGGCAACCGGCACCAACGGCCAGTTCAGCCTCCAGATCGCCCAGCAGTCCCGGCAGTACGTCGTCCGCATCGACGCCCCGGGCTACCTCTCCGGCGTCTCCAAGGGCTTCCGCAGCGCCGACGGCGACCGAACCATCGACATCGCCCTCAAACGCGACAACGCCGCCAGGACCACCGACCCCCAGGCAGCCACCGGGGCGGGCGGCCGCTGACCGAACGGCGGGGTTCTGTCGCGCCCGGCCGATAGATCGCCGTTGCTTTGGTTGTAACTCGGAACCCGCAGCCCAGAATCCTGAACCGGTTGTCAAGGAAGGAGCAGCACCCATGCCCACACGTACACTTCGCACCGCGCTTCTGCTGGTCACCATCATCGCCCTGGCCCCCGCCCTCTTCGCCGCGCCCGCTACCCAGCCCGCAGCCACCCAGCCGACCGCCACCGCCCCAGCCTCCCGCCCGGGCACGGTCAACTTGCCCTTCGAGCCCATGCCCGATGGGTTCGTCGGCATGTGGACCATGCAAGGCATGGGCGGCATGAAGACCCCTACGACCAGGCCCGCCCTCGCCAGAAGCGACCGTGCCGTCCTCTGGCACGACACCAACACAGGCTACCTCAGCGCCTTGCTCTTCGACGAGTCAGGCGGTACCGGCACCGGCTTCGATACCCTCCATGTCGATCTCGAAGGCCAGGAGGACTTCACCGGCCAGGTCACCACCTACAAGCCCTTGGAATCCGACGTCAGCAAGGACACCCCCCATAAGAAGTTCGACATGGTCTTCCACGGCGTCCGCGTACTACGCAGCGGCCCTGCCCGCCCCGAGCCCGTCTGCCGCATCACCTTCAAGGGCTGGCGCACCGCCGAGGCAGAGCCCGACGCGACCCTGTCCTTCGGCGGCCGGATCTACCCGCAATACTGGGCTCGCGGTACCATCCTCCTCGACGGCAAGCCCCTCCAGGCCGCCGTCATCGACGAGAACCGCAACGGCCGGTTCACCGACCGCGTCGGCCTCGACCCCAAGGCCCCTGAAGGCGGCCCCTCCCGCGGCGATTACCTGGTCCTCGGCCTCGATGGCGAGCAGGAGCTGCAACCCGAGTCCGGTCGCCCCGATCAACCCCAAGGCTCCGTCCGCCTGGGCGTCACCAAATACCTCGTGCTCAACTCCGGCACCTACGAAATGAACATCGAGCAGTCCAGCAGTGGCCTCCACCTCGACCTCACCCCCGTCAAAATCCCCGCTGGCAAGGTCGAATTCTCCGACCGCATGCCCAGCAACCGCCTGATGCTCATCGGCATCCGCACCTGTGCCTACCTCATCGACCCACCCGAAGAGGTCGCCCTCCCCGTCGACATCTACGACGTCTCCGGCTTCGGCGGTCCGCCCTACCCCGTCGAACCCGAGGAGGGTCTCACCGTGGGCCCGCCCTTCGACCCGCCCAAGACGCTGGCGGTCACCGTCCTGCAGCCCGACGGCAAGCCCGCCGCCGCCGCCGAATACACCGTCCTCAAAGGCTCGAATTGGGCCAACGTCACCAACGGCGGTTTCGAGAAGCGGTACGGCGCTGACATCCGCAAGGCCGGCCCCGACGGCACCCTCACGATGCGTAGCGACCTCAAGGACTGCCTGCTGGTGGTCCTGCACGAAACAGGCTGGAAGGAGGCCTCGCGGGAGTCACTAGAGGCCGCTCCCCGGATCACCCTCCAGCCCTGGGGCCGCATCGAGGGCACCGTCCTGGTCAACGACAAGCCCGGTGCAGGCGAGAGAATAGACCTGACATACCACAGGATCTTCAGACAAAATGGCCCGAACGTCATGTACGACTCCCAGACCATCGCCAACGAGGCCGGAAAGTTCGTCATCGAACGGGCCGTCCCCGGCCAGGGCAGCATTGGCCGGACGAAATCCAGCGGCAACCGCAGGCGGACCGTCAGTTCCACGTTAATCAGCGTCAACGCCGGCAAGACCGTCACCGTCAAGATCGGCGGCGCGGGCCGGAATATCATCGGCCGCATCACCGCCTCGGATGAGGCCCAGGCCCGCCTGCGAGCCGCCGACCTGGACGGCTCGCTCCAGGAGAACCGCGGACACAAGGACATCTCCTACATCACGCCGCCCAAAGACTGGCTCGACATGACCGCCCAGCAGCAGCGGCAGTGGCGCCAGCAGTGGATCGAGTCCCACCCGGAGGCGAAGAAACTGGCCGACAACCCGCCCCGCCACTACACCGTCCAAACCGAGCCCGATGGCCGCTTCACCATCGAAGATGTCAGGCCAGGCACCTACGAACTGAGCCTCTCGGCCAACGAACCGGTCCCCGGCCAGGCGGACGCCGTCACGCCGTTTGCCCAGTTCGAGCAGGAAGTCGTCGTGCCGGAACTGCCTGAGTCCCTCTCCGGCGTGTCGATGGACCTTGGCTCCTTGTCGATCACCACCTTCAAGCCGGTCACGGCCAGCGATCCTGCCCCTGAAATGACGATGACGGATATCCACGGCAAGCCCCTCAAACTCGCCGACCTTCGCGGCAAATACGTCCTGCTGGACTTCCGCCCGCCCACCAACGCCGCCAGCTGGCTCGACGATCTGAAGGCCCTGCACAAGCCAATCGCCAGAGCCGATCGCATCGTGTTGATTACGATTTACCCCGGCCGAATGCCCGAAGACTTCCCGGCCTACGCCACCCAAAAGGGCCTCACCTGGCCCCAAGTCTTCACCGACGACTGGACCCTGTTCCACAACTTCGACATGCCAAGCCAGGGCAGTATGTTCCTCATCGACCCGGCAGGCCGCATCCTCGCCTGGCAGGACACCATCGAACAGATCAAGCCCCTGGTCGCCAAGGCCCTCGCAGGCGAGCCCCTCGCCGTGCAGTCCGCCCCCGCCAGCGAACCGACCCAGGCGACCAAAGGCCAATAATCCGAACCACTACCCCTTCGGCTTCTGCCGGCCCATCGGCACAAGCCTCCGCCAAGCCGGTCCCGGGTCAGCGAGACGCGCCGCAGCGCCTCGCTGACCCGGCCTGGATTTCTCACCTGCCAGATCCATCGCTCCTTCTCCTGTCAGGTTCCCCTAATACCTTGAAAACCAAGGTCGTTAGGGCGGTCTGTCCTTGGCGTGGCACAAGCCTCCTACACCCATGCCGCAACCTGCACAAGAAAACAAGGACTCAACACACACGCCCTGCCGATAACAAACAGGGTGAAAGAGTAACCTGGAGTTTCGCTGGCAAATCGGAGGCAGTTTATGAAGCGCGTTATGACCCTGATCCTGGCCGTTGCTGTATCTCTCCCCGTGATCGCCGCAGCCGGCAGCTGCGACACCACCACCGTCGGTCCGACATTCCTGAAGGCATTTGCCAACCCGGCATGCTTGGCCAAGTACGGCTTCTCAATCCCGCAGTAACGACCCGTTAGCAGGCAGTACGCGACGTCGTGTCCTTCCGTGGAAAAGACGTCTGCTTTGGACATATGGGCTGTGGCCGTCGGCGCCTGGTAAAACGCGCCGATTGCCGCAGCCCATGGTCTTTCCATCATTCCCCGCCACCGTGAAAACCCCTCACAAGACCGCCTGCCGCCCCCGACATCGCTCAAAGCAAACCGTCCCTTGGGGGCTGGCCTGGTCCGGCTCTCAGGCAGGACCACAGATCGTCGTCGTGCCCGTTGTTGTTGCCTCCGACCGCCGTAGCCGCTCGCAGCCAGCGTCGTTCACGTTGTACGCGTGGTTCACGTCGTTCCTCGCCCCCGTACCGAGAAACGCCCCTCGCCCACTCCCTAGAATTACATGGAGACTTGGCAGCCTCCAGGAGTGCACCCGATGACGGACAGCCCGCAGGCCCTCCAGCAAGATCAATACAACGCAGCGCTGGTCTCCAACGCCTGCCCGCCCGACTGGGTGAATCCGCAGCCGCCGGGACGTTACAACCTCGTCGTGATCGGGGCCGGACCCGCTGGCCTCGCCGCCGCGGCCGGCGCCGCCGCCCTCGGCGCCAAGGTCGCCCTCATCGAAGAGAAACTCATGGGCGGCGACAGCCTCAACGTCGGCTCCGTGCCCTCCAAGTGCCTGATTCGCTCCGCCCGCGCCTACCATGACGTCTACAAGGCCTGCCGCTTCGGCATCCGCCTCTGCCAGGACATCGACGAGGACTTCGCCGCCGTCATGGCCCGCATGCGCCAGGTCCGCAGCCACCTGAGCCTCCGCGACTCCGCCCGCCGCTTCCGCGACAAAGGCGTCGATATCTACCTGGGCCGCGGCGTCTTCTCCGGCCGCAATACCCTGACCGTAGGCGGCGCGACCCTTCGCTTCGCCCGGGCCCTGATCGCCACCGGCTCCAGGCCCGTCATCCCCGCCATCGAAGGCATCGACCGCGCGGGCTACCTGACCAACGAGTCCATCTTCACCCTCACCAGCCAGCCCCGCCGCCTCGCAATCATCGGCGCCGGACCCGTAGGCTGCGAACTCGCCCAGGCCTTCTGCAGACTAGGCAGCGAAGTCGCTCTCATCGAACGCGAAGACCGCATCCTTCCAGACGCCGACGCCGACGCCGCCCGCCTGCTGGCAGGCTGCCTGCAGCGCGACGACGTGAACCTCCACCTCGGCGCCGTCGTCACCCACGTCCGCGCGATCGACCGCGATAAAATCGTCCATCTCCGCCAGGACAAGCAACTGCTTAACTTCGCCGTCGACCAGATCCTCGTCTCCGCGGGCCGCGCCCCCAACATCGAAGGCCTCAACCTCCCCGCCGCCGGCGTCCGCTACGACGTCCTGCGCGGCGTGATCGTCGACGACCGCCTTCGCACGAGCAACCGCGATATCTACGCCGCGGGCGACGTCTGCACCCACCATCGCCACACCCACGCCGCCCAGGCCATGGCCCGCGTCGTCCTGCACAACGCCCTGCTCTTCGGCCGCCGCCGCTTCAGTGACCTGGTCATCCCCTCGTGCGCCTACACCGATCCCGAGATCGCCCAGGTCGGCCTCAACTGCGAACAGGCCGCCCGCCGCGGCATCGATATGGACACCTACAATGTTCCGCTGCACACGATCGATCGGGCGATCATCGACAGCGAGGAGACCGGCCTGGTCAAGATCCACACGCACAAGGCCACCGACCGCATCGCCGGCGCAACCATCGTCGCCCGCCACGCAAGCGAGATGATAGGCGAGATTACTCTCGCCATGACCCACAACATCGGCCTGGATCGTATCGCCGACATGGTCCGCCCCTACCCCACCCTGAGCGATGCCATCCGCAAGGCCGCCGATGCCTGCACCCGCACCCGCCTCACCCCGCGCATGAAGACCCTCGTCAAACGCCTCCTCGCCTGGCGACGCTGAATGATATTGCTGTTGTGATCCGTGTGAATCCGTGTTCATCTGTGGCGCTGTTGCTGTCGTTGCCGTTTCAATCGGCGTAATCTGCGGATTCAGTTGTTGTTGTTACAAATAACAAGCAATAACTAACAGCGCCCCGCCGCATGCACCGCCGCGCACGACCGCAGGAGATCCTCAAGCCTCTCGATGGGCCACACCGTCGCCGCATCGCTCTTCGCATTCGCCGGATCGTCGTGGATCTCCAGGAACAGCCCATCGCACCCCGCCGCCACCGCCGCCTTCGCCAGCAGCGGCACAAAGTGCCGGTTGCCCCCGCTCTTGCCCCCAGCCGCCCCCGGCTCCTGCGTCGAGTGCGTCGCATCGAACACCACCGGCGCCCACTGCCGCATGACCGCCAGACCCGTAAAATCGTTCACCAATCGGCCGTACCCGAAAAACGTCCCCCGCTCGCACAGCAGGATCTTCTCGCTGCCGGCCTGCCGGGCCTTGGCAACCGCGAACTGCATCTCCTGCGGCGAGACAAATTGCCCCTTCTTGATGTTGACCGGCTTGCCCGTCTTCGCCGCCGCTACCACCAGGTCCGTCTGCCGACACAGAAACGCCGGGATCTGCAGACAATCCAACACCTGTCCCGCCGGCTCGGCCTGCCCCGGATCGTGAATGTCGCTGACCACCGGCACGCCCAACCGTTGCCGCACCGTCTCGAGCATCCGCAGCCCCTCCTCCAGCCCCGGCCCGCGATAGCTCGTCACGCTCGTGCGATTGGCCTTGTCGAAACTCGCCTTGAACGCATAGCCGATCCCAAGCTTCCGGCACGCCGCCGCCGCCTGCTCCCCCAGCCGCAGGCAATGATCCAGCGACTCGATCACGCACGGCCCCGCCAGCACCGCCAGCGGCGCCCCCGCCCCGACGACCACCTCGCCGATCGACACCCGCTTGTCCGTTACCGATAGCCCGTCTGTCATGCCTGCACTCCCTTGGATCGCAATAGCCGAACAGGTGGGTAGTTTACCCGATCGAAATGGGATTGTCGCAGGGAGGGTCGCACGTCACTCTGCAGGATGCCAACCACAGCGGAGGACCGCTGCACGGCCGTTCTCAACGCCCATTCCCGCCGCCCGGCCGCGCCCGCATGAACTGCTCGCTGCTGCCCCGCCAGCACAGCAGTGTCGCCGCCGCCGGCATTACGTCGATCTCCACGGGCACCTGCCCCGCCGGGTCACCGTCGATCTCCACCGGGATCGTCGTCTTGCCGACCGGCACGATGCGGATGTGCTTCGCCCGCGCGGACACCCCCAGGCTAAACCGCGTGTGCATCCGCGTCGCCACCGCCGACGCCCACTTCAGCAGATCCCAGCGGCTCTGGCACTCCATGATGAACAGGTCGAGCATTCCATCCGTAGGCTGCGCCTCGCCGCAGATCCGCAGCCCCAGCGCGTACCGGCTGATGTTTCCGACCACGATCATCGCCCGCCCGTGGAACACTTCCTTCTCGTCCGCCACCACCGACAGGATGGGCCAATCGTATTGCCAGAACGATCGCCAGATGGGCCAGAAATAACTCAAGTGCGTGATATTGCCGCTCCGCTCCGCGTGCAGCGCATGCACGATGGCGGCGTCAAAACCCACGCTTGCCAGCATCGAAAACCGCCGCTGCCCGACCCGCCCCAGGTCGAACCGCACCGCCATCCCGTCCTGCACCACCTTCCACAGCCGCTTCGGCGACGCCGTCAGCCCCAGGTACTTCGCCAGCACGTTCTCCGTCCCCACCGGCACAATCAGCACCGCAGGCCGCTCCGGCCCGACCGCCTGCAGCACCTCGTTGACCGTCCCGTCCCCGCCAACCACCACAATCAGATCGACCTCGCCCGCCGCCTGCTGGGCCAGCACCGTCGCATGCCCCGCCTCGTCCGTCAGCGATACCGCGCAGGCAATCCCCGCCTCGCGGAACAATGCGCCCAACTGGTTGACCAGCCCCAAGCTCGTCCCACGCCCGGCGCGCGGGTTCGCGATCACCATCACCCGTTGGGGCAGATGACCGTTCCAAGGCCGAAAGACCCGGCAAGGCTGCTCCATAATCTGTGAAATATCCGAGATTTCCGTCATGTGTCATCCTGGCCGGCCCGTCAAGGCCCTTGGCCAACACACGCTGGATGGTTATATTCCTGGCTCTCTCGAAAGCAACACGCAAGATACAGCAGGAACAGGTATTGTGATAGCCCCTGGTGGCAAGGAATCCAAAACCATGCAAAACGAGCAGGCCTTCATAGCCCAACTCAACAAGACGCTGCAGTTCGCAGCCAGCCAGGTCCGCGGGATCGTCGAGACCTACCCCGGTTTCTTCCCCATGTACACCGCCAAGGGCAAATGGAAACACGCGGGCGAATCCTGGACCAACTGGTGCGAAGGATTCCTGCCCGGCATGATGTGGCACATTTACGACCGCACCTCCGACCCCTGGTTCCGCAAGACCGCCGAGGACTACTCCCGCAAAATCGAGCCCCGCAAGGACGACCGCAACGTCCACGACCTCGGCTTCCTCTTCTTCCACGGGACCTACAAGCGATGGTATGAGGCCACCGTCCGCGAAGGCAAGCCCGATGCGGCCCTCCAGCAGGTCGTCATCCACGCGGGCCGCACCCTGGCGCTTCGTTTCAAGGAAAAAGGCCAGTACCTCCGCTCGTTCATCTCCGACGAATCGCTCTTCATCGACATCATGATGAACGTGCCCGTGATCTTCTACGCCGCCCTCCAGACCAATGACAAGGCCCTCTACCGCCTGGCGACCCAGCACTGCCTCACTACCCGCCGCACCCTCCTCCGCGGCGACGGCTCCGCCAGCCACGAAGGCATCTTCGACTTGACCACAGGCGAGTTCCTCCGCCAGACCACCCACCAGGGCTATCGAGGCGACTCCTGCTGGTCCCGCGGCCTGGCCTGGGCCCTCTACGGCTTCGGTACCGTTTATACGCAAACGCAGGACGCCCGGTTCTTGCAGTCCGCCCAGGCCTGCGCTGACTTCTACCTCTCCCATACCCCCGATCACGGCGTGCCGCCCTGGGACTACGACGCCCCCGCCGACTCCCGCAAGCAGCCCGACTCCTCCGCCGCCGCCATCGCCGCGATGGGCCTCTGGCAACTCTCCAAAATCAGCGGCGACTGCACCCGCCGCCGCCTCTACCGCCAGTACGCCATGACGATCCTCTCTAGCCTCATGACCGACGCGTACCTGGCGATCAACACCCCCGGCTGGGAAGGCATCCTGAAGCGCGGCGTCTACCACATCCACAAGGGCCTCGGCGTGGACGAATCCGTCATGTGGGGCGAGTACTTCTTCGTCGAAGCCGTCAGCACCGTGCTCGCCGACCTGCAGGCAAGCAAGTAGGCAAGACCTCCGCCCGATACATTTTTCTGACACACACAAGGCGGCGGGAACCATCAGTTCCCGCCGCCTGCCTCCTCAACACCACTTCAGTAACGAATCTGTAACGACCCGCCCGCCCCCAGCACATCCCTCTCCGACAGCGGCGCCCCTCGCCAACGCACCACCCGGCCCACCGGACAAACCAGCCCCGCCGCCGCCCGCGACACCACCGCCTCCCCGCTCGCCTTGCCCCTCGACCTTCTGCCCTGGAATACAAGCGTATCCGCCGCCTGCGAGATTCCTGCCTCCCCCGCCAGTCGCCGTTGCACGAGCCGCACGAGCCGCAGCTCCAAATTCCACACCCGCGTGGGCGAGCAGCCGAACCGCCGCGCCAGCGTCCGCCTCGACGTACGAAACTGTCGGTCCGGCACCCGCAGCCGCTCCTGGACCACCGCCTCGACCAGCACCGCATGATCGATCTTCACTCCCGGCGTAGCCTTCACACGCCCGATCGCCCACGCCAGCGCCTGCTCGCACTGCGCATGCAGCTGCTCAACCGTCCAGCCCGCCTCGCCCCCCTCGCCCGCGTCCGCCGCCTCCCTCGCCTGCTCCCGATCGCGCCGCTGGGCGACCTCCGCCAGCGCCGCCCCCGACACCTCCAACTCGTAGAATCGAGGCAGCCGCTCCGCCGTCTCGCCCGCGGCCCCCTCCGCCACCCCCAACCCTGCCGCCAGCAGTTCCGCCTGCACCGCCGCCCGCTGCCGCTGCCGAACGACCTCCTTCGCCTGCGTCGTCGGCATCGCCAGCCCATCCATCTGCTGCAGCAGGTACCGGCACACCGCCCCGTGAATGTACGCCAGCGCATACGGCGCAAACGGCCCGCACCGCGGCGGCTCGTAGCCGCCCGCCGCCCGCATCAACCCCAGCATCCCCTCCTGCACCAGGTCTTCCTGCTCACGCCGCCGCAGATCCGCAGGCAGCCGCTGCAGCTGCCGCCTCACTTGCATCCGCACGAGCGCCACGTGCCGCGATACCAATTCCTGCTGCTCCATTGTCAAAGCACGCATGCTACCCCCTTCGCCCAATAGGCCACGAACAAGACGTGTCTTCCCTCCCGTGTGGGAACACCCTAACAAATACCGAACTTTGCGGCGAGTGTCAATACGGAATTGCAGCGTCCTGGGAAACTTTGTGCGAAGTGACAGCCAGCACACAACTTGCGTGTTTAAGGAGTGTTACAGTCTACAATGAAGGGCTACGCCGTATTCGCTCACACCCCGCCATTACCCTGACAAACCGCGCCGCGGCACGCCGCCAGGCAAGCCCTCGCCACCGCCGCCGGATCGCACACCTGACGCACTCGCTCCTGCCCCGCCAGCGTAATCGATGCCGCCAGCGAACGGTCCTGCCAGACCCGCATCATCGCCCGCGCCAGATTCAGCGGCTCGCCGTCCCGGCTGGCCACGTGCGTCCCGGCGTCCAGCAGCAGCGAATCCGCCACCCCCGCCGACACGACAGGCCGCTCCGCCGCCATCGCCCACGCCACAGCCACCGGGTCGTACAGCCCCGGCCCCGGCACCACCAGCCCATCCGCCGCCGCCACGACCTCCAGCCACCCCGTCCCAGCCGGCGCCACAACGATCACCCCCGGCTCCCGACAGGACACCGCGAACCGCCCGCACCGGGCCGCCTCCCGGTTCGGCCCCGCCAGCAGCAACCTCGCCGGCAGCCCACCCTTCTGCAGCAGCAGAACCGCCCACGCCGCCCGGAAATGCCCGCTATCCCCCCCCACAAGCCGCGGCACCGCAAACACAGGCGACTCCGCCGAAGCCAGCCCCAACCGCTCGCGGATCTCCCCCCGCCGCGACGCCACCGCCCCCAGCAAACTCGCATCGATCGCAGGCGCAAGCACCATCACCGCCTCGCTCGACGCCCCAGCCTGCTCCAGCCGCCTGCCGGCCTCCTGGCTATGACAGACGATTCGACTCTCTAACCCCAGCGCCTTGCCCAGGCAGG
>JANYLN010000118.1 GCA_025357795.1 Planctomycetota bacterium
ATCTCTTCGGTGGGCTCGTACTCTTCCTTGCAGTGCTCGCAGATGCGTCGGACCAGTCGCTGGGCGATGACTGCTTCGGTTGCGGCGGTGACCTGGAACGGCTCGAGTCCGAGGTCGAGCAGACGCGCGATTGACGAGGACGCGTCATTGGTGTGCAGGGTCGAGAAGACGAGGTGACCCGTCAGGGCGGACTGCACAGCCATAACAGCTGTTTCCTTGTCACGAATCTCGCCGACGAGGATGATGTCGGGGTCCTGCCGCAAGAACGATCGCAGGGCGCGGGCGAAGGTCATGCCGATGTCGGGGTTGATCTGCACCTGGATCATGCCATCCACGTCATATTCGACGGGGTCTTCGGCGGTCAGGATCTTCACGTCAATGGTGTTGAGTTCACGGAGGGCCGCATACAGGGTAGTCGTCTTGCCGGAGCCGGTCGGGCCGGTGACGATGATGATGCCGTGGGGCTTACCCATCATCTGCCGGACGATCCGTAGATCGTCCTCTCGCAGGCCCAGTTTCTCCATGTCCAGGTTGACCTGGGAGCGGTCGAGCACACGGAGCACGACGCTTTCGCCGAACATCGTCGGCAAGACGCTGACGCGGAGGTCGACGGGGTTCTGGCTGACCAGCAGGGCGATGCGGCCGTCCTGGGGCATGCGCCGCTCGGCGATGTCGAGATTGGCCATGACCTTGATACGGGAGCTGATCGCGTAGGCGATGTGGCGGGGGGGCGGGACCATTTCGTAGAGGACGCCGTCGATGCGGTATCGCATCTTGAACTCGTCCTCGAAGGGTTCGAAGTGGATGTCCGACGCCTTGTCCTTGATCGCCTGGAGCAGCACGAGGTTGAGGAGTTTCTTGACAGGGTTGGAGTCGACCATCATGCGGAGTTCATCGAGGTCGATGGAGCCTCCGCGGCCCTCGAACTTGGACAGGTCCGCATCCTGTTCGATCTCCCTGAGGATGTCCGTCACGGAGCCGCTGGCGTCCTCGGGGTAGTAGCGTTGCAGGGCGTTGTTGAGCTGGTCGGCGGGGACGATCATGGCCTTGACGTTGAAGCCCATGAGCGTCTTGAGGTCGTCGGTGGCCTGGAAGTTATCGGGCGAGTCGAGGACGATGGTCAGCAGGTTGCCGTCCTTGCTGTAGTCGATGGGTACGACGCGGTAGGTGTGGGCCACCTGGGCCGGGACCATCGCGAGGACGGCCTTATCGACGTCGACCTTGGAGAGGTCGGTCGCCTCCATGCCGATCTGGAAGGCCAGGGCCAGTTGCAGGTCTTCTTCCTGGATGTAGCCCAGTTCCCGGAGGATCTGGCCCAGCGGGCGTTTCTGCTGCTTCTGCAGCTGCAGGGCCTCGTGGACCCCCGCCCGGGTCACCTTGCCCATCTTCATGAGGACGCGGCCCAGGGGGCGGCCCTTCAGCTGCTCAATGGGTGGGTATTTTACGACCTCTGCCATACGAGTGCGGCTCCTGAATGCGTGGCATTCACATCAATAGTACGAGTACCCCAAGTGTCCGCCCAGCCCCCCATCCGGGGGGTCCGACTACCTATCACCGGGCCGTGGCCGTTGTTATGGCGGTTCCCGCAACTCGGGAACCGCGATTCGGCTGGCTACTGCGTAGCCTCGGTAACCTCGCCACCGTCCATTTCCGTACCCTTGCGGCGGTGCCAAGCCTCCATCTTCTCTTGCAACTCGCCGGGATGACGAGACTTATCGATCATCTCCTCGCCGCTGATGATGTTCTGGGTGTAGAGGATCCACAGGTGTTCGTCGAGCAGCTGCATGCCCCACTTCTTACCGGTCTGGATGCTTGAGTCGATACGGAACGACTTATTCTCGCGGATCAGATTCGCGATGGCCGGGGTGACCACCATGAACTCGTAGGCCGCCACCATGCCCGGGGAGTTGGCCCGGGGCATGAGGGCCTGGCTGAGCACCCCGATCAGGTTGAAGGCCAGCTGCACGCGGATCTGCTCCTGCTGATCGGGGGGGAACTGGTCGATGATTCGGTTGATCGTACCGGCCGCACCGGTGGTGTGCAGGGTGCCGAAGACCAAGTGACCCGTCTCGGCGGCGGCGATCGCGGCCGCCATGGTTTCCAGGTCTCGGAGTTCACCGACGAGGATCACGTCGGGGTCCATCCGCAGCACGCGGCGGAGGGCCTCGGAGAAGCTGGGCACGTCGTTGCCGACTTCGCGCTGGTTGACCAGTGATTTTTTGTGCGTGTGGTAGTACTCGATCGGGTCTTCGACCGTCACGATGTGGCGATCGAAATTGTCGTTGACGTAGTTGATCATACAGGCCAGCGTGGTGGTCTTGCCCGAGCCGGTCGGGCCGGTCACCAGGAACAGCCCGCGAGGGCGGCGGACGAGGGCCTTACAGATCTGCGGCAGGCCGATCTCCTCGAAGGTGAGGAACTTGTACGGGATTTGCCGCATCACGATTGCGACGTTGCCCTTCTGGCGGAAGACGGAAACGCGAAAACGGGCCTTGTCGCCGTAGGCGAAACCGAAGTCGGTGCCGCCGACCTCCTGCAGTTCCTGCTGGTTGCGGTCGGGGGTGATCTGTTTCATCAGGCTCAGTGTGTCGCTCGGTTCGAGGACCTTGGTCTCCAGGCTGCGCAGCTTGCCATGCAGCCGCAGCACCGGCGGGCGACCCACGGTGATGTGGACGTCGCTGGCGCCGCGTCGGATGCACGTCTCCAACAACCGGTCAACATGGATCATTGCCATCGCTTGTGTCTCTCTTTCTTATGGTTTCGCCCGAGGCTACCGGGGCGAATCACCTCTGTCGGGTACCACCTGTGGCGCGTGCGCCCTGTCAATCGGCGATCACGCCTTCGGTCTGGGTCACGCGGGCGATCTCCGCCGGAGAGGTGGTGCCTCTGAGGATCTTGACCTTGCCGTCGTTGACCAGCGGCCTCATGCCGGCGGTCTTGGCGGCGCGGCGGAGCTGGCTGGTCGGGGCGCGGTTGAACGCCAGTTCGCGGACCTCGTTGCTCAGGAGCATCAACTCGTAGATGCCCAGTCGGCCGCGATAGCCCGTCCCGTGGCAGATCTTGCAGCCGACGGGCTTGTGGACCGTGTGGTTGTGGGCCTCCTCATCGGTGATGCCGCACAATTTGAGCAAGAAGCGGTCGGGGGCCGGATCAGGCTGTTTGCACTCGACGCACAGCACGCGAATGAGCCGCTGGGCCAGGATCGCCTGGATCGAGCTGGCGACCAGGAAGGGCTTGACGCCCATATCGATTAGACGGGTGATCGCGCTGGGGGCGTCATTGGTGTGCAGGGTGGAGAAGACCAAGTGACCGGTCAGGGCGGCCTGGATGGCGATCTCGGCGGTTTCCTTATCGCGGATTTCGCCGACGAGGATGATTTGGGGCGCCTGGCGCAGCATGGCGCGGAGGATCTTGGCGAAGGTCAGTTCGATGTCTTCCTTGACCTGGCACTGGTTGATGCCGGGGAAGTTGTACTCGACGGGGTCTTCCGCGGTGATGATCTTGCGGTCGGGGCGGTTGAGTTCCTGCAGGGCGGCGTAGAGCGTGGTGGTCTTGCCCGAACCGGTTGGCCCGGTGACCAGGAACATACCGTTGGGCCGCTTGATGATCTTGCTGAAGACC